>CADAMO010000094.1 GCA_902788995.1 Oscillospiraceae bacterium
TGCATGGCGTCCCCCTCCTCAATCATAGTAGCTGAGCGCCTTTTCGAGGCGCTTCATGGCGAAAGCCACAATGGCGTTGAAAATGAAATAGAAAATGCCCGCGACCAGGAAGGTCAGCATGCCCGGGGAACGGGGCGAAACGGCGATCTGCTTGGCCTTGGTGAACATCTCCACGGTGCCGATGGCGGAGGCCAGGGACGTATCCTTGACCAGCGTGATCACTTCGTTGGTGGTGGCGGGCAGCACCCGCTTGATCATCTGCGGCAGAATGATCTTGACAAAGGTCTGCACCTTGCCGTAGCCCAGCACGTGGGCGGCCTCATACTGGCCGATCTCAATGGATTCGATGCCGCCACGGTAGATCTCGGCGAAATAGGCCGCGTAGTTGACGATAAACGCCACGATCACAGCGGAAAACCGCCAGTTGCCGGGAACGGTGAATTTGAACAGCAGCGCCGGGGCGAAATAAATCACCATGACCTGCAGCATCAGCGGGGTGCCCCGCATGATGGAGATATACACCTCCGTCAGCCATTTCAGCGGCTTGAAGCGGCTCTTTTTGCAAAAATAGACCAGCAGGCCGAGGGGCAGCGCGCCCACCAGCGTGAGGCCGAAGATCAGGAACGTATTGATAAAGGCGTAGGCCAGCTCGCCTACCATGGTTGCAAACGTCATACCGGATACGCGGCGCGGAACGTCAATTCCGCCGCCTTCCTTTCTTTCAGATAAAACTGCGCGGAGCGGAAACGGCGCACCATTTCCGCTCCTGTCATCGTTGTCAACAACAGCGATTCAACCGATCATTTGACAAGGCACAGGCTTTCCAGCACGAGGCCTTCGTCCACGTAGTTTTCGGCGATGGACATCATGGTGCCGTCTTCCGCCATCTTCAGCAGCTCGGCGTTCACGGCGTCGCGCAGCTCCGTGTTGCCCAGCAGGAAGCCGACGGCGTACTGCTCGGTGGAAAGGGGCTCGTCAAGAATGACGTAAGCGCCGTCCTTGGAGCTGATGTTGAAGGTGGCCACGCCCAGGTCGGCGGCCACGGCGTCAACGCTGCCGCTGTCCAGATCCATAAAGCCGGTGTTGTAGTCGGGCAGCTGCACGACCTCTTTCAGGCTGGCTTTGAATTCTTCGTTCTCGTCGATGGCGTCCACCGCGGAGGAACCCGCCTGCGCCATCACGCTCTTGCCCGCCAGATCCGCGAGGGAGGTGATGCCGGAATCGGCCTTCACGACCAGCACGATGCTGTTGTCCACGTAGGGCTCGGACCAGGTGTACTGATCCTCACGGCCGGTGTAGGTGAAGCCGTTCCAGATGCAGTTGATATTACCGGAGGAGAGCTCCGCGTCCTTGGAGTTCCAGTCGATGGCGACCGCTTCAAACTCCCAGCCCAGGCGGCTGCACAGCTCTTTCGCCATGGCAAGGTCAAAGCCGTCGTAGGAGCCGTCCTCGGCCACGAAGCCGAAGGGCGGGAATTCCGCGTCGAAGCCGACGATCAGTTTCTGTCCCTCAGCGGCGGGGGCCGCGTCGGTCGCGGTATCGGCGGCGGGGGCCGCATCCTTTTTGTCGCCGCAGGAGGCCAGCGCGAACGCGCAGGTCAGCACCATCAGTACGGCCAGCAGAACGGAAATTGTCTTTTTCATTGTAAAACCCTCTCTTTTATTGCATTATCGTGTTAGCGCTTTACTCCGCTAAATTTCCTTTATACGATATCATAGAATCAACGGCTTGTCAAGTACTAATTTTTTTGCAAAACCATTTACTAATGATAAAATATATAGTATAATATATTGAATAACATATATTGAATAACATCACAACGCATTGAGGGAACCGATATGACTGATTATAAAGGAAAGAACATCCTGATCCTGGGGCTGGCCCGCAGCGGGCTGGCGGCGGTAAAGCTGCTGCTGAAGCTCGGCGCGCGCATCACCGTCACCGAATCCAAACCCATGGATCAGATCAAGGAGCTCCCCTGGCTGCTGGAAAACGGCGTGGAGGTCTGCGGGCAGGAACCGGAGGTCTTTGAGCGGGATTACGACGAAGTCATCAAGAACCCCGGTATCAACGGCAAGCTGTGGTTTGTCAGAAGGCTGCGGGAGCGGGGTATCCCCGTCACCACGGAGATCGAGCTGGCCTTCAAGGTCTGCGCGCCCCAGCACTTTATCGCCATCACCGGCACCAACGGCAAAACGACTACCACCACGCTGCTGTACGAGGTGCTTAACAAGGCCTTTCCCGGCAGGACGCATCTCTCCGGCAACATCGGCATCGCCCTGTGCGAAACGGTGCTGGAGCAGGACCTGATGAACGACCCCGGCCACTACATCGTGCTGGAGATCTCCAACTTCCAGCTGCTGGATATCGTCACCTTCCGCCCCGAGATTGCCGTTATCATCAATCTGGCGGCGGATCACCTCGACTTTATGGGCACCGAGGACGCCTACTACCGTTCCAAGGCGCGGGTGTATGAGAACATGAAGGAAAACGACGTGTTCCTGAAAAATATCGACGACTCGCTGGTGCGGCAGTACACGGAACTGCTGCCCGTCCGCTGCAAAGAGGTCACCTACAGCCTCGTCGATCCCAAGGCGGACTTTTACGCCGACGAAACCGATCTTTACCGCAACGGGGAAAAGCTGTTCCCGCTGAGCGTCATGAAGATCGTGGGCCGCCACAACGTGCAGAACGTGCTGGTGGCCGTGGCCGCGGCGTCGGCGTTGGGCGAATCCGTTGAGGATATCCGGGAGGCGATAGCCGCCTTCAAGGGCGTGGAGCACCGGCTGGAATTCGTCCGGGAACTGAACGGCGTGAAATACTACAACGATTCCAAGGGCACCAACGTGGACGCCACCGTCACCGCGCTGAAATCCTTCACCGCCCCGGTGATATTGCTGGCGGGCGGCCATGAAAAAGGGCTGGACCTCTCCCCCATCAAGCCGCTGCTGCCCGGCGTGAAAGCCGTGATCGGCTACGGAGAGTGCGGCCCCCGCATCGTGAAGGACCTGACGGAGGGCGAAGGGATCCTGACGGACGATCTGCCCCACGCGCTGGAAGAAGCCGTCAAAATCGCCGCCCCCGGCGACGTGGTCCTCCTCTCCCCCACCACCAGCTCCTACGACCAGTACACCTGCTTTGAAGAGCGGGGAGAGCACTTCAAATCGCTGGTCAACGATTTGAAGTGAAAGAGGAAAGCGGAAAGATGAAAGATATCAATCAAGCCCGTAGGGCTTCCGGCATTCATCTTTCATCATTATCAAACATTGTTCGAGGTATGACATGAACCCATCCGATAACCGCCCCATCGGCATCTTTGATTCCGGTCTGGGGGGACTGACCTCGCTGAAAGAGGCCAAACGGCTGCTGCCCCATGAAGATTTCGTCTTTTTCGGCGATACGGCGCGGGTGCCCTACGGCAACCGCACCCGGGAAGAACTGATCCGTTTTTCCGAACAGAATATCCGTTTTCTGCGCTCCCACGACGTAAAGGCGGTGCTGGTCGCCTGCAACACCTCCGACGCCATGGCAAGGGCGGAAATGCAAAAGCGCTTCGACCTGCCCATCGTGGGCGTGATCGACCCCAGCGCACGGGAGGCGGCCTCCGCCACCCTCACCGGCAGCGTGGGTGTCATCGGCACCCACGTCACGGTGACAAGCGGCCTGTTCAACCTGCTGATCCCGCTGTATAACCCGCTGGCGCAGGTGACGGCGGTGGAAACGCCGAAGCTGGTGCCGCTGGTGGAAAGCGGCAAGACAAGTTCCGCCGACGAAGAGACCGTGGCGGCGCTGAACGAGTATCTGGCCCCCTTCATGGGCGGCATGATCGACACGCTGGTGCTGGGCTGCACCCACTACCCGCTGCTTTCCGGCGTGATCGGCGAACTGCTCCCCGGCGTCACCCTGATCAACTCCGGCGCGGCGGCGGCCCGGCAGCTGCAGCAGACCCTCACCCAAAAGAACCTGCTGGCAGACCGCACGGAACCCGGCGAGACCCGCTTTTTCGTCAGCGGCGACCCCGTCTCCTTCGCCCGCAACGGCGGCGCGTTCCTCGGGGAAGACCTGACCGGACGGGTACAGACCGGCCAATAATCCTTACCGACATCAAAAGCCCGGCACGCCATGACGCGTGACCGGGCCGTTTTTTTTCAGATATTCTGATACGCTGCGCGGGGGAAGTCAGTTGCTCGTTTTCGACGCGAACAGCACCTTCATGTACCGGAACAGCTGCACGAAGAACTCCTTCAGGGCCTTCCAGAAGCTCCGCTGCTCCGGGCGGACAAGGGACTGGTCCTGATTTTCCTCCGTCAGAGGCACCAGGCTGCCGTTGTCGTTGAGAAGGAACTGCGGACAGGCCGGATCGCTGTCGATGGTCATGGCCGTTTCGCTGGTCAGATAGCGGTAGGCAAATTCGTCCAGATACGCGGGGACGATCTGATGCTGCAGCGCGCCGATGGTCCAGGTGCTGTCAGGGAACAGGCAGGTGGAGGTATCGATCAGGAGATCCGGGGAGATATAGCGTCCCCTTCCCTCGGCCTTCGCCGCAGCCACGTATTCCTCGGACAGGGTCTCGCCGAAGAGGGCGGTGGTGGCCCCGAAGGAGCTGTGCTTCAGATAGGCCTTTTCATCAGAGAGCTGCGCGGCCCCCTTCTCGATGGGGTCGGTGGCGTAGCCGTATTTTTCCTGCACGCCGATATCCACTCCCTCTGCGTTGATCTCCCGCAGCAAATCGTCCGCGCCGGCGCGGACCTCCCGGTTGTAGCCGCGGATCTTTTCGATCAGCCCGGCATAACGCTCCTCCTGCCCCTCAAAGGCGAAGGAAATGGCCGTCTCCGTGTTCTCCTCAAACACCATGGCCCAGATGCCCGGCCAGGTGGCGTAGCCCGTCAGCAAAGTCTTTCGCAGGGCGGGGCGGAACATGCGGTTGTAGAGGGAATTGACGGCCTTGGAGGCGATCTCCAGCCCGTAGCTCTCATAGACCGCCCGGACCAGCGCCCGGAGCACCTGCCAGTAGGGCTGGGTCACGATGTCCATGGAGTTGATGGCCACGTCCGGAATATCCCCGTTGATCATTTCATCCAGCCAGTCGCGGGCAGGCTTCGCCTCAAGGCAGATGTTGCCGCTGAAGGGCGCGTCCGCGCCGACGATGCCGTGAAAACCGGAGTTCAGGAAAAACACCCGGTTGACCTTTTCCGCGCCGTAGGCGGTGAGATAGGCCATCAGCGAGCAGGCCCCCTCGCAGCGGCCCACCAGATTGACCTGATCCGCCCCGGTGGAGGCGCGGACGTTGTCAATGTAGACGGCCAGCTGCTCCGCCGTCTCCCGGGGGTCCCGCCGCCAGTCGTACAGGAACCGATAAAAATTGAATTTGAAGGTATGGACCGGCGCGGCTGGGTCGAAAACCGGGCCGGAGCCGTCCGTCGGTTCGCCGTTGTCGTCAAATTTTGCTTTGGCGTAGAGCTGCGCCATGTTGGCCGCCAGCTTATCCGCGTACTCATTCACGTTTTTATCGGTGCTGAACAGCGCCGCTTTCAGGAAGGAGGGCAGGCAGTCCTTGACGGCGGCCTCCAGAAACCCCTCCGGCATGGAAAAGTCCGATACCAGCTCCCCGGAGGAATTATAAAGCGCCCACCCCTGCCCGATCACGTAGACCGTAGGCACGTCGGCTGCGGCAGCATATGCCTTATTCTGGTGCCCCGCCCCCAAAAGGGACATTACAACAATTACCGCCATCAGCATGGCGACTGCGCGCTTGAAACGTTGCATAAAAAACCTCTTTTCCGTTTTTTCTGTCAATAATGATACCGGGAAAAATTGACTTCCCCGGTATCATATTATTACTATTTTTTAAATTTACATTTTATTTGATTCCCGCATGGCAAATACGCTGTCCTTCAGTCTGCCTTCGGCGCGATCAGGGAGCGCAGCTTTTCCGCCACCAGCCGCAGCCAGACGGAAATCGCCTTGAAATAAGCGCGCAGCTTCGCCATGAAGCCTACCGGGGCGTTGTCGTCCCTGTCGGTGCTCCAGTTTTCCGTGTGGCAGTTTTCCGCCGTCATGGGCTCCCAGGTGCCGGCCTCGTCGTTCTGCTCCACAAAGAAGCGGGGCACGTCCAGATCGTCGCAGGTCAGCACCTCCTCAGAGGTGACGACGGTATACATCAGGTCGTTTTCCGTCCACGTCCAATTGGAGTGGCGCGCCCCCTTGGCAAACCAGGTCTGCTCCGGGAACAGGCAGGTGGAGGCGTCGATCTGCCCGTCGGGGGAAAGATACGCTTCCTTCCCCTCCTCGATCCGATGCGCCAGATAGCTTTCCGGCAGCGTCTCATAGACCTTGCTTGTCGTTGCGCCGAAGGAGGAGGAATAGACGGTGGCGATCTGGTCGGACACCATATCGGCGGATTCCGAAACGGCGGCCAGCTGGTAGCCGTACTTGGAGATGACGCACACGCGGGGCACGGTCTCCTTGATCTCCTGCAGGATCTCCGGGAGACGCTGACGCACCTGTGTGTTGTAATTCTCGATCTTTTCGATCAGTCCGGCGTATTTCACCCGCTTTTCGCTGCCCTCTTCGCCGAAGACGTACCGCATGGCCTCGTCATAATCGTCGGCGTTGACGCAGGCCCAGTACATGGGGCAGGAGAAGAAGGTGGAAAGGGCCAGCGCGGAGGTGGCGCCCTCCACGATCTTCTGATAAATCGTCAGCCGCAGGGCCTCTTTGGTCATGGTGATCGCGGGGCTGGCGGCAGCCAGGGCGACGGTGGATTCGATCAGGGGATCCAGCTCGCCGATCATATCCAGCGCCTGCAGATCCGTCAGCAGCCGGTTGATGGCCGGGAAATTGACGCGGAACTTGCCGCTGATGGCTTCGCTCATGGGCTCGCAGCCGTGCAGGCCCACCACGCCGTCCATGCCCAGCGAATAGAGGGAACCGGTGCCGTATTTCGCGATGTAGGCGAAGACCACGTTGGCGCCCACGCACCGGCAAACCAGCGCCACCTGCGGCGAACCCGTCAGGGCCTTGACCCGCTCGATATGGTCGTGCAGCTTTTCCGCCGTCTCCAGCGGGTCCAGCCGCCAGTCGTAATAGAACTGGTAATCCGCGAGGTGGTAGGAGCCGTCGCCGGAGAGCTTGACGTCCCGGCTCAGCTGGTCTTCATACTCCACTGACGCCACCCTGAAAGACCGCTGCCGTTGCGGGGATCGCCGTTTTCATCCAGCAGCACGTCGCTGAACAACTCCGCCACCTCCGTGTACAGGGCGTCGTAATAGGGTTGATAATTGCCCGTCAGCAGCCCCTGCACCAGCAGCGGTTTGACGACGTTCATAATGGAGGTCTTGAGGTTGTCGCCGTCGCTGCTTTTGAGGGCGTTGGAGATATCCACGAACCGGAAGATCTCGTTGCCGTCCTGATCCGCCAGTGGCTCGCCGTCGCCGCCCACCAGCACCACAGGGACCTTTGAGCCCCAGTTGGTGTGATAGTGAACGCCCTCGGCAAAGGCCAGCGGCGCAAGGCCGTTCAGCAGCAGCACCGCCAGCAGCAGCGCCAGCACACGTTTTATTTTTTTCATCATCCTTACCTCGATTTGTTGCAAAATTTCCAATTTCAATTTATTATAACACTCCCGCCCTGGGCTTTCCACCGTCAGATGTTCGGAAAATGTATATTATTTCCGAAAAAAAACGCCGGCAACGGAATCATCCGTATGCCGACGCTTCTGTCAGATGATGCTATCGCGGGGTTTCCATTTCGTTTTCCGCTCACTGTCTGCCGATCTCGTCCAGCGGCAGCGGCTCAAAGCCGGGGATCTGATCGAACACCGGGGACCCCTCCTTCAGCGAATAATCGCCGTTTGCCGGGTCGGTGAAGATTTCCGCCATCCGGTTGGGGCGGAACACCGCGTTGCCGGAGATGTCGCTGTATTTTTTCGGCAGTTCGTCGATCTCGCCCAGCGTTCCTCCGACGCTGACCACCACGTTACCCGTCACCTTACTGTAAGCGGGGTTTGGCACGAAATCGGGGCTGTCCGTACGGCTGAAATCGCTGCTGAAGCGGGTCATGGCCGGGAAGGCCGTCTGCCACGCTTCGGTCTTCCACGGGGAGTCGTTGAGGTCCTGCCACATGTCGCCGCCCTCCTTCGAGGAGTGGGTGAACCAACCGCCGTGGACGCCGTCCGCCGCCCGCTGGTCGTAGGTGAAGGGCTTCAGATTGGTGTTGACGACGACGTTGTTGCGCACGTCCAGGTCGCGGCCGCCGCCCAACTGGATGCCGATGCCCGGCGCGTTGACGATCAGGTTGCCGTAGACCGTCTGCCCGGACAGGGCGTCGTCCAGATAGATGCCCACGGGCCGGTGGTCGCCGGAACCGAGGTTGTAGATGCAGTTATACCGGATCACGTCGCCGTACCAGGTCCATCTCCGGCCGGAGTAGATAGCGCCGCCGTCGTCCGTCAGCAGGCACACGTCATGGATCAGGTTGTATTCAATGATATGGTTGTTGCCGCCGTAGGTGATCGCCTCATGGGGGGAATTGTACATCTCGTTGTGGGCGCACACGTTCCCCACGCCGTTTAAGCTCACCGCGGGCTGGTAGGTCTGGTATATCTCGCTCCAGTCGTGGATCAGGTTGTTTTCCGCGCGGCATTCGCCGGGAACGAGGGTCTCCCGGCCGCCGCCGGTCAGCACAATGCCGCCCTTGCCCGTGCGGGTGATCTCGTTATCCCGGGCGGTGTTGCGGAAGCCCTCCATCACGAGGGCGTTGCCCGCGACGTTCTTTATGAGACACCGCTCCACGGTCACGTCGCTGCCCTTGACGGAGATGCCGTCGCCCCGGGTCCCCTTGACGGTAAAGCCCCGGAATGTGAGGAAACCGGCGTTTTCCACGGTGATCACCGGCCGCGTGGTGAGGGACATATCGACCACCGCGCCGGTCAGGTCCCCGTCGGGATACAGGTACAACACGCCGCTGTCCCGGTCAAGGTACCACTCGCCGGGGGCGTCCAACTCCTCAAACACGTTGAAGAAAAAGTAGGGCGCGCCGGTCTTGGTGCCGTAGGTGCTGACGAATTTCGGGGAAAGGGTACGTTTCTCCGCATTGAAGTCGCCGATGGGTGAGGAGGCGTCCGCCCAGTCGTATTTCCAGTAGCCGAACAGCCACACGTCGTCCAGCGTCTTCCACGAGGCGACGCGGTCGGTCAGTTCCTGACTGATTTTATAGATATCCGGCGCGGGGTTGCGGATCTCATACCAGTCCTCCCGCTTGGTAAGCGCGCCGCCGGTCTCCAGCCCGTAGCCCGTCTGCACCACTTCTTCGGTCGCCAGCCACCCTTCGTCGGGATAGCGGGCCAGGGTCTGACGGCGATCGTTGACGAACAGCTCGCTGTAGATATCCCCCACCCAGTCGCCGTCATATTGGGCCGCCGTGTTGTAGCTGCCGATGGCGTAGATTTTGCCATACTGTTCCTTCGTGACGCCCAGATCGGCGAGCTTCACGCAGACCACCTTACGCCGGGCCTCTTCATGGAGCCGGGCAAGCATGGCTTCGTCCGTCACGGGATGAAATGCCTCCGCCGGCAGCGTCGCGCCGCCGTTGAGGACCACCTCTCCGTCGCCGTAGGCGCACCAGGTCACGGGACAGCCCTCCGTGCCGCCGTCCTCCGCCGTATAGGTCAGGCCGGGGGTACGGTACTCCCCTGCCTTCACCGCCACGGTCACGCCGGTTTTTCCGGTCTTATCCAATGCGCGCAGGGCAGCCTGCGCCCTTTCCAACGTAGCAAAAGGCCGTTCAAGCGTGCCCTCATTGGCGTCGTCGCCCTCTGCCGCGGAAACGTAGAATTGCGCGTCCGTCACGGTCGCCACCTCCTTTTCGGTATAGGAGCCGTACACCGCGGGGGCGGGCTCCCTGCCGTGATGCGTCATATAGTAATCCGGCAGCAGCCGCCCGAAAAGCACCGGCAGGCAGGTGACGGCCACCGCCGCCGCGATCCCGCACAGGGAGCTCCAGGGGAAGGGCTTTTTGCCGATCAGCTCCGCGTAGCTCCTTTTCCAGCGGACGTAAAGCACGCAGAAAAACGCAAGGAACGGAACCAGCAGCGCCAATACCGTCAGGTAGCTCTTGCCGCCGCCCCAGATCACGTTGTTGAGTAAAAACGCCAGTGCAAAATACCCGACGCCGAAGCAGACGGTCAGCACCGCCGCATGGACCGCCGCCTTCTTTTTCGGCTGCATCCGCTGACGACCGGTGATGAAATCCAGCGCGAAGACGCAGGCCAGCGTCACCGCCAGCAGCGCGCCGTAAAGGGGCACGTTCCATATCATATAATAATAGGACGTCGCACCCCAGGCCAGCCCCATGACTGGGAAGGCCAGACGCGCGATGCGGGAATACGATTTCAAGTCTGCCATAAGCTCCCTCCACTATTGCCTATTGCCTATTGCCTACTGCCTATTGCCTATTGCCTACTGCCTACTGCCTATTGCCTATTGCCTACTTGCCTTACTTGCAGAACGTCTCGATATAATTGTCGATGGCTTCCGCCACGATCTTGACGGCGGTATCGCGGTCTCTGACTTCGTCCACGGCGGTCTCCTTGTTTTCAAGGCTCTTGTAGACGGAGAAGAAATGCTTCATCTCGTCGAAGATGTG
>CADAMO010000095.1 GCA_902788995.1 Oscillospiraceae bacterium
TGACTTCCGACTCATTTAAGCATACATAAAGCTTGCTCACATATACTGCTGTGAGAAGAAATCCTTTGGAGCGATAACATGAACGTACTGTATTTTCTGACGCCCAAGGCGGAAGTGGAATATATCAACATCGGCAGTTCCGTCCGGCAGGGACTGGAAAAAATGCGCTACCACGGGTTCGCCGCCATTCCGGTGATCGACGACGAGGGTCATTATAAAGGCACCGTCACGGAGGGCGATTTTCTGTGGGCGCTGTACAACGACAACAACCCGGACCTGAAAAAGCTGGAAAAGATCGAGTTGAAGACCATCATGCACAAAAAGTACAAGGCCATCAACGCCAGCGCCTCCATCGACGAGATCCTGAACCGGGCCTACAACCAGAATTTTGTGCCGGTGGTGGACGACCGGGACGTGTTCATCGGCATTATCAAGCGGAAGGATATCATCCGGTACCTTGCCGGCATCAAAACGGACCTGCCGGAATTTACCGACGACGACAAGGCCGAAAAGACAGAGGCGGCACCAACCGCCGAAATTGCGTAACAGACAGCAGACGGCGCCCCGGGACAACCGGAGGCGCCGTTTTCATACGTCAGAAAAACCTTGACAAACAATGGGAAATCTTTTAATATATAATTTGATTTAAAAAGAACAAAGGAAGTTACCGTTATGTACGAGAAAGTGCCCACCGATCTGAAATTCGTGGAACGCGAAAAGAAGGTCGAGCAGTTCTGGAAGGACAATCAGATTTTTGAAAAGAGCATGGACACCCGCAAGGGGCATCCCTCCTACGTCTTTTACGACGGACCGCCCACGGCCAACGGCAAGCCCCACATCGGCCACGTGCTCACCCGCGTCATCAAGGATATGATCCCCCGCTACCGCACCATGAAAGGCTGCATGGTCCCCCGCAAGGCCGGGTGGGACACCCACGGCCTGCCCGTGGAGATCGAGGTGGAAAAGCTGCTGGGGCTGGACGGCAAGGAGCAGATCGAGCAGTACGGCCTGGCCCCTTTCATTGAGAAGTGCAAGGAGAGCGTTTGGAAATACAAGGGCATGTGGGAGGATTTCTCCTCCACCGTCGGCTTTTGGGCCGATATGGACAACCCCTACGTGACCTATCACAACGATTACATCGAATCCGAATGGTGGGCGCTGAAGACCATCTGGGAAAAGGGCCTGCTCTATAAGGGCTTCAAGATCGTGCCCTATTGCCCCCGCTGCGGCACGCCCCTGTCCTCTCACGAGGTGGCCCAGGGCTACAAGACCGTCAAGGAGCGCTCCGCCATCGTCCGCTTCAAGAAAAAGGACGAGGACGCTTATTTCCTGGCGTGGACCACCACCCCCTGGACGCTGCTCTCCAACACCGCCCTGTGCGTGAACCCCAATGACGAATATGCCAAGGTGAAGGCCGCCGACGGCAAGACCTACATCCTCGCCACCGCCCTGCTGGATACGGTTCTCGGCCATCTGGCGGACAAGGAGAACGGCGTTGCCGCCTATGAGATTCTTTCCACCTGCAAGGGCAGCGATCTGGAATACGCCGAGTACGAGCCCCTCTACCCCGGCGCCGCCGCGGCCGCCAAAAAGCAGCACAAAAAGGCCCACTTCGTCATGTGCGACGACTACGTCACCATGTCCGACGGTACCGGCATCGTCCACTGCGCCCCCGCCTTCGGTGAGGACGACGCGAGAGTGGGCCGGAAATACGACCTGCCCTTCATCCAGTTCGTGGACCTGAAGGGCTACATGACCGAGGAACCCTTCAAGGGCATGCGGGCCAAGCCCAGCGAGAAGGAGCTGAAGGAGGGCGTGAAGAGCGCCGACCCCGCGTTTCTGAAGGATCTGGACGAGCGCGGCCTGCTGTTCAGCGCGCCCAAGTTCGAGCACGAATATCCCCACTGCTGGCGCTGCGACACGCCCCTGCTGTATTACGCCCGGGAATCCTGGTTCATCAAGATGACCGCCGTGCGGGACGATCTGGTGCGCAACAACAACACCATCCACTGGATGCCCGAGAGCATCGGCAAGGGCCGCTTCGGCAACTTCATCGAGAACGTGCAGGACTGGGGCCTTTCCCGCAACCGTTACTGGGGTACGCCCCTGAACATCTGGGAGTGCGAGTGCGGTCATCGCCACTGCGTCGGCAGCATTGCGGAGCTCAAGGAAATGTCCGACAACTGCCCGGACGATATCGAGCTGCACCGCCCCTACATCGACGCAGTGACGATCAGGTGTCCCAAATGCGGCGGGCAGATGAAGCGCGTGCCGGAGGTCATCGACTGCTGGTTCGATTCAGGCGCCATGCCCTTCGCCCAGCACCACTATCCCTTTGAAAACAAAGACCTGTTCGAGCAGCAGTTCCCCGCCGACTTCATCTCCGAGGCGGTGGACCAGACCCGCGGCTGGTTCTATTCATTGCTTGCCATCTCCACACTGCTGTTCAACAAGGCCCCCTATAAAAACGTCATCGTCCTGGGCCACGTGCAGGATGAAAACGGCCAGAAGATGAGCAAATCCAAGGGCAACGCGGTGGATCCCTTCGACGCCCTCGCCACCTACGGCGCGGACGCCATCCGCTGGTATTTCTACACCAACTCCGCCCCCTGGCTGCCCAACCGCTTCTACGGCAAGGCCGTGCAGGAGGGCCAGCGCAAGTTCATGGGCACCCTGTGGAACACCTACGCCTTCTTCGTGCTCTACGCCAACATCGACGAATTCGACGCGACGAAGTACGCGCTGGAATACGACAAGCTCTCCGTCATGGACAAGTGGCTGCTCAGCCGCCTGAATTCCACCGTCAAGGCCACCGACGACCATCTGGCGAACTACCGCATCCCCGAGGCCGCCAAGACGCTGGAAAGCTTCGTGGACGAGCTCTCCAACTGGTACGTGCGCCGGGGCCGCGAGCGCTATTGGGCCCAGGGCATGACCCAAGACAAGATCAACGCCTACATGACGCTATATACCGCGCTGGTGACCACGGCCAAGGCCGCCGCCCCCATGATCCCCTTCATGGCGGAGGATATCTACCGCAACCTGGTCTGCTCCATCGACAAGACGGCTCCCGAATCCGTCCATCTGTGCGACTATCCCGCAGTGAACGAAGCCTGGATCGACCCCGAGCTGGAGGCCTCCATGGACGAGGTGCTCAAGGTGGTCGTGCTGGGCCGCGCCGCCCGCAACGGCGCCAACATCAAGAACCGCCAGCCCCTGTCCTCCATCACCGTGGTGGCGGAAAAGAAGCTGGCAACCGTCTATTCCGACATCATCCGGGACGAGCTGAACGTCAAGGACGTGATCTATGCCGATTCCGCCGACGGACTTGTCTCCTACACCTTCAAGCCGCAGCTCAAGACCCTGGGGCCGAAGTACGGCAAGCAGCTGGGCGAGATCCGCACACAGCTGGCGAGCCTCGACGGCGCGAAGGCCAAGAAGGAGCTGGATGAGACAGGGCATATCACGCTTACGCTTTCCATCGGCGACGTGGAACTGACGGCGGAGGACCTGCTGATTTCCGCAGAGCAGATGGCCAACTCCTTCAGCCTCAGCGACAACGGCGTCACCGTGGCGCTGGATACGGAGCTGACCGACGAGCTGATCACCGAGGGCTTCGTCCGTGAGCTGATCTCCAAGATCCAGACCATGCGCAAGGACGCGGACTTCAACGTGACCGACCACGTGAACGTGACCATCTGCGGCACGGACAAAATCAACGCCGTGGCCGCCGCCAACGCCGCCGCCATCGCAGGCGACGTGCTGGCCGATTCCGTGACCGTCGCCGAACCCAAGGGCGTGGTCAAAGAGTGGGATATCAACGGCGAAAAGACCGCCATCGGCGTGGAAGTCGTCGCGTAGCACGGCGCCTTGCGCCGTTGCAGGCAACAGGCAACAGGCAATAGGCAATAGTAACAGAAGTCCCGGCTTTCGGATGTCTCCGTTAGCCGGGATCATTTTTACGTATCAACAAGTTTTTATTCGTGAAAGAGGGAATTGTAGCGCTGAAGCGCGACAATTCAGGTGTGAGGTTATAGGTGCGAGGTGTGAGAATCAATCCGTTTACCGTAACGTGACAACGTGAAAATTTCCGTTCTCAAACCTCAAACCTGATACCTCAAACCTGCGAGCCATCGGCTCGCGAAACTCCAATTTATCATCGCAGTCTTCATCCGGGAAAGACCTTCTGCACTTCCTCCTCCGTGGGCAGGGCGGGAATGGCCCCGGGACGGGTGCAGGTGACGGCGGCCGCCGCGTTGGCGTAGGCGACGATCTCCTCCAGCGCCGCCGGGGTAAGGTCCTTCAGCGGTTCTTCACCCCGTCGGATCAGGCAGGTGAGCGCCGCGCCGAGGAAGCTGTCCCCCGCGCCGTTGGTATCCGCCACAGTCACGCTGACGCCGGGAACGGCGCCGGTGTGGATGCCGAACCGGTAAAACGCCCCCTTTGCGCCGAGAGTGATCAGCACCAGCTTCGGCCCCATGGAGCCCAGCTCCAGCGAGCCCATCCGAGGGTCGCTGGAGCCCGTCAGCAAAAACAGCTCCTCTTCCGAGACCTTCAGGATATCCGCGTAGCGCATGGGTTCCGTCATACGGCGGACGGCCTCTTTTTCGCTCTTCCAGAGGGCCGCCCGGTAGTTGGGGTCATAGCTGACCAGCATGCCGGCGGCCTTCGCCCGACGCAGCGCTTCCATCGTTGCCGAGCGGGCGGGTTCCTCCGTGAGGCTCAGGGAGCCCACGTGCAATATGCGGGCGGAGGGGCCGTATCCCGCCAGCGCGGCCGCCGCCTCCTCCTTTGTCAGCAGCGTATCCGCCCCCGGCGAACGGTAAAAGGAAAAAGACCGCTCCCCCTCCGGCGACACGCTGACCACCGCCATCGTGGTGGGCGCCTGCTCCGTCTCAAAAAGGCCTTCGGTGCTGACGTTATTATCGGTCAGCACCCGCCGCAGGTCCCGCCCGAAGGAATCCGCGCCCACCTTGCCGATAAAGCCGACGGAAAGGCCCAGCCTTGCCGCCGCCACCGCCACGTTGGCCGGCGCGCCGCCGGGGAACGCCGCAAACTGCCGGACTCTCTCCGCGTGGACGCCCGTCTGCGTGAGGTCGATCAGAATTTCTCCGAGGGTTACCAGATCCATACAACTCTTCCTTTTCTTTTTTCTGAAGCAATCATAACAAAAAAATGTCACAAATACAAGTTTTTTCGCCGCGGGATTCACAAATACTTAACAAATATCACGCAAAAAGAATTTGACTTTTTGGGCGTTCTGTAATATAATTTATGTGGAAAAATATCAACAGGAGTGATACCATCATGAAAAAAACTCTGAGCGTTTTGCTGGCGGCGCTGATGATCGCCATGACGCTTGTGCCAGCCTTTGCGGCGGGCGGTTCCTATAACGTCACCTACGTCGGCCCCTCTGCGGAATACGGCGAGGACGCATATTCCTACGTCAAATCCGTCAACGGCGAATTCACCGAGTTCGTAGAGGATCCCGACGGCGGCTACGGCTATTACAGCGGCGACGGGAAATATTATTACATCGACGACCTGGTCACCAGCAGCCGGGAGGTATTCGACAACGCGGAGCCCGGCTCCCCCGAATCGGTCCGCTACAGCCCCGCCAAGTGCCAGAACGGCACGGTAGAAGCGGGCAAGACGGTCTCCTTCCGGGTGATCACCAACGAGGTATATGACGCTTCCACTATCATCGTGCTTTGCAACGGCGAGATCGTCAACAGAAACTCTTCCGGCGAATACGCGGTCACGGCCAATCGCGACCTGCGGTTCAGCGTATTGGAGCGCGATGAAAACAATATGCCGGTTCTGCTGCGCAATCACTTCACGGTGACGCTGACCTCCGGCGACGGCTACTCCGCCAAGCCTTTGGCCAACAGCAACAACAAGGCCGTCTATTACGGCGGCGAGTTTGAATTCCGCGTGAAGATCACCAAGGGCTTCAACGGCGACAACATGAAGGTCAAGGTTGTGAGAGGCGTCAACTTCCTGTCCGAATTCCTCGGTGAGGACGCCGATATGCTCAGCTCCGTCATCGGCGACGCGGAATCCCTCTCCTCCACCGGCGTGGACGCGGACGGCTACCGCACCTATAAAATCAAGAACATTACCTCCGACTGCAAGGTGTTGATTTCCGGTGTGACGAAGGATTCCACCAGCGGCATTCTTGCCACGCTCAAGCGGATCCTCCGCCTGCTGCTCGGCCTGCTGGGCATTAACCTTGACAGCCTGCTGGGCGAGGAAAATAACCCGCTGACGGCCTATACCGTCTCGCTGGACGCCAATCTCGGTTCCAATGACGTAACGTATAAGACGAACGTTGAATTCAAGTACAACTCCGAGACTGGCCGGTATGAAGCGGAAGTGCTCAAAGGCGAAGGCGTCACGATTGCCGTGACCAAGACGCAAGAAAACAAGACAGTCAACGTCTCCTGGACGCCCAAGGCGGATAACGATGATTACAGCGTGAACTGGCAGTCGTTCTATGATTTCAGCACCCAGAAAACAACCTGGACGGCGGTCTATTACGTGGACAACATCAACGCCAACACCGCCATCACCATCACTTCCGACTGATCTCTCTGACGGATCACAAAACGCAAAAGCCAACCTCCCGCCGGATAATTCCGGCGGGAGGTTTTTGATTGAACAGAGAGGGAATTGGTTTTTTTAAGGCGTTTGGTTGCCAACCGTAGGGGGGCGGCATTCTGACGCCCCGTAATGCGGTTCTGTAACGGAGAACGTTCCCTTTACACCACGACCTTGCCTTTCCCGGCGCGAGGCATGCAAAAAAAAGGTTGTTTACGCCAAAATGCGGGGCGTCAGAAGCCGCCCCCTACGGGATGCTGCGTCTGTCAAATGGCCCGACAAGCTTTATTACGGTATCCCACAAAAATCCGTGACGAACAAAAAAATTTCACAGCGTGACACAGGAAGAACGGAGAAACGCCTTGATGCGCTCCCCTTCCCGGTAGCCTTCCTGATACAGCCCCTCCAGCACGGCGTCGTCCTTTTCCACGGTGCCGGTGCCGTTGACAACGGAAGGGGCGACGATCAGGCAGCGTCCTTCCTCCGCCAGTACCTTCGCCTTAGCCACCGCCTCGTTATACTTCCGGGGACGGTCCCGCAGGGCGGCGGCGCAGGCGGGGTATTTCTTTTCCAGCAGCTTTGCCGCCACGTTCTCAAATTTGCCGTCCATGACAAACTCCGTCGGGCGGGTCAGGATCAGCACGATCTTCTCCGCGCCCTCCGCCAGCGCCTTTTCCAGCGGCACGGGGTCCGCCACGCCGCCGTCGTAATAATCCACCCCGTCGATGGCAACGGGTCTGCACATGACCGGCAGGCAGGAGGAGGCGTTCAGCGCCCGGTAATCGTTGCGCGGAACGTCCTTTTGCTCAAAATAGACAGGTTGGCCGCTGGCGGCGTCGGTGGCGACGATATAGAACCGCCCGTCAAAAGAGGCGATCCGGTCGTAATCCAGCGGATTTTCCCCGCCCTCGTTGGAGAGGGTGCCGTAGATAGAGTCGAGGTCGATATAGGAGCCCTTCCGCAGCAGATTGCTGAGGCTCATATAGTCCTTCCGTTTGGCGTATTCGCGGTAAAAGGCGTAGTTACGGCCCTTTTGCCCGCCGAGAAAGGACATCACGTTGGCCCCGCCGGCGGAAACGCCGATGCAGCAGTCGAACGCAGCCCCCTCGTCAAGACAGCGGTCAAAAACGCCGGCGCCGAAAATGCCCCGCTGGCCTCCGCCCACGTCGATCACACAGGTTCTGCAGTCGCTCATTCTCTGTCAAAAATAGTCTTTTTCTCCAGCATTTTGCCGTATTTTTCCTTCCACAGCTTGTGCCAGATACACGCGTCGTAGGTGGGCAGGGCCTCCTTCTCCATATCGATCTCGATCATCAGATCGAAGCGGTTATCCCGGTCGATACAGTTCTGACACACGTCCACGTTGTTGATGCCGTCCATCCAGATCAGATGACCGAACAGTTCGGAAATATCCGGCAGCATGGCGGTCTGCTGCTCCCGGGTGATCTCCGGCTTGAATTTTGCGATGATGTAGTGCTTCATGGGTTGCTTCTGTTTCTCTCCGATAAAAAGATTTTTGCCTGCGCCGCCACGCTTTCACAGACGTGGGGCGCTTTTGCCAGCACCTCGGGACGGGCGGTATTCACCGCCCAGCCGTTCAGCGCCGTGATCATATCCAGGTCGTTGAAGTCGTCGCCGAAGACGGCGGCCTCCTCTTCCTTTAATCCGAAATAGGTCAGGGCGTCTCTCACGCCCTGGGTTTTGCCGCTGCCCTTTTTGCCGATGTTGACGTGCACCCCGTTGACGAAGGCCGTCACCCGGTCGCCGTACAGGCGGTTGACCCCCGCCGCCGCGGCCACCGCCAGCTCCGGGGTATCGTACCGGGCGTAATAGTGGCGGTAGAAGGGCTCGTTCCCCGTTTTGTCAAAAGCGCATACAGCGGGATCGGCGGCAAAGAACGATTCCAGCGCCGCAAAGGTCTGCCGGGGGATGAGATATTCCTTCACCACGCTCCCGTCGGGCAGCGCCATCAGGGAGCCGTTGTACAGCAGCAGGTAATCCGCCGTCACGCCGTATTCCCGGATCGTGTCAAAAAAGTCCGTTCCACGGCCGGTGACGAAACCGAACAGACCGCCCGCCTCCCGGAAGGCCCGGATGTCCGTGTGATAACCGGGGTCGATCACGCCGCCCCGGATGAAGGTGCCGTCAAAATCCGTGGCAATCAGTTTTTTCATAAGATGGTATAGCCGTCCCCGTCCTCGTCGATCTTCATCCGCAGCTCTTTATCACCGAAGACGTAGCGCATCTCGCCCTTGTTGCCAAGGAAGCCGGACAGACGTTTTTCCAGCTTTTTGGAGCCGAAATCGTCGGTGACGATCCACGTGCCCTTGCCGTCGGCGATCTCTCCGAAGGGCTGCCCCTTCGGCACGGTGAAGCCCTTGGGGGCGAACCGTTCGGAGGTCACCACGGTCAGGCCGTTCTCCTTCACCAGCTCCCGCACGGCGGCAAGCGTGCCGTCGCTGACGGTGTAACCGCAGAGGAAGCAGAGCTTCAGGGATTCCAGATCCTTCTTCGTGGCGTTTTCGTCGTAGACCACGGCGTTGTTCATGGTGGCGAAGGAGCGGTGGCGGGTGAGGGAGCGCAGCTCCACCCGGCCCCAGGATATGCCGCCCTTGCCGGTCTCGCCGTGGGTAATCATGTTGAAGACCTTGATCCACTCTTTGCATTTTTTATCCGCTTTGATGGCGGGGTTGCCAAAGAGCATGTTGCGCCACATCCAGCGCACCCTGCCCTGGCCCCAGTAGGTGTCGTCGTATCGGACGATGCCGATCTCGGGGCGGTAATCCGCCACGTCGTAATCCCGCTCTTTGCCCTTATATTCGTCGCAGAAGGCGCGGAATTGTTCGCCGTAGGGCGTGAGATGCCCCTCGTTATCCATAAAGGCGTCGACGCTCTCCACGTAGACCAGATCCACGCCCGCCAGGTACGCGAACACCAGATTGTTATACATCTCCCGGGCCGAATGGCCGGGGTAGGTCATGCGGCACCACAGGTCCACGCAGTTCCACAGGGGCATGCCGTACTGCTTGGCCGCGCCCGCCGCGATGGCAAACTGCACGTTGGAGAAGGATTCCTTCTGGGATTTGAAATTGGGGATGATACCGTTTTTGGCGAACAGATGGAACAGCACCGGAAAGACGTGCTCGCCGGAGACGGTCTTTGCGCCGAAGGATTTCAGCTCTTTGGCGTAATCCCGCAGCTGGCTGCTTAACAGCTCGCCCTGCACCACCGGGTCGCGGCTGACAGAGACAGGGAACGCCGGATGGTCCTCCTTGAATCTGGAAGCCAGCGCGAGGGAGACGTTGCGGTTGATAATGACGTGTTCCAGCTCATCGTACATAAAGCCCATGCAGTTATCTTCGCTGTTGAGCTTTTCCATATAGTCCCGCGTCAGGCGCAGCAGATGGGTGCCGTCGCCCCGGTGGACCCAGTCATGGCCGTCGGTGGTCTTCTGCTCCAGATTGAAATTCTGCCCCTCGTAGCTGGCGATGAAGGGAACGCCCAGCTCCTTGAAGGCCTTCGCGGTCTTTTCGGCGTGGTCCAGGTTGTCCTGATAGGTGCCGTCCCGCGTATCCACGTGGCACAGCACGAAATCCACCCCGTTGCCGGTTTTGGCCATCAGGTCGAATTTCGGATTGTTGCCGAAGCGCTTATAGATATCGGTGTGATAACCGATCAGCATCGGTTTTTTCTTTGCCATAACGAATCCTCCCGCCTTTTTTACCGGAAGCGCAGGCGCGCCCGTTGATCAATCAATATCATAGTATCATATCCGGTCGGATTTTGCAATCATCTGTTTCGAAGGTCCCGCATAAAAAAGAACTTAGTTAATTCCCAAAGTAAATTCCACAGTGGAAGTTAGATGTGGAATTTAGTGCGGGAAACCATTGGTGGTAGAATTTAGTCTGGGAAAGGAGGAACCC
>CADAMO010000096.1 GCA_902788995.1 Oscillospiraceae bacterium
TCTCTGCGAGTGCCTTAGTAGTTTACCACATCCGACATCGTTTGTCAAGCACTTTTTTCACTTTTTTCGGAACTTTTTTCCGCCGTCCGTTCTCGCGACTGATCGGAGTTTTTCGTCCCTTCACCCGAGCCACCGGACCGCTTTCCGCTGCCCGCTCTCTCAAGTGCTCGCATATATTACCACAACAGTTTGCGATTGTCAACCCCTTTTTCCGGATTTTTTTTCAATTTTTTTGACTCTTTTTCGAGTCATACTATATCTTGTGTTTTTCTTGATTTTCTGCCACAAATTTCAAGATATTGACCTGACTTTTTCTCCTTTTCCCGGAAATACTATGCATATATCATTATTCTTTTATCAGGTGATTTCATGAAAACAACACGTATTTTACACAGCAGCGGCAAAACCGTTCTGTCGCTTTTGCTGTGCTTTAGCCTGCTGGCAGGCTGCATGACGATCCGTTATTCCGGCATTCAGATAAACGAAAACGCCCGCATGGCCTATTCCAAAGTGGGATCCACCGGGGAAGAGGTCCGGCAGATCCAGTCCAAGCTGAAATCCCTCGGCTTCTACAACGGCACGGTGGACGGCATCTACGGCGCCAGGACGCAATCCGCCGTGAAGGCCTTTCAGAAATCCTGCGGCATCTCCGCGGACGGCATAGCAGGGCCCACTACCTTATTATATTTAGGGCTGTCGTCTTCCTCCTCCGGCATGTCCTCCTCCGACGAGTGGCTGCTGGCCAAGCTGATCGCCGCCGAGGCCCGGGGCGAAAGCTACAAGGGTCAGGTGGCTGTGGGGGCCGTGGTGCTCAACCGGGTGGCGCACCCCTCCTTCCCGGATTCCGTCAGCGGGGTGATCTATCAGAAAGGGGCCTTCAGCTGCGTGAACGATTCCAACTGGAGCGTTTCCCCCAACGCCACCTCGCAGAAGGCGGCGCGGGATGCCATCAACGGCTGGGACCCCAGCGGCGGCGCGATCTATTATTATAACCCCCGCACCGCCAAAAGCCAGTGGATCCGCACCCGCCCGGTGATCTGCACCATCGGGAACCACGTGTTCTGCTCATAATATAATTGTATATAGATTCCATTCACGCTGCGCGAGGATTTTTCTTCCGCAGCGTGAACTTTTCTTTTCGGGCAAAATCTGCTATCATAGCTCACAGAAAAGCGCTTTTCGATCATCATTGAAAGAAGGTTTCTGTATGCAACTGCAGATCGGCAAAAATATCAAACAGCTGCGAAAGGAAAAGGATATCACGCAGGAGGAATTTGCGGAGCAGATCGGCGTGAGCAATCAATCCGTTTCCCGCTGGGAGAACGGCGTCTGTTACCCAGACGTGGAACTGCTGCCCACCATCGCCGGATGCTTCGGTGTGACGGTGGACCGGCTGCTTGGCGCTGACGATGAAACGGAACGGAAAAGAACCGGAGAATACCTGTCGGCGTTTCAATCAGCCATCAGCCGCGGGAGAATCGACGAATGCATCCGCATTGCCCGGGCAGGCGTAGCGGAATACCCAAACAACGAACAGTTGCTGAACAAGTTGATGTACGCGCTGTTCGTTTCCGGCGACGACAGCGGCAATATCCCGGATTGGGAAGAGAACATGCGCCGGTACGACGACGAGATCGTGCGGCTGGGCGAACGGCTGATGCGAACCGCCCGGGACGCGGATATCCGTTTTGAGGCCGTCACCCGGCTGGCGTTCCAGCACCATGAGATGGGCCGAAAGGAGAAAAGCCGGGAGATCTTTGCCCAAATCCCCACCATTCCGCTGGCGAGGGAGGGCTTCCTCTGGTTCGCGCTGGAGCCGGAGGAACGGCTGCCCTTCGTGCGGCAGTATATCAACGACGGCTATCACGCGCTGAACCACGCCATGTGCCTGCTGGCGGAGGAACAATTGATCCCTGACGAACAGGTGCTGCGCGTTTTTGAAAAAACCTTTGCCATCGACGGGATCGTTTTCGACGGGCTGCGAGGGAAGGACAGCCCGTGGTATATCGCGGAGAGCCGGACGGAGCTGGCGAAGGTCTGCGCACGGCTGGGGAAACTGCCGGAGACGGTCGCCGCGCTGCGGGAAGCGGCGGAAAGCGCGAAAGCCTTTGACGAGCGGCCCGCCAGGCAGACCTACCGGACGCTGCTGATGGGCGAACGCACCATAAGCCGGGAGCATTTTGACACCGCCGACACAAGAACGCTGCGGGAGATTTTCAGGGAAGACTGGCTGACGGCAGAGGAATTTGACGCGGTGAGAGAGACGGAAGCATTCCGGCGGATTTTGCAGGAGCTGGAATAAAAACAGATATCTCACGATTTCATTTCGCCGCACGCCATCTTGCAACGCAGTCCCGATTTATTAATGCGGCAATTAAATATTTCTGAAAAGAAACGCAATCTGCCGCATTAATAAATCAATCATAACGCCGTTTTTGCCGTAACACGGCAAAAAACATGGCGGATCATTACTTCGGCAATAACGACACGGTCAATGAATTTTTGCAATATTTAATTGCCGAAGTAATAACTCCCTCCTCACAAGCGAAAAAACAAGAATACCACTTTACAATCCGCCGGGTATCATGATATGATAAATATATATTATATATAGGCGGGTACGGATATGGGCAAAGCGAAAAAATTCATCGACAAGATCTGGTACGGCACCGGGGCCATCGGGCTGGACCTGAGCTACGGCATGTTCTACAGCTTTTTGAACAAATACCTGACGGACGTGCTGAAGCTGAAGGCAAACTTCCTGCTGATCCTGACGCCCATCGCGCGGATCTGGGACGGCGTCAACGACCCCATGATGGGCACCATCGTGGACAACACCCACACGCGGATGGGCAAATACCGGCCGTGGATTCTGCGCGGCGCGCTGATGAACGCCGTGGTGCTGGCGCTGCTGTTCAACAACCCCGGCATTCCGACGAGCGGCCCGTGGATCTACGTCTACATCGCGGTGCTCTACATCGGCTGGGGCATGACCAATACGCTGGCAGATATCCCCTACTGGTCCATGGTGCCCAGCTTCACCACCGACCCCAAGGAGCGGTCGCTGATCGCCACCATCGCCCGGACCTTCTCCGGCCTGGGACAGGGCATCATCACCATCGGCGCGCCGCTGGCGATGAAATATATCAGCGTGACGGAGGCGGTCAACGATAAAGGGGAGCTTGTAAAGGCATGGGACACCCGGAGCTTTTCCGTCATCTCCCTCTGCGCCGCGGCGGGACTGATCTTCTTCGCCTGCCTTTCCGTGTTTAAAACAAAAGAGACGGTCTTCACCGAGGCTAAGGAGAAGTTCTCCTTCAAAAAGATCGTCAACATCGCCAAAAACAACGACCAGCTGCGGGTGTTCATGCTGTTCGCCATGCTCTCCAACGCGGGCTTCTATATGATCTCCGGCGTGGGCGTTTACTTCTTTGACGTGTGCGTGGGCGACGCCAGCCGTCAGGGGCTGTTCAACACCTTCGGCGCGGTGGGCTCCATTCTCGGCCTGCTGGTCATTCCCATCGGCCTGAAATTCACCACCCGGCGGCGGACCTATCAGTTCTCCCTGGGCCTCGCCGCCTTCGGCTTCCTCGGCATGCTGCTGGGGGCGAAGGCCTTCGATTCCCTGCTGATGCTCAACGTCTTCAACCTGCTGGCCCAGATCGGCACGGCGGCCATGTTCGTGTCACAGACCGTCTTTCTGGCGGACATCGTGGATTACGGCGAGGTGAAGATGGGCTTCCGGGCGGAATCCGTCACCTTCTCCATGAAGGGCTTTTTGCAGAAGATGGCCTACACGCTGCAGACCATCATTCTCTACGCCGGTATGATGATCAGCGGCTACGACGAGTCGCTGCACGGCGCCAACTCCGCCGGGGTGAAGGCCTCCTTTGACCTGATGATGCTGGTGATACCGGCGGTGCTGATGATCGTCTCGCTGCTGATCTTCACCACCCGATTCAGGCTGCACGGCAAGTATATGGAGGAGATCACCGCCAAGGTGCAGGCCGCCCGGGAGAGCCGCCTGGCGGAGTCCACCGGGGAGGAAGCCTGATGGAGACAATGGCCGAGCGCCCCGCGGTGCGCTATTATGAGGGGCAGGGGCGATTCCGGGGCTTTACGGGCAACGGGCTGAAGCTCTTTGCCATGGCGATCATGCTGATCGACCACATCGCCTATTCCTGGCACGTGGATCTGGTCTCCTTCGACGTCTATTATCTGATGCGTGTGGTGGGTCGGCTGGCCTTTCCCACCTTCGCCTATATGATCGCAGTGGGCGCGCGCCACACCCACGATATCAAAAAATATCTGCTGCGGCTGCTGGCGTTCGCCTTTCTTTCGGAGGTCCCCTTCGACAAGGCCTTCGGCTTCGCCGGTGAGGGACAGCTTGTGGAGCTGGAACACCAGAACGTGTTTTTCACGCTGCTGCTGGGGCTGCTGGCACTGGCGTTTTTGCAGTTCTTTCAGAAGCGTCTGGGGCGGTTCTATATGGTCCCGGCGGTTGCCGTGCTGCTGCTGTTGATGATGGCGGCGAACTTTCTGGACACGGATTACGCCGATATGGGCGTGCTGAGCATCTTCCTGTTCTACGTGGCCGCGGATAAGAAGCCCGGCGCAAAGGCCGCGCTCTTCGCGCTGGCCATCATAGTGCTGGCCTTTGACTGGGAGGTGATCGTCAACACCATTGAGCTGTTCGCGCTGGTCTCACTGATCCCGATCCTGCTGCACAACGGACAGCGCGGCGCGAAGATGAACAAATGGGTCTTTTACGCCTTCTACCCCGGCCACCTGCTGCTGCTCTGGCTGATCGGACGGTTTCTGCTGCACGTGATCTGAAAAAGGCGGCGGACGCGGCGGCAACGCGGAGGGCGGTAACGGCATTGGGGTTATCACACTGATGCCTCCCGACAAGCCCCCCTTTCAAGCAAAAAAAGGATCTCTGAACAATTCCGTTCGGAGATCCTTTATTCATTCGTTTTTGTATGGGCTTTGCGGTCAGCCGCCGATAAAGCCCGCCAGCGTGGTGGCGCCGGTCTCATAACCTACCGCCGTGCGCAGCGCCCAACGGGCGTCCTGCGGGGAGATCTTTCCGTCGAAATCAAGATCGGCAGCACGGACCTCCCGGCCCGTTTCCAGCGTATCGATACCGACGCACGCCCGCAGCAGGATACGGGCGTCGACAGGCGTGACCTTTCCGTCGCCATCCAGATCGCCGGGCAGCACCAGCGTCAGAACCTGATCTTCGGTGACGGTCTCCGTTCCGGCCGGTACCAAACGGTACGACGCGCCGTCGGCAGAGGCGTCCGATTCATAGATATAACCCGGGAAGGCGTCAAACAACGCTTCCTCCGTCACCGTGGAGGCGATATAGACGAAGCCGTCCTTCTGCTGAACGATCTCGCCGGTATCCACCATGGCGGCGGGGTCGAGCTTTTCCTTCACGTCCTTGCGGATCACGTTGCCGCAGTTCACACATTTGTATTTGATAAAGCCGTAGGCGTTCTCCTCCGGCGCGATCATTTCCACCGTATAGATGTGGGCCTCCAGCGGCTGGGCTTCCACGCAGGTAAACCCGCAGTCGGCGCAGCGCAGCAGCTTTTCGCCGTGCACGGCGCAGGTGGAGGCGCTTCTCGCCTCTTCCGTAAAGCGGTGCGTCGGCGCGGAGAAGCTCCACACCTGCGCGGCGGAACCGTTATAGGCCGCCAGAACGACCGTATCGTCCTTCGCCGTCAGCACCATGGAGGGATCTTCGGTGCTGCGGATCACGTAGCCGCCCGCCACAGGCTCCGGCAGCCATGCCGTCTTTTCATTTTCACCGCAGGCGATGGAGACCGCCACGCCGTTCTCTGTCAATTCCGCCAGAGCGGCCGCCGTGTCTTTGTGCTCCTTCGTCAGGGTATAGAGGGCCGCGTCCGCGTCGGTTTCCGAAAGGGTCCGGGCCGCCTTACCGATGTAAAGACCGGTGAGGACGTTATAAACGCCGTATCTGCCCTCGGTCAGCTCATGATAGACCACAGAGTCGCCTCCGCGCATCACTTCGTCATAGGAAAGGGCGTGATAGATGCCGCTGATGGTCCAGCCGGATTTGCTGAACGCACGGTTATACACAACGCCATTCTGAGAATCGCCGTTGCTGTCGTAGACGTAATAGTTGTTCGCGTCCTCCCAGAGATAGATCGCGGAATGCCGGCCGCCGTTCAGCTTGATGAAGTCCCCCAGCACCGGGGTCTCGGCGCTCTGCAGATGCCAGTAGCGCTCGCCGAACAGATAGTAGAACACGTAGTTGGCAAAGGCGCGGCAGGACCAGCTTTCGGCGTCGCTGCCCGCGACCACGTCCGCGCCGGAGGGAAGACCGCCCCGGGAGGGGATCAGGGACAGACGGCAGTTATCACTCTGATTGGAATAGCAGGCGTTGCCGTCAACGGTAAAGAACGTGCCGGTATCGTAAACCGCTCTGAGTTCATCCAGTTTTTTCTGTACGCCGTTGGCGGAAGCCGTCGCAGGAAAAACGAAGGGCGCCGCCGCGGCAACGATCGCAACGGCCATCACCGCCGCGAGGATCTGTTTTATATGTTTCATAAAAAATAATACTCCTGGAAAAAAATCGGGATTCATTCTACACCAAACGGACCGGTTTGTCAAGTGAAGCACCTTCATTTTAGACCTTCGTTGTTAAAACTTACTTAAAAAACCGAAAAATTGTTCACGTTCAACGGAATCTTATCCCGCCTGATATTTCCTTAATGGACAAAAAAATCACAGGCGAACGTCTGCCCGCCTGTGTCAAAGATCCGGTTCAATTGTCTGTGCGCGCTTATTTGCCCACTTTCATCTGCTCTTCCGCCAGGGCCTCGACGGCCTCTTTGTCGCCGCTGGAAACCACGGCGGCGGCGTCTTTTCTGCGCTGCAGCAGCTCCGCGTACATGCGCTCTTTCTTCTTGCCGTGCAGGTCGTAGAACAGCATGGGGAAGATGCCCAGCGCCCCGGTGACGGCGGGCACGACGGTGAACATAGCGAAGAGATAGAACTTCACGTAGTCCGGCTGCTCGCGTCCGCTGGTGTAGGCGTCCTGATCGTAGCCCACCCACTTTTTCAGGGCGGTGGTGACAACGGTGCTGGCGCTGCCGGCCACCTTCTGGGCAAGGCCCTTGGCAACGGAGGTCATGGCCTCGGTGCGGTAGCCGTTCTTCCACTCGCAGTAGTCCATGGATTCGTTATAAAGCTCCGTGCCGATGACGGAACGCAGGCCGTAGAACAGGGTCCACAGCACCTCCCAGGTGGCCATGATAAAGAACATGGCCAGCTTCGACCGGAACAGGCCGCCCTTGAAGGTTTTTGGGTTGAATCCGATGCATCCAAGACCGAACACGCCCAGCAGCAGGAAATTGTTGATGTAGTGGCTGACGATATACAGCAGCCGGCTGGAGAAGTGGCGCCGGAACCAGGGCACGTAAGAGAAGGACACCGGCGACAGGGGCGCGGCGGGAATGCCCGCGATGAGCGTCATGGAGCCGAAGTGGAGCACGTCCTGGTAATAGATGGTCTTGCTGCCGCCGATGCCGAAGCCGGAGAGGAAATCCGACAGGGTGAGCAGCAGGATGGGCTTGTTGTTGGCGATGGACTTCAGGGAGCTCATCACGCTGGGGGATTTGATGGACTGCATGATGCGCTCGCGGGAATTCATGAAGAACCAGAGGCTCATGCCGCTGGAGAGGAGCGTGGTAAGGGTGCCCATGCCCACGAAGGCGGCGAGGAACTGGCCCTCGATGGTTCCCTTTTTGATCTTCTTGTTGTCGATCAGGTCCAGCAGCACCGTCATGATCTGCTCCGGCAGCTTTTCGCCGAAGGTGCCCGAGGCGAAGTTGGCGATGGTGATCAGCCGCGTGCGGTCCACCGGGTGCGGCGTGATAGTGGACAAAAGCCCCGTGCGGGCGATGGCCTGGAAGGTGCCCACCCCCTCGCGGATGATGGCCAGCGCCAGGTAGAAGACGAACTTCACCATCGACTTGGAGGACAGCCCGCCGAACAGAATGGGCTGGAACCAGTACAGCAGCGTAAGAATACAGCCGGGCACCGCCAGCAGCATCAGATAGGGCTTGAACTTGCCCCAGCGGGTGCGGGTCTTTTCCACAATGGCGGCGGTGAACACGTCGTTCACGATATCCCAGATGCTGTTGATGAACTTGGCGACGGTCTGCAGGCCGAGATCCACCTTCAGGATGCTGGTGATAAAACGCTCGTCAAAGACGTTGATGTTCAGGCTCTGGGCGGCGTCCCACAGGACGAAGCCCACCGTCTCCTTCGTGCCGACGTAGCGCCGGTTTTCGTATACGTAATGCAGTTGTTCTTCCGAAAACTCCTGCTCGTTTGCCAAGGGCTCGTTTGCCAAAATCAGTTCCCCCTTTTTCCTGACTTCCGATCAAAACAATCAATCGTTGTCATCTGTTCATTGCGTATCAGATAACAATTCAGTTTATCATACCACGTCCGGCGGGGGTTTTCAAGTGTTTCGGATTTAACGCCCCGATTTTGGGCGATAATGCACAAATCGGGGCGTTCGTTTTTGTCATATTTCATATTGCTGCGGGCGGGCAGAAGAACCCGACCGGGGCGTCACGCCGGCAGCGTGGCGGTAATGGTAAACAATCCCTCGTCGGAAAGCTCGGCTTTGATCTTGCCGCCGTGCTGTTCCGTGATGGCCTTGGCGGTGGAAAGGCCGATGCCGTGGCCGCCGGTCTCGGAGTTGCGGGACCGGTCCGCCCGGTAAAACCGGTCGAAGATGCGGCCCATATCCTCCTTGGTCACGTTGCCCGCCGTGGGGTTGGCGACGGAGAACACGATATGACGGCCCTGCCGGCCGAGGCGCACGGTCACTTCCCCGCCGGGGGAGGCGTATTTCACCGCGTTATCCAGCAGCAGGGTGAACAGCCGGCTGACGGTCTCCGCGTTGCCGTGCATGACGGTATCGGGGCGGATCTCCGCCCGAAGCGTCTTGCCCTCGGCCTGCGCCAGATGGGCAAAGGCGGGGGTCAGCTCCTCCGCCAGCTCCGTGACGGAGAAATCCTCCTTTTTCAGCGTCGCCTCGTCCTCCTCCATGCGGGCCAGGTACACCAGCTTTTCCGTCAGCGCCTTCAGCCGCTTGGTCTGCCCCCGGATATCGTCAAGGCTTTCGTTGTCGCCCAGGTCGCACTCCAGCAGATCCACGTTGGCGTTGATCACCGTCAGGGGCGTTTTGATCTCGTGGCCTGCGTCCGTGATGAACCGCTTCTGCTTTTCATAGCTTTCCGCGATGGGGCGGATCATGCGGCCGGAGAGGAAATAGACAACGACGAACACCGCGGCAAAGCCGAGGAACGCCATGCCCGCGCTGGCGAAGAGGAAATAGCGGAAGTTTTCCAGCCCGTGGCGGCTGTCAAGGAAGGTGATCTTCGCGCAGCCGTCCGCCCCGCGTGAAACGGCGTAGCGGTAAATGCCGTAAAAGCCCTTCTCCCTGCCGGAAGAGAGCGCTTCCCGCGCCATCGCCACCGCGCCTTCGCTGTCAACGGAGGCGATGCGGCCCGTATCCACCAGCGCCACGCCGCCGTCTTCCTTCAGCACCACGAAGAAAAAGCGCGATTCGTAGGGGGTCTCGTCGTTGATGCGCCTGTGCTTCTCCCAGCGCTTTTCCGGCGCCGCGTCGGTGGGGGTGAACATCTCTTTTTTGTCATCCGGGAATTTGCCGTCGTTCTGGCTGAGGTAAAGCAGCACCTCGTCGGCGTTTTCCACGACAAAATGGTAATTGATCAGGTTCATACCGGCGACGACCAGCGTCAGCAGCGCCAGGAGCGAGGTCATCGTCAGCAGCACGACCTTTTTCCGCAGCTTTTTAATCATGGATCTCCTCCAGCGAATACCCGGCGTTGCGGGCCACCTTGATGGCGACGTTCGCCCCGAGGGACGTGAGCTTTTTGCGCAGGTTGGAAATATAGACCCACACCACGTTGATCTCGCTTTCGCTGTCAAAGCCCCAGATGCGCTCCATCAGCCGCTCGGCGGAAAAGAGCTGGCGGGGGTTGGACATAAACAGCTCCATCAGCTGATATTCCTTGTTGGCCAGCCGGATGGTCCCGGTGGGAGAGGACAGCTCGAAGGTGGCGCGGTCCAGCGTCAGGTTGCCCGCGGCGATGCGGGAATCCTGCGAGACCGCGGTGCGGGTGGCCGCCCGGATGCGGGCCAGCAGCTCCTTCGTCTCAAAGGGCTTGGTGAGATAGTCGTTGGCGCCGCTGTCCAGCCCCAGCACCTTGTCGTCGGTCTCCGACTTGGCGGTCAGCATGATCACCGGGATGGCGTCGCCGCCCGCCCGCAGCTCTTTCAGCACGGTGATGCCGTCCTTTTTCGGCATCATGATGTCGAGAATAGCCAGGTCGTAGTTGCCGCCCTCCAGATACAGCAGGGCGTCCTCGCCGTCGTGGACCGCGTCCACGGAATAGTTGTTCTTTTCCAGCAGCTTGCTCAGCGCCTTTGCCAGGGGCTTTTCGTCTTCCGCCAATAAAATCCGCATAAAACCTTCCTCTTTCCGTTTGTCCTTGTTCTTATTTTACCGTTCAATTTTAATTGTAGTTAAAAACCAAAAAAAATGCAAGAAAAAAGGGAACGAAAGAGACGCTTTTCCGTATGAAATTTTTTCTTTCAGGGAAACCGTCGGCGCTTGACAGCGCCGCCCCGGCGTGCTACATTATAAATATGAATATAAAATAAGGAGAGAAAACCATGAAAACGTTCAGAAAATGGATCGCCCTGCTGTGCTGCTGCCTGTGCCTGACCGGTTCGATGACCGCAGTCGCCTTCGCGCAGGAGGAGGGCCTTGATGAAAACGACGCGCAGACCGTTGAAACGGAAGTGATCGGCGCTCTTGTGGGCGCGGAGGACGGCGCGCAGATCGAGGCCGATACCGCCCACCTCTACGATACCGACGGCAACGGCAAGGTGACCGCCTCCGAGATCGCCGGCGTACTGTCCAAATACGCCTTCGCGAAGGAAGAGGACCTGACGGGCTGCGCGGACAAGATCGCGGCGAACGCCACCTTTACCGTCACCGTGACCAAGGACGGCGTTTCCACCGTGTATATCGCCGTGCCGGTGGAGGACTATCCCCAGCTGTTCAACGCTGGCGTGTTCGACGAGACGGTGAAAAAGCTGGCCGAGACCCAGCAGACCTACGGCGGCGACGGCGTCACGCTAATGACCTACGAGCATATCGCCGGCGAGCTGGCCCTGCACGCGGCCGTTTACGCCCTGACCTATATGGCGGGCGGCGACGCCGACGGCAGCACCTTCCATTCCTTCTATGAAAGCGCCCGCATCGCCGACCTGAACGTGGACGAGAACCGCGCACCCGGCTGGTTTTTGGAATTTTTCGGCAAAATCGTCACCTTCTTCAACCGGATCCTGTCCTTCTTCAACCGCTTCCGTCCGTTCTGACAGCGGGAAACACCCGCCTCTTTTATATCCGGGGCCACAGTTGAGGCATCGACGATTCCCGGAAAAATTTTGAGGAATTCTGCCGGATGACGGCCGACCGCGACGATATCTTTGACGGGGCCAACGCGGACGTTCTGCTGTGACGTTCCGCGCGGCGGGCCGCTTCCAGCCCCTTCTTTTCCGCTCTGATCCTTTTATCACCGCCGCGCCTTGCGCGCGGCAGTTTCATCTTTTTCCGACGCCGAGGTAACGCTATGCCCTTTTCCATCATCCGCAACGATATCACGAAGGTGGCGGCCGACGCCATCGTCAACACGGCCAACCCGCGCCCCGTGGTGGGCGGCGGGACGGATACCGCCGTGTACCGCGCTGCGGGAAAGCGCCGTCTGCTAGCGGAGCGGAAAAAGATCGGGGATATCGCCCCGGGGCAGGCCGTCTTCACACCCGCCTTTCGCCTGCCCGCCAAGTACGTGATCCACACCGTGGGCCCCGTGTGGGAGGGCGGCGGCAAAGGCGAACGGGAGACCCTGCGCGCCTGCTACGCCCATTCCCTCGCGCTGGCGGACAGCCTCGGCTGCGAAAGCGTGGCTTTTCCCCTCATCGCCACCGGCAGCTACGGCTTCCCCAAGGACGAGGCGCTGGAGATCGCCCTCTCCGAGATCGGGCGGTTTCTGCTGACCCACGAAATGCTGGTCACGCTGGTGGTCTTTGACGACCGCTCCTTCGCCCTGTCGGAGGGCCTTGCGGGGGAGATCGAGCAGTTCATCGACAGCCGCACGGCCCGGTCGCTCCATCAAGCGGAATACGGCGGCGAAACGGTCGTGCTGCCCGGCAGAACCGCCGCTCCTGCCGCAGGAAGAAGCCGCGCGCCGCGCAGGGCGTCCAGAAACGCCCCGCCGGATAACGCCTTTTTCGGCAGCGTCGCCGCCGACGCGGACGTTAGCGAAAAAGCCGCAAAGCGGCAGCCGGCCGCCGAGCGAGAAGACCTTTTTGCGCCGGACGAACCGCAGAAAACCGCATTCCCCGACGCGGCGCAGCCGTCCGCGCCAATGCCATCCGCCGCTTTTAAAGAAGCAAACGCCATGCCCGCCCTCTTTCCGCAGGCTGCCGCGGACGCGCCCTTCGCCGCCCCGGACGAAGCGGAGCTGGACAGGGTGCTGGACGGCGCGGGGCAGACCTTTCAGCAGAAGCTGTTTGAGCTGATCGACGCCAGCGGCATGGACGACGTGACCGTCTATAAAAAGGTTCTTCACGGATTTTTGTGTGATTAAAGTGCTGAAGTATTTGATTGCATTTTTACTATCCATCAAAACATCGGCAAATTGTTGATCTGCGCGTCGAGCGCGCAGAAAAATCTAACAGAGGAATGGGATTCTGCGAACCAAAAACCGATGCAGGTATTTCTTCAACGCTTTAAACCC
>CADAMO010000097.1 GCA_902788995.1 Oscillospiraceae bacterium
TCTTCGTTTTCGTTCTGAACGCAGAAGATCAGGCGCACCGTGGCTTTCGCCTCGCTCCGCAGACCGTCCGGCTGTGAAGTGATCCAGTTGATCAGCTGCACGATGATGTACGGCGCGTACTTTTTGGCGTGGCTGGAATTCGGCAGACGCATTCGGTGGATCTCCGGCGACCTTTTCACGACCTTTTCGTCCCCCTTCTGCACGTCTTCAACGTACTCCCTGTCTGCCGTGATCGTTTCCAGCCATGCTTTCACATCGCGCAGCAGGTCATATTTCGTCATGCGTTATCCCCTCCATCCATTCATTACGGCCAGTATCTCATGGCCAAGGCGTTCCTCAAATACCTCTCGGATTTTGTCGCCCATCTCCTGCTGCAAATCGTCGTTTGCAGACAGCATCTGCGGAACGGACGGGCCGAACTTCTCTCCGATCGGGAACCTGGCAGACGTGTCGCGCTCAAAAAGTCCTGTATGTCTGCCGACGCTTGCAACAAAAACGTGTTCCAGAGCGGTTTTACCTGTTGAGCGTTTGACGTGTGCGCTGACACGTCCGTCTCTCCCGACGGATGTATCAAACTTGATCAGCGGGATATGCTCGCCGCGGAATTCAAGGTCAATGGTCGTCTCCCCGCCGGAGGTCACGTAGTGCTGCTTGGTCTGCGTGTAGGATTTCATCACGCCGGTATTGACCACGTACTCTCGCTGCAGCATCTTTGTCGCATACGAAAGACCGGTCCGTGCCGCGCGCTTCAGCGCCGAACCGATAGCCTTCTCTGCTCCGTGAGGGATGCCTGCCAGCAGCTTCCGCGCACGGTCAATGGATCCGTCGCCTATATCGTCGATCAGAATCTTAATCAATCCTCGTTCGCCTCCAGTTCCAGTGTGACCATTCCCATGGCCTCACCGGATGTCACGATCAGATAGCGCCGGTAATAGGTCTCACCGACAGCCATTCCGTCGCTGATGCTGATCCATTCTCCCTCATTGGGAAGAATACCGCCGATGTCGGCCAGCGCAACGTGGACCTTGTACTTGACGGACCGCAGCCCGTCCCAGTGAGATGTCACCGGGACGGGGGTTTTACTCTGCTGCAGACGGGTCAGTACCACCGGAATCCCCGTGTGATCTTCGCCGTCATACTTAACGGTGTGCAGTTCGGCGAACTCGCCGCAGTTGAGAAACACGTTCGCGTTGTCCGCGGCTACCTGATCGAGGAAGCTCACGCGTCCACGGGATCGGCAGCTGTCAGCTCCGGCATGATCCCGTCCTCCGCGTAGTCCTCCAAAAGCGCCCTGAGGGCCTTTGCGGAGGCGTTCTTCTTGTAGGAAATGCCGCGCTCGTCGCACAGCGCACGCAGCTCTGCGGCGCTCATAGCGTCCAGATCGGCCGTTTCCGCGAGCTCGCCGGGTACCGGCGACGCCTCGTCGGAAATAAGCTCCGCGTCTGTCTCTTTCGCGTCGGTCTCACAGGGCAGCTCAACGTCGCAGTATTCCGCGGCGCCGCGCCTCACAAGGTTGGCCTCCGTCTCCGGGTCGGCAGCAAAAGGGCCGCTGGTTGCGGTCAGCAGCTTCCCACCAATACAGGTGGCACCGTTGATCATCCGTATCATACCTTTCACTCCCTCCGTCAGTTGTCGCCGAACACTTTCTTCGCGACAGCCCAGGGATTCTTGCGCTTCGGAACGAACAGCGGGCGGGCAGTCAACTGCGTCTCCTTCGTGGGCGGTTTGATTGTGAACAAATGCTGCGGAACGCGCTTACCGGCGTAGGTATGGTATTCGCCGTCTTTCTCCAGTTGCGTCACAGCGCCGTACAGGCCTCTGCCGCAATCGGGAGAACCGGCGATCACGGTGCCATCGGGAAGGTAGGGCGTATCGCCGTTATTATCGTAGGTTGCCGTGTTCACCAGAATAGGCAGTTTCCGGCCGCGGAAGTTGAAGGTGCCGATGGAATAGACATCCTCCGTCAGGGTTTCGGGAGAAATCACGCCGAGATTGACGTTTCTATTATCCAGCATGGCGCAGAACCATCCATCCGTCAGCAGGAAGTCGGCCACATCGGGTGCCACGACAAATTCTCTGACCGGTCTGCCCTTGCCGGTCAGCATCTTGATCATGGCATACATATCACCGTACCAGTTGCCCGGTGTCCAGGTGTCGCCGCTCTTGGTTGAGTGGCTCCAAACATTGGCCGGGGTAAAGATGGCGGGGTTGTTCGGACCGTCGTAGAATTTTGCTTCAACATCCTCGTACACATCGGGATCGTCAGTCTGATGCCGCATGACACAACCGTTGTCGAGGATGGTTTTCACCGCGACAAGCTCTTCCGTGCGACTGATCATTGCGGAAAGTGTGCTCAAGTCTTCCATCAGGAAGTGCCTTGCACGCTGCGCAGGCGTCAGCTGCGAAAGAAGGCTCTCACCGAAGCCCCTGTTCTGGAGCTGATCCAGCGTCAGGGGGAGAGAGATGGAAATGTTCGCGGGTTCCAGCTCGTAGGTCTGGAATCCATCACGGCCAACGGGAATAGAGCCGATGCGAGGAACCACGAAAGGCGCAATCTTCTGGCTGCCCTGACGATAATCGCCCAGCACTTTAGCGGTACCGAACACATCGTTAGCTTCATCCGTGGGGAAATACCGGTTTTTGAAAAAAGTATGCTCCAGCGGCATCTCCTCGACCGCAGCGAGCATATAGTGGGTATCATAGATGTTCAAAGGCATATCTTATCCTCCTCTCTTAAATCATCTGGGTAAAGATGATGTCATACTTGCGCAACGCGTCACGATCCGCATCGGTCAGGGTGTAGCCCTCCGGCAGGATCACGGCGGCGGGGTTGAAGTTGCCGCAGCGATAGGCCACGGCGGTCGCGTCCGCGCTGGTGGCGTCGCAGGGATCGGCCAGAATGCAGCTCACGTCCAGCGTGTCGGCGCTGTTGACGGTGTACTCTGCGACCACATTCTTCGTTCCGGCCGCGGGCGCGGTACCGAATGTGATTACGCCGGTTTCGGCGCTGTAGGTGTAATCGGTGCCAGCCGTCTGGGCGGCGCCGCCTACCTTCACGGTAACGGTCGCGGGCTTCGCAGTGACGGTAAAGGTCTTCCCGCTGCCGTCGCCGTTGAATTCCTGTTTTGCGACGGAGCTCACGCCGTAGGGCTCATACTTCCCGCTGGCATTCCGGCCCAGCAGAACGCCGCGAGCCAGCGCACCGCTGCCGGAAGCGACCTTAATACCCATGGTATGGGCTGCCGGTTCGAGCTTCGCGATCAGGTTATCCTGGCCGATCTCGCCGATCTTATTGACAAGACTGGTGTTCATTTCTTACCCTCCTTCCTTTTCTTCCACTCCGCAACGTCCGCTTTGGCGGCGGCATTCACGTCGACTTCGTTTTCGCCATCGTCGGCTTTCGTCGCCGCGGCGGGCACAGCATTCGCCTTTTTAGCGTCTTCCTGCATGGCGGCGGCAAACGCCGTCCCCTGCGTCGCGGCGGCCTGCGCCTGCGCGTAAGCGAGCTCCTGCGCCGTCATCGGATGGTCGCCGTACTTGGCGGCCTGCACGGCTTCGTCGCCGTACAGTGCGGAAATGGCGTCGATCTCCCGCAGACGGTTCCGCTCCGCCTCAACGGCGGCGTTAGTATCAGCCGTGAGACCAGCGCGAACGTCCGCTTCGACCTGTGCCGCGAGCTCCGGATTCTCGGTCCGCAGCTCATTCAGATTGGTGGCCATGGTCTGGTTACCTCCTTCTTCGCCGGTCCCAGCCGGCATGTTTTGATTTTCTATATCCTCCGGCGTTTCGCCGGTTGATACCGTTGGTTTGTTTTCGTCTGCAGACTCAACCGGCACACACTCCGGCAGCGTCATTCCCGGCGCAAGGTGCATCCGTACCCCATTCACCAGCAGACTGCGCCCGTCCGAGCTGGCGGCGACCTTCGCGCCTTCCCCTTCCGCCAGCCGGTCGGCAAATCCTTTGTCGATGATCGACTGTCCGGTTAAATAGGTTGTGTCACTCATCATATGACTGAGCACGGTGTCACTTAGGCCGCTTTTGGCGTTGTAGATGTTGATCTGCGCCTGATCCCATGCGTCCCTTTTCCGTGCTTCGGCCCGGAGCTCGTCGGCGTTATAGCCGCCAAACAGAAACCCCCAGCACTTGTGGACCATAAAAAGAGTCGAGGGGAAAACTTCCACTTCGTCACACGCGCAGGCGATCAGGCTGCCTCCGCTGGCCGCAACACCGTCGATTACGCACCGGATCTCCATGCCTTCCGAGCTCATTTCACGCAGCCGGTTGTGAATGGTGATCGCTACACCGGCGTCGCCGCCAAGACTGTTGATCCGCAAGCGCAGTTTTTTTGCACCGGCGGTTTTCAGCGCTTTCAGCTCGCTCAACACATCGTCCTGAATGATCCAGTTCCCCTTGATGGGGTCTCCCCACAAGTCCGTAGGCTGCCTGTCCACAATATCGCCGTAAAGCTCCAGCTCTGCTTCGGTTTCAGCCATTTGCACCCGAAACCCGACGTACTGTCTCGCGTAAGTATTACTTATCGGTAATATTTTCATTGTCGTCGTCCTCCTCGTTATTCGTCGCAGCCGGTTCCTGCTGCGGGAAAATCTGCCGTAGGCGCTCCTGCTCCTGGGCGAGTTGGTTCATGTTCTCATTCCAGTCACCGCCGTAGCTTTCCCGGGTGATCTGCGTGTTGGTCTTCCAGCCGTTCCGCGCCAAAATCTCGTTTGCGTTTGCCTCCTTTACGGGGTCAAGGTGCGTTTGAGACGGGCCGTCCCACCGGGCGTGGCTCCACGCCGCGCGAATCAGCGGATCACGGAAAAAGCCGGGGGCTTTTACCCGCCCGATAGCCACCGCCTCGGCCAGCCATATTTCATAGATCGGTTGGCAGAAATCCGTCTCGAACCAGCTCCGGTACATCTTCATGACTTCCCATGCTTCCTCAAGCGCCCCGCGCGAAGCGGAATAGCTGGCGTTGAATTCCTTCAGCAGCACATCGCGGGGAATTTCCAGCGCCGCGCCCAGCTGCATGGCAAGATTTTTGATGAAGATATCAAAGCTTTCCGTCGGCACCTGGGGGTTACCCAGCACGACCTTTTCCCCCGGATTCAGCACGTTCACCGTGCCGGGCCCGATCTCATGCTCATTGGGATCGTGCCATTCCCTGTGATCGTCAGATTCTTCCGCGCCGTAAGCACCCGATTTCGCCTCATTGAAGGGAAAATCCGTCGCGGGTAACTCGGTTTCAATCCATGCAGTGAGAAAGCTCTGGATCAGCGCCGCCATCAACTGGCTTTCGGTGAACCGTTTTTGGTTTTGCAGCAGCTCGATGACCGGCGCCAACTGGGTCACACCGCGGTACTGCTCGCAGCGCTCTGCGTCACGGATGTGCAGGATATTCGGCAGGCCGGTTTTCGCTCCGACTGCCTCCACGCGCGTCCATTTCACATCTTTCGCGGTGATCTCTTCCGGGTAGGCGCTGCAAATGTGGTAGGCGACCACCTTCCCGCGGCTGTTCACCTCTATGCCGTCATAGATGTCGTTACCGTTTTCCGCCTTCCCTGTCGTACCGGCGATATACCGCACACCGGCGGCACATGGCGTACTGACACGGTCCGCTTCGATCATGTGCAGCCGAAGCGTATACGGATTCAGCGCCGTCGCGTCGTCGCGCTGGATCAAACAGAACACGTCGCCGCTCATGAACCATTGCATAACCGCCAACTGTTCCATCTGATACAGATTGTTGATCCCCAGCGCGTCGCAGTTCTCCTTTTTCTCGGCCCAGAGCCGGAACTCCGCTTCTGTGCGTTTATTCCACTCCTGCGCGGCTTCGGCGGACATTCCCAGCAGTTCATACTGGATCGCCGGCCGCATTTTCAGTCCGCTGCCGACGATCTTTGTCCGGTATGTTTTGATCGGCGCGGCCGCCAGCGGAGAGCTCATATAGAGCAATCTGCCGCGCTGCCGGAGTGTCCGGTTGTTGTCGTCGATGTCCTCCTGCGGGGAACTGCTGGTACCGGTCCAGCCCTTCAGCGCCCGTTTTACGTGGCTTGCGCCGGAATCGCTGTATCCGCTTACATAGATCGGCCTGCTTCCGCCGACACATCCGGAAGAAGCAGGTCCGATTATGGCCGCCTTCTCCTGTTCGGTAAGTCTGGCGGTCTTTTTCCACCGTCGTTCCAGCCAGCTTTGTCTTGCCATTATGTGAGCTCCTTTTCTGTGAATTAGAAAAGCTATCGTGCATCTTTTTGAAAAAGACGAACGATAGCGGTCACCATTTTGCTTTTGTCACTTCTTTGTAGGTATACGACATAGGCACCAGTATTTCGATATGACCGTCCTTTGTGATAAGCACGTCTGCGTGCCGCATCTCAAGCACTTCTGTTAAGTCGACCGGCCCTTTGATTTCCGGGCGCTTATTCCGGATGATGATTCTTCTGTATTTCTCTTTCCCATTGACAACAGGGCTGATATTGTCGACTATTTCAAATCGTTCCGGATTATAATTGGCCATATAGGTGATCGGTACGCCTATCGGGCCGGGATAATCAACCGGTATATCTTGTGTTTTGTCGCAGTTGATAGCCGGATAAAGCTTCCAAAGCTCGCTTTCTTCTCCCGCAAACCGTTCCGGTTCAACAAGAACGCGCATATCGTCAACTCCTTCTAACGAAGAAAAACTATGTGAACTATTTGGTTCTAAAAATATCTATTGCACGGTTTTTGACCGCGTTATCACCAAAAAACGGCGTTTTTGGTTGTAACGCCAGTAATCTAATGCAAAGCGCCCGCCGGAAAGTCTCGCAAAAACCGGCGGGCAAAAGAGGTGCACTTCCTTTTAACCGCCTCGAATCCGAGGCGTTGCAAAAGGCATCCGAGTGAAAGGTAGCGAAAGCCTCGGATGCCGCGCGTGGCGCCGACGGGACTTGAACCCGCGCACCATGGCTCTGACCATCTGAGCTACGGCGCCATAAAAAGTCCCTCCATGGTCCACTGCACGTTGCCGCCTGAAGCGTGGAGGGCTCGTTGTTTACCAATCCCGCGGCACAAATCCGACCGCTTTCCGTCTGGAGCCGCCATTCATCAGCGCTTCATATTCATCGCGTTTCCGGATCGCTTCTTCCAGTTCTTTTGTCAGATCGTCAATGTCAAACCGACTCAGGCTCCGGTCTTCGATGGTGTAGCTTTTCACGCCGCCGTCCACCAGCGCCAGCTTTGCCTTCATCAGCTTATCGACCAGCGCGTCGTAATACTCATACAATTGTTTCGCTTCCAGTCGCGTCATGATGTTCTCTCCTCAGAATTTACTGTAATACTTGTCAAACGCGTCGGAGCTTTTGTCGAACGCGTCCGCTGCGCGGTCAAAAGCGCTGCCTTTTCGCAGCGCCGGTTTCGTGGAAGATTTCTTTTGCTCCGGCTTCGGCTGTTCCAGTCCCTTTAACCGGCGCTCGATGGCGTCGAGGTTCGGGCTCAGCGCCGCGCACGCGGCATTCGCGTAATTCCGGCAGTCCAGCGGCTCGTTCCGCTCGTGGCCTTCGATCTTTTCCCAAAACCACGGGTGCTTCTTTTTCGGATCGTAGACGTAGCGCTCGCTTAACAGCCCGTTGAAATAGGTCGATTCGTAATCGTCACGCCGCGGGAAGTGACAATAATTCGCGCCCGGCGTCTGCACCTTCAGGCTGTGCATGATCTTTGATTTCCCGGCGTCCACGCCGATCTCAAACACCTGACAGTTGCCGACATGCTTATCTCCGGCCATGATTTTTTGCACACGCGGCGGCGAAATATAGGGAATATCGCTCCCGCCGCGGCCCTTGACCGCGAACACCATCTTGTATCTTCTATCGGCGCAGCGCTTGCGAACCTCCATCGTGAAATGACCGCCTTCGTCGACAAACGTCAAACTGATCGGCAGCCCTTTCCCGTTGGCGAACCGGTAAACGGTCTCTCTGACGTCGTCAAGCGCCTGCCATACCGCGTCCGTGTCAGGCCTGCCCATGATAACGCCTTTCCTGATGCCCCAGCTCTCGCCGAAATGACCGTAACCGACAACTTCATATTCCAGCCGATCATCCTGCGTGTCTACGCCCATCGTCAGGCAAAGCACACCGTCCGGCAGTTCCGCCGGGTAATCCTCCCGCCTTGACAGAAGTTCGTCTTCATTGGCGATATCGCCGCGGTTCTCCCACAACCAGCCGAACAGCGTGTTATATACAACCTGCAGCTTGTTGGCGTCGCCCAGCGCGTCCAGATATTCCTGCACGATATATTCCCATGTGGTCCATGGCGATACAAAAGCGGACAACCAAAAGGACCGCGTCCTGTTGGCCGGTTCCGGGTTTTCCGCCTCCCACCGGCAGGGCTGCCGCTTCATTTCCCGTTCGGTGGAAACGCCGCCGCAGGAGGGGCAGATGTAATAGATCGACGTGATTTTATAGCGCTTCTTCCCGGCAACACGGCTTTCCGTTTTCTCAAAACGGATATCGTTGAAGTTGATCTCATTGTATCCGCCGCAGTGCGGGCACATGGTTTTATAGCGCTCCATCGTCCCCTCCGCGAACGCGTCCGCGATAGCGGAAGCGCCTTTGATCGTCGGCGTGGAGACTTCCACGCTCTTGGCATTGTAAAAAGTCGTCTGACGGCGTTCCGCCAGCTTCCACGGGTCGCCTTCCTTACCGGCGCTCACAGCCCATCGGTCCCGTTCGTCGCCGAAGATATACCGGATCGGCTTACTGGCCAGCGCGTGGGCTTCCTGCGACCCGCACAGGGTCAGAATGCCGCCCGGATAGGATTTTTGTGTGATCGTGTTTGCGCTGTCACGGCTTTTCGGGTCCGCAACCTTGCGGCGCAGCGTCGGGCAGTCACGGATCATTGGCGCGATCCGTAGCTTACTGTATTCCTTTGCGTCAATGGTCGTCGGCTGCACGAATAGGATCGAACCGGGGTCTTGGTCGATGATATAGCCGATCATGTTGTTGATGCACTCCGATTTGCCGACCTGCGAGGCGCTTACAAAAACGATGTGCCTCACCCGCGGATCGGTGAAGGCGTCCAGTATTTCCTTCAGATACGGCGTCCGGCTCGTCCGCCAGCGCGTCTTGGCCGCGTTGCTCTCAGGAGACAGCACCCGCTTTTTGTCCGCCCACTCGCTCACAGTCAGTTGCTCCGGCGGCTTCATGCCCCGGACCGCTGCCCTTATCGCCGCGTTCAGCCGCGCCACCTCAACCGCATTATCCGTGACGGCGCTTTCTTTTTTCATTCGTCCTCACCGGCCGCAGACGCGAGATTCAGCCGATCCCTCATGCGTTCCTCATATTTCGCCGGATCGTATTCATAACCGGAAAGCTCTTCCATCACCTGATATACTTCTTTCCGGATGATCTCGGAAGCCTCCGCCGCCGTTTCGGCGTCCAGCACGTCCACCGCAAGCCTGCCCGGCAGCGCCAGCAGCGCCCCGCGGATCGCGTAGATCAGGTCCTCCGTCATGGCAGCCACGTCCTCGCTGCGGTGCATCTTGCCCTGCCGTTCTTTCGCGTCCAGCGAGGCAATCAGCGCCTTGCTCTGCTTCATGGATACCTCTGCCGTGAGCTGCTTTTTCTTCAGGTCGGCTTCCTTGTCGTCTTCGGAAGCCTGCCGCTCTTCCAGATTCCCAATGTACGCCTTCACCGCATCGTGCATTTCATAGAGATTCCCATGCGCGGTCTGCATCTTGAAGAGAACGCCCTGCGACGCCAGCTGCCCGATCCACTGGTTCGATTTCCCGGTCATCGCGCACATATCCGCTGTCTTCAAATAAACCTTCGTTCCGGCCTGCAAGATGTAAACAGCGCCGTCCCGGATCTCAGCGACCGGCTTTCCTGCACCGCCGCCAGTTGTTGCATTTTTTGCAACACCCACAGCGTCCTCCCCCTTTCACTTAGAACTCTCTTAATTCGGCAGCGGGAAGGAATCGAACCTCCGGCCGCGTCCCCGGTCGTTCATTCTCAGCCGCGTCATCCATGACCGGCAGACCGAAGACAGGAGCCACGCGCACCAGCGTCCGCTGCATATCGAAGCGACCGTTCCCGCGGCGAGAAAGAAAAAACGGAGAAAAAAACATTCCCGCCGCGGAAACGATGTGCCGGGGATCCCACCATCCCCTCGCTTACGGCACATTATCCCGCCCGCAGGCTGCTGCCTGCATTGTTCACACTATCACGAGCACCCTGATCAAGCAAAACAAACCTCCCGGAAAAGCAACCGGGGCAAATAATAAAGAAAATACCTACGGAAAGGTGCTCTTTTTTCAATTAAAGTTGCCATTTTTTCGACCCGTAACTGATCGAATTTTGGGGTTGGCAGCCCCGCACGCTTTTTCGGGTTGCGTCACAGTACCTTGACGCGGCCGAGCCGCGGGAGGCCTGTTGCAATTCGCTCCAGCGCACACAGAGCGCGATTACGCAAGAGACGCGAGCGTCAACATGCCCAGAGTGTCATGCGCTCTCACAGGCTACGATCAAAGAATCTTCTTTATCATTCCCGCCTTGCTGTACCCTGTGACCCCCTTGGTCATCATGTCCAGGAAATCATCACGGGTGAAATCAGATAACCGGAATACTTCCTCGGGTTTCATACCGAGCTGCTTCCCGATCTCCTCTACCGTTTTGCCCTCGTCTATCAGCTTCTGCACGATAGCTTTCATGGGGCCGAGCAGATGTGTACCACGCGCACGATTATGAGTGATCGTTCCGTAGACGTCCGCAGCGTCATCCCCATGGTGGTCTACGATCACGACCGGCACCTTTCCGCCGAGCTTGGAGAGCAGAGGCTCACGCCCCGCTACCGTCCACCGATGGAAACCGTCGATGATGGTGTAGTCAGGACGGACCACGATAGGCAGCGTCCACCCGTTCGTCAGGATGGATTGCGTGAGAAGTTTCAGATTCTCTTCGCTGACTTTGTTCGGGTTGTAATCGTTGGCGTGCAGCTGCTCTCTGGGTACCCAACACAGTGAGGACAGAGGCGCAAACAGCGAATCATCCATTCCGTTTCACCTCCTTCACTGCGTCAGTCTTTCTACTGTACTTCATGTAGTCGGTGAATACGTCAGTATAGATAGCCCGGAGAGATCGCTTCTTCGGGTCTCCCGCCATGAGCGCTTCGTACATCTTTTTGTAATGTCTCTGCGTCATGAAGGAATAGCCCTTTATGTATAGCTGCTTATAGGAACGCGCCACCTCACGGGTGCGCGGATTCGTGAAATAATTATCCGGCTCGTCGAACAGGATCTTTTTACACAGGGCCTTGTAGTCCTTCGGCGGCTCGCTGCTTTCCAGCGCTCGGCGCTTCGCCGTAGACCGGTGGAACATTTCGCTGTCCCAATAGAGCAGCGCGAGATAAGCGTTCGGCTCTCTCTTCTGGATCCTGTCCCACAGATCCGGTGCCGTCTCCGCGATATAGCGCAGGCCGGCGATGCTTTCCGACGCGAAGAAGTTGCACAGCCGGAGCTGAGATTTCTTCACGCCTACGCGGTACAGGTCGATGTACGCCTGCGGGAAATCCAGATGTCGCTCCTTGATGAATAGCCACACGTCCGAATCCTTCCAATCGTAGATCGGATAGATAATGTTGTTGCCGGTGGTGTGCCCTTTGGTCATATCGACTCTGGACAGATACTTTACGCGCTGCACGCTCTCCGAAGCTCTGACACCGACAAGCATCAGGCCGTCCATACACACCTTCGGCAGGAACGTCTGGTAATTCATCTGCCCGGCGTACTGAATTGCCGGATCTCGTAAAATGGCAAAAGGAGGAGGCTGTCTGATCCAGACGTCCTCCTTCCCGGTCTCCCATGTGATCCAGCTCTCGTCATCTGCGAGATGATGCAGCATCGAGACCTGATAAACCGGCAGGCAATACCATCGGAATTGCGCACCGATCGAGATAAACCGCTTTCGCCAGCGAAGCGCCATCTGGAACATGGATTCATACAGCGCTTCTTCGTCGATGAACACCACCGTCAGCAGCTTCGGGTCGATCTCCCCGCGCATGGCCAGCTCGTAGATCAGGCTGCACATGCACAGAGTATCTTTCCCGCCGGAGAACGCAAGGTAAACCTTGACGCCGTTGGAGAAGACGTTCCGGATCCTCTGCTCTGCCGCCTGGACAACTGTCAAGTTGCCCTCAATGCGCTTTACAGCCATATCCGCTCACCGCATTTCGGGCAGGTGATGAATCGCCGCTGGAGCTCTACCTTCTCCGGTTCGTCTGTTTTCACCGGAGGCGGGGCCGCTTTGATCTCTTCGGCAGTTTCCGCGTAGGCGTTGCCGTCTTCCTCGTACTTCTTCGACGTTTCGCTGATCTGTTCCTTCGTTTCGGAGGATATGACGCCGTAACCGGACAGCATCTCGTCCACGTCGTCCATATCTGCAGTGAGCGTTTCCAGCAGGTCAAGGTCGTAGCCGGGGATATCAAGATCATCGCCGAGCTCGCTCAGGAAGTCTTCAAAGACGCTGAGGTCGTCCACGCCGAGGCTGTAGATCTTATTGTCCGCCAGCATCAGCTTTTTCTTGTCGTTTTCGGAGAGGTTCTTTTTGACAATACACTCCGCTTCGGTCTCGCCTTTGGCGACGAGCGCCGCATACAGACCATTCCCGCAGAGGATCGTGTTGTTCTCGTCCACGACGATCGGCCGGATCTGATCGAACTTATCCAGCGACCGGATAAATTCGCGGATCTGCTTTTCGGAATGGATCCTAACGTTCCTTTCTGCCGGGTGCAGATCGGAGAGCGGGATCTTGACTATCTTCATGCCATCACCTCCTCAAGGAAGTGACGCGCCGCAGGGATAAACTCCGCGGCTTGCTTTACGATTTCGGGGTCTATCTCGTACACGTCCCGGAAACCGTTTTTGATGCTGTCGGTGAACTGCCGCGCCGGCCACGGGTGCGTCCCGCACTTGAATCCGTCTTTCCAGCCGTAAATCGGAGGCATGGGAAGGTTGCGGTAATGGATATAGGCCAGGAGCTGCTCGTGCGTCCAATCCGCAATCGGGGAATAACGCACGACGCCGGCGTTGTTTCGGCAGATTTTGTCTTTGCCGACAAAATTGCCGTCAGCTGTCCGATGGCCGACAACGATCATATCAAGGTTGTTGGCCCTGAAATACTGCCGGATCGCCTTCTGCTGCACAATCTGGAACCATCGGTAAATGATCCGGCGGTCGTGAGGAAACAGCATGACCGGATTGTCTGCCAGCCATTTCAGATCGAGACCGACGTTGATGACTGCGCAGCCGTCCGGTTTGTTTTTCAGACACCAATCAAGAAAAGCCGGGTATTCCAGATCGGTATGCGCGAACATACACGATCCGATACCGGCTATCTCACACAGGCGATTGAGGGCGATACTGTCCTTTCCTCCGCTCCACGCATAGGCGACGGTTTTCCCTTTCGTCTTCTGCGTAATCGCGCGGACGGCGGCCTCTTCGAGCTCTGCGACCTCTTTCTCCGTGACGATGGATTCGATATTCTGAAAAGTCTCGATCCATTCGGCATTGTCGATGTTCTTCTTCCGGGCGAGACTCATACCGTCACCGCCTTCCGCTTCTCGACAAGGTGCCAGATCAGCGCCGCGGCGAACATGGCAAGTACCATCCAGATCCGGACGTTCTGCATCAGGGTCCACACACCCATCACGCCCATCGGGACGAGCAGTTGCCACGCTGCGACAGCAGCGACGTCAATTGCCACGCCGACCTTCTTCCCGAAGTTGACCATCGCTCCGTAAAGGAACGATGACAGGGAGGATATCGCCACCAGCGAAACGAGGACGCCTTTGATCGCGTCCACCGCAGGCGAATAATCCGTAAAGGCGCCGGCGAGCACGAACAGAAGATAGAAGCCGAACAGCAGGCCGCCCATGACAAAGGGCTTTGTCATGCTGATCTTTCCGGTTCCGTCCTCATTGCGGTCGTTGTAGTCGAGCAGCTCCCAGAACGTGGGATAGAAGAAGGCGCCGAAGGACAGCGTCACGCACAGCCACGCTTTGCTTTTGATCTGTACAGGGTCAATCACCGTGGGAATACCGTGCACTCCATTGGTCAGCATGGAGAAGATCACCAATCCGGCAATCAGAAGGTACACGATCAGCCACGAGAAGTTGTCCGTGGCGACGTTGCGGAAGGTTGCGCGTTTGAGATAAAAGACGATAAAGAATGCGGCCAACCCGTACACCAACACGTAAGCGAACGTGCTGCCGATCACCGGCGACATCATCTCGAAGATGCCGTTCATATTGACCCAGATCTGGAAGATACACATCAGCCCCATGAGGAACTGAACGGGCTTGCTGTTGGCGATCTCCCGGAGCTTCGGGAATCGCTGTGCCAGCAGGCCGAAGACGATGCAGGTCAGCGTATTGCCGATGGCCCACAGGAGCCAGGGGAAAATGCCGAATTCTTTTGCGATTTGCGTGCCAACGATAAAAGAGCCGGCACCCGCCCATGTCGCCGCTATGCTCATCGCGTAAAAATGCGACGGGCTCACACCGAAGCGGCGTTTCAGTGCTGAAAACATTTCGTTTTCCTCCTTTCTGCGGTGCGTCCGTTGGCGTACAGACGCCCATGTCGCCGTTATGCAAAGGAGCAAAACATAACGGCCGGGAATCCTCACTATCCTCCTCTCAGAAAGAAAAATCCTCCCAGCTATGCTGCCGGGAGGTGGCTTGGTTAGAATTCCGATGATAACGATATCACACTTTGGATGTATGATTCAATAAAGTTTTGTATGTAACGTCTTTTCTATGAGAGATTTTGCTTCCGATAAGCAATCGACGTACTTCATGTGCCAGCCGGTAAGCTGCTCATTATCGACTGGACGCATAGCGACCTCTCGCGTTCTCTTCGAGATCCGGTACATGATATCGCCATGTATCACGCCCAAATACTCATGGTTGTTTGTAATCACGCTTTGACTGCCCATCTTAATGTCCCACTGATCGAGGCCTGTGACTTAACTTACATACATATATGCCTGTTTACGGGTCCGAAATCGCCGGATCACCTGAAAAGGCTTTCTGCGAAACAACGCATATTCATAAGTGTCATTCCCGTAAATATCCTTTCCGGAGAACTTATCTTGAATGTAGTATTCTCCATAAGATGGGCAACACCACGGCGCTGTTCGTGAAAATCTTACCTAACCCATTGTCATAGCGTTTTGGAGAATTCAACCAACGCGGCGTTGTGCAGGGTGTGCAGGTGCGGGATGGAGAAATGCATTTCAGCGGAGATGTCCTCCCATGAGTGATAACACAGATGGCGAAGCTCCAGCACGGTCTGGTAGTCAGGCTTGTCCACAAGCTTGATCTTCCGGGTTGCTTCTGTTTTGAAATCGACAAGGGCTTTGATATCTTCGTTGATCTCAGCTTCAAGATCTACGATCTTCCCGACGATTTCTTCCATTCGGGAGCTGCTGCCGGATCCTCCCTTCGGCATATCACTCAATACGCCCGTGGCCTTTGTTGCCAGACTGCGAAGGGAGGCGATCTGCTCCAGCTTGCTGTTGATCCTCAGGTCAATCTTATAACCCTGTGACAAATACTGCTTCGCGTATCTGCGCTGGCTTGATTTGCTTTCTTCCTGCGCCACCGCCATTTCGTTCTCTGTGTTTTTCTCCCGCAAAAAATCTGTTGCCCGATACAGCGTGATATAATCGCCGAGGTCGATGTCATCAAAGTATTGGTCGTCATCGGCATCGACCGCTTTGATGATCAGAGCGTAGAAGTCCTCTTCATGCTCTAACGCTGCCTGCCGGATCTCTTCCAGCGTTAGTGTGCCGCGGGCCTTTTTGATCCGCAGGCACCACCGGCCGGTATTGTCATAGTCGGCCCAGCATTCTATTCCTCTTTTTCCCATGTGGTTTCCTCCGTATAGTTTTTTCCGACGATCCGGACGAAATCGGCGATTGTCCAGCCGTAATATTCCATGGCGATCCGCTGGACGTCGGCCTGCAGCTCCCGGCAGCGCTTGGCGTTGTTATGTACGGCCTTGAGGCTGAACAGATGGCAGCCAAAATGACAGAGATAAACCTTCAAACCGTACCGCTCCGATATTGGACGCGCCGGGCCGAAATAGACGTGGTGCTCGTCAAGTGGATTGAAGGTTGTCCGCACTCGCCCGCACAGGTAGCATCTATTCCGATCCTTCTGTACAATGCTCTCCATTGGTCTGACCCTCCTCTAACAGCTGTTCGCCGATCGGCTTCAGCTCTTTTTCTTTTTCCTCCTGCTGCTGCTTGATCTTGTCGAGCTTTACGATCATTTTTTTGATGGTAGCTTCCTTGAAGTGCTTTGCCCGGGCGAGCCGAATTGATCCGGCAATTCTCGACCGTTCTCCGATCAAACCGCGCATTTCTGCATCACTGGTGAGAACGTGATATTTTTTCCGGCAATAGGGACACTGGAAATACTGTACTTCATATTCCCCGGACGTCATGGTCAAAATATGAGGACGATCAAGCCAAAACTCCTTCTGACATTCATCACAAATTACGTTCACAAAAATCACTCCTTTCGTTTTCTTAAAGGACAAGAGCGCGGAGAGGTTTTTCCATAGAAGATCACGGCCGGTGAATTCTTATGATTGCACCAAATCCCCTCTTGATGGAACGATCCACTTCGTGAGCTATATCCATTCCCATTTCGCGGGAACACACGAACACTTGCAAAAATACAACTTCGGCAAATCGGAGCATTGCGGCAATCAGCCATTGTTTGATTGAACCTCCTTCTTTTCAGCCCAATTGCAAAATCCGTCCTCCGGCTGCCTGCATCTTGTTCTCATACACACCATACCGCCGAGCGCATAACTATAGTCCCAAAGTTTACAGTCTTTACACCGTACTGCCTCAACCACGTCGGCGGCGGGAATACGACGTATCAATTCCTTGATATCACGCAAATACGCATCACAACCGATTTGGCAGTCCTCAACTTCATCTTCTTTGCACGAGGAACAGTATTCATCCGCTATAGATTTCATGATATCGTGCTTTGATACAAATTCGTGGTTGTCAACCATCGCGCTTTACCTCCTCCGTTCTCTCATATCCGCGCCGCACTCTTCACAGAAACACGGTTTGTGCACTATCCTTCTCAACCAGCCGCACTTACTGCATTTCCAGACGATATAAGGATCGTCGGAATATAATATCCACTCTCCGTGTTGCTGTTTTTCCATGAAGCAGTCATCAGAGTAACAACTTGCTCTTTGCACTTCCTGTTCACTCCACAGATCACAGATCTTTTGGTGGACGCAATTTGAACATGATTCTTTTATCGGAGGCTTATAGTCCGGGTTTGGGTTCGGGGGAAGAGATGATGACGTTTTTTTAATGGGTTTTTGGTGCATAATTTGTCTCCTTTCTATTGGCCGTTGTTCTCAAAAATAGATAATTGATGTGTCGGCGGTTCGTAATTCATCCAGATGGTTTCCTCCGCCATTTCCGTAGACGTCGTTTGACTCATGGTGTGGTCCTTATGCCAGCCCGCAAGCGCGGTATTGTATAGATCGCTCTCGTAGCCGCTTATAATGATTTTGGCGTGGCTGCTTTTGATGATCCGTAAAAGCTCCTCCTGCCCGGAAGCATCCATTTCGTGGGCGTATAATGCGCCGCTTCGCCGCACGGATCGGACGTAGGGCGGATCCAGATACATCAGCACGTCAGGCGAATCGTATTTCTCGATCAGACGCAGCGCGTCCATGCGCTCTATCTGGACAAGGTGCGTGGTGTCGCCTCTTAATCTGGCGGCAGCTGGCTCTATCGTGTCGGTGATGCCGTTCCATTTGCAGGCGGTACCTCCGATCTTCATCTGCTTGTGATTTCTCCAACCGCATTTACTGGACATCTTGGCGCCGATCGCCTGCGTGGTTCTGACCATATAGCGCCGCGCTTTTTCGACCGGATCGTCACAAGGGAGAAAAGAAAGATCGTATTCCTCGCGGCTGTAAGGCGTCAACGCAAGCACACGCTTCAACTCCTCCGGCTGCTCCCGAAGGACGCGGAATAGATTGACGATATCGCTGTCAAGATCATTGATCGTCTCCACCGCGCCTGGCAGCTTGTTGAAGAACACAGCGCCGCTTCCGGCGAACGGTTCCAGATACACCATCTTTTCGTAGCCGTCCGGAAAATGGTCAATGATCCAATCCGCAATCGACCACTTGGAACCGGGATATCTGAAAATCGCTTTCATTTCTCACCTTCAAATGGGGGCAATTCCTCCACATAACACCAGCTTTGCGGTGGACGGTTCAGATAATTCCGGAACGTCTGCACGCTGTTGCTGTTGCATTTCATCGTCCTTTCTATATAGAAGTCCTTAAAATGCAGAGGTTTCTCATAAATGACGAGATCAGATATAAACCAAGCATATCCCGTTTTTCCATTACCAAGATAATCCGCAATCTGCTTGTCCGTCATACCTATCGTTGGTATTGACATCGGCACAATAGGATCCCAATCACTTGCTTCAATGCTGATCTCGCAGTTCACTTCACAGGTAAACTCCCCGATGACCTTTCCGCCGCCGTAAAAGCTGAAAGCGTTTTCTGTTCCGGCGTTCACCACAAAATGATCCTCATGGTCGTACTTCGGCCGCGTACAGTAAATATAGCACTTGTACGGCGGTTCGATCTTCGGTCTTGTTTTTCGCACCTCAACGGTTTTCTCGCCGCTGATGATCTTCTCGCACCACTCCGGGCGAATGCTGATCATGACGGCTTTCATGGTTGCACCTCCATTTCAGCCCGGAGGCTTTCTTTGATGTAGTAGTCGATACCGAGAGTCTTGCACATTTCCTCCGCTTTGAGCCCGAATGCAGACCAATTGATATCAGAAGGGAAATAATTCAGCTTGCCTATTTTCACCTTATCAAATGTATTGGAAAAACAAGCAACCCCCTTCAACACATCTTCATCCACTACCGGTTCGAGAGATATCCATGTTTTGATTCCGGCTCTTTTTGCTTCTTCTGCCATAGCTATACGTGCATATGGAGCAATGGCTTGTTTCTCATAAGGAGAACGATATGCATATACAGATACCGGCTCCATTGTCTTAAAGCTTGACACGGAAACGCCATACGAGTCTTCCTCGTCGAGCAAATCAAAGTCCCTGCTTCCGTCGCCCTTTGTAAGAATCTGCACATGATTTCCGTGAGCTTTAAGCAGTTTGATGATTTCGCGCGTCGGCGTTGAATCGTAGCCCGTAGGGTAAGGATCACAGGTGAAGCACAGGTGAATGAGCTTGCCGTTGATTTGATCATGTTCGAGCTGATCTTTTACCGCTTCAACGATGTACGGTCTCGGTTCGACGTGGTTGTGGAACGTTTCTCTGTCCCGATGAAGGACATTCGGCGCGAAGCAGTAGAAACAGCGATGCGGGCATCCGGTATAAATGTTTATTGCGTAGTCGCCGTATTCTTTGGCCTTGCCTTTCGGTTCATAGATCGGTTTCAAAGATATCCCTCCCTTTTTTCTTTCTGATTATCAATCGCCCTTTTCGTTCGTTTTCGGAAACGACCACGGAATAATAATAAATATCGAGCTCTTCAAAATCACCTTTTGCGAGAGCTTCTGCGATTTTTTCAATCGCAG
>CADAMO010000098.1 GCA_902788995.1 Oscillospiraceae bacterium
GCACTCGCTAAGTGCTTTTCCGGTGTAATCTCTGAGTTTTAATGTATTCATTACTGCCTCCTGCGGAAGATCTCCGCTGCTTACAATGGTTCCATTTATTAGAACGCATTATAATTATTAATATGTGTGATAATCTTGCAGAATAACGGCAAATAATAGTACAATAATGATATTAATTAGGAAGGATCAGAACTCCAGATTGCGCTCGGTCTCTTTGGAGAACACGTGCGCCACGTTCCCGCCGAAGGTAAACTTCAGCGTGCTGCCGGGGGTGAATTTCCCCGCGTTTTCGCCGAGGGTGATGGTGGGAACGATGATCACGGTATCCTTGCCCTCGGCGTTCAGGTGCAGGTGCACCTCGCTGCCCATCATTTCGCTCACGTCCACGGCGCCGCTCACGCCGTCCTCCGCTTCGGTCAGGGAGATATTTTCAGGGCGCACGCCCAGCGTGACGGTCTGCGGCGCCACGTTCTTCTCCCGCAGCCGCCGCTGCTTGTCCTCGCTCAGCTTCACCGTCGCGGGGCCCAGCTTCACCGCGTATTCCCCGTCGTTTTTCACCAGCTCCGCGTCGAAAAAGTTCATCTGCGGCATGCCGATGAAGCCCGCGACGAACAGATTTTCGGGATGGTTGAATACCTGCTGCGGGGTGCCGGTCTGCTGAATAACGCCGTCCTTCATGATGACGATGCGGTCGCCCAGCGTCATGGCCTCGGTCTGGTCGTGGGTCACGTAGATGAAGGTGGTGTCGATGCGCTGGCGCAGCTTGATGATCTCGGCGCGCATCTGGTTGCGCAGCTTCGCGTCCAGATTGGAGAGAGGCTCGTCCATCAGGAACACCTTCGGATTTCGCACGATGGCGCGGCCGATGGCGACCCGCTGCCGCTGCCCGCCGGAAAGCGCCTTTGGCTTGCGGTCCAGGTACTGGGTGATATCCAGGATCTCGGCGGCCTCGCGCACCTTGCGGTCGATCTCGTCCTTCGGCAGCTTTTTCAGCCGCAGGGAAAAGGCCATGTTTTCATACACGGTCTTGTGGGGGTACAGGGCGTAGCTCTGGAAGACCATGGCGATGTCCCGGTCCTTGGGGGCCACGTCGTTGACCACCTTGCCGTCGATGACCAGCTCGCCGGAGGTGATGTCCTCCAACCCGGCCACCATGCGCAGGGTGGTGGACTTGCCGCAGCCGGAGGGGCCGACCAGCACGATGAACTCTTTGTCGGCGATCTCCAGATTGAAGTCGTCCACGGCGATCACGCCGGCTTCCGTCACCTTGAGGTTATTTTTCTTTTCGGACTGTCCCTTTTGCTTTTTCCTCTTTTTTACGTCGCTGTGGGGATAGATTTTCTGAATATGCTTCAGGCTGACTGTTGCCATTTAATAACAGCTCCTTCCATAAAGTTCCGTCATGTCCGCGATCTTTTTCGTCAGCGCCGGCGTCAGGCGTTCCGCGGTGAGACGCCACTGCCAGTTGCCCTCCGGGGTGCCGGGCGTGTTGATCCGGGCCTCCGCGCCCAGGTTCAGCCAATCCTGTATCTGGGCCACGAACAGCCTTGCCACGCTGCCCATTCCGCCGCGCATCAGGCCCATATTGAAGCCCTCCGCCGGGTTGAGCCCCAGGTACCGCTTCGCGAGGGCGATATCCTGTTTTGCCGCGTTCTGTTTCCATTGCTGCAGCGTCTCGTTGTCGTGGGTGCCCGCGTAGCAGACGCAGTTTTCGGGATAGGTGTGAGGAAGATAATCGGAGGCCTCGCGGGTGTCGAAGGCGAATTCCAACACCTTCATGCCGGGCAGACCGGAATCCCGCAGCAGCCGGTGGACCTCCGGGGTAAGGTACCCCAGATCCTCCGCGATGAACTGCATGTTCCGGAACCAGCCGGTCAGCGCGCCGACCAGCGCCATGCCCGGTCCCTTGACCCAGCGGCCGTGCTTGGCCGTGGTCTCGCCGTAAGGGACGGCCCAGTAGCTCTCCAGCCCGCGGAAATGGTCGATCCGCAGCACGTCGTAGAGCTTCTCCGCGCCGCCGATGCGCCGGATCCACCAGCCGAAGCCGTCCTCCCGCATTTGATCCCAGCGGTAGAGCGGGTTGCCCCAGAGCTGGCCGTCCGCCGTAAACGCGTCCGGCGGCACGCCGGCCACCTCGGTGGGCACGTTGTCCTCATCCAGCTGGAACCACTCCGGCGCGGCCCACACGTCCGCGGAATCCATGGCCACATAGATCGGGATATCCCCGATGATGCCGATGCCGTTCTCGTGGGCGTAGTCCCGCACCGCTTTCCACTGACGGAAGAACAGAAACTGCAGGTAAATGTAAAAATCCACGTCCTCGCGCAGCAGCTCGGCGTATTTTTCCACCGCGCCGTTCTTGCGCAGGCGGATATCCTCGTCCTCCCACTCGGTCCAGGGACGCATGACGAAGCGCCGCTTCAGCGCCATGAACAGCGCGTAGTCGCGCAGCCAGCCGGCGTTTTCTTCGGTGAAGGCCTCCACCTCCGCGCGGTCCCTTTCAAGACCGCGGGCGGCGGCCTTGCGCAGCACGTTGAACCTCTTTTGATAGAGCGTGCCGTAATCCACTTTCTCCGGGTCGGCTCCCCAACGGATCCTGCCGTACTCCGCGCGGGTCAGCAGCCCGTCCTCCCGGAGCAGGTCGAGATCGATGAAATAGGGATTGCCCGCGAAGGTGGAAAAGCTCTGGTAAGGGGAATCGCCGTAGCCGGTGGGGCCCACCGGCAGGATCTGCCACCAGCGCTGCTTCGCCGCTTTGAGGAAATCAATAAAATCGAAGGCGGCCCTGCCCAGCGTGCCGATCCCGTAGGGGGAGGGCAGCGAGAAGATGGGACATAGTATGCCGCTTGAACGTTCCAGCATAGCCGATCACCCTTTCACCGCACCGGCGGCCACACCCTTGATGATGTATTTCTGACAGGTGAGGTAGAAAATGATGATGGGGATGATGGAGAGCAGGATCAGCGCCATGGTGGCGCCCATATCCACCGATCCGTAGGAGCCCTTCAGGTATTGGATGTGGATCGGGATCGTCATGTATTTCGTGCGGTCCAGCACCAGATAGGGGAGCAGGTAGTCGTTCCACACCCACATGATCTCCAGCACGCCCACGGAGATGAGCGTCGGCTTGAGCAGGGGCAGCACCACGAGGAAGAAGGTGCGGATCGGGCCGCAGCCGTCGATGGCGGCCGCCTCCTCGATCTCCAGCGGGATGCTTTTGACGAAGCCGGAGAACATGAACACCGCAAGCCCCGCGCCGAAGCCGAGGTAGACGACGGGGATCGTCCACGGGGTATTGAGCTTCAGGGAGTCGCTGGTCCGCGCCAGCGTGAACATCACCATCTGGAACGGTACGATCATGGAGAACACGCACAGGTAGTAGACGATCTTACTGAACAGCGTGCCCACCCGCGCCACGTACCAGGCGGCCATGGAGGTGCACAGCAGGATCAGGAAGGTGGAGACCACGGTGATGAGCAGGCTGAACAGCACGCTCTTCCAGAAGGGATAGTTGCCGAAGGTCATGCCCTTGATATAATTCTGCAGGCCCATCCAGGTCTGTTCGTTGGGCAGCGCGAAGGTGGCGGTGTTGATGGAGGCGTTGCTCTTGAAGGAGTTCATGAGCACGATCGCGATGGGCAGCAGGTAGACCACCGACAGGATCGCGAAGGAAACGCTCAGCAGCGCTCTGGAACGGCGCTGTTTTTTCAGCAAAGAGGAATTCATTACTGCTGCACCTCCTTTTTACGGGTGGAAGAAAGCTGCACGATGGAGATGACCGCCACGAGGATGAAGAAGACCACGGCCTTGGCCTGACCGGGCCCGCGGGAGGATTTTGTCTCGTACAGGGCGCGGTAAATGTTCAGGGCCAGCATTTCGGTGGTGTGGATCTCCCCGTCGAAGGGGCGGCCGCCGGTGAGGGCGATGTTCTGATCGAACAGCTTGAAGGAATTGGTGAGGGTCAGGAACGTGCAGATGGTGATGGAGGGCATCACGTTGGGGATCGTGACATGCCACAGCGTTTTCCAGGCGGAAGCGCCGTCGATCTTGGCGGCCTCGATGATGTCCTCCGGCACGCTCTGGATCCCGGCGATGTAAATGATCATCATGTAGCCGATCTGCTGCCACGCCATCAGGATCACCAGGCCCCAGAAGCCGAACTTCGATTCCAGCACAAGGGAGGTGTCGAAGTGGATCAGGATGCCCTCGAAGATGGTGGACCAGATGTAGCCCAGCACGATGCCGCCGATCAGGTTCGGCATGAAGAACACGGTGCGGAACACGTTGGAGCCCTTGATGCCCCGGGTGAGGGCATAGGCCACCGCGAAGGCGAACACGTTGATCACCACAAGGCTGACCAGCGTGAATACCGCGGTGTACCAGAAGGCGTGCCGGAAGCCCTCGTCGGTGAAAATGTCTTTATAGTTGGCAAAGCCCGACCACTTCCAGTCACGGGTGAGCTTGAATTTTGTGAAGGAGAGGAACAGGCCTTTGACGAAGGGGTACAGGAACCCGATGCAGAAGGCCGCGAAGGTGGGCAGCAGGAACAGCGGGAACATCCGCTTGATGGGACGGCGCACCAGCTTTGAGTTGAGCGCGTTGCCGTCGGCGGCTTTTCTGTCCACGTTGTTGAGCACCACGGCGATCATCGTCAGGCCCAGCAGCATGATGGCGGCGCGCCACCAGGAGCCGGCGTCCTCCAGCGCGTAGGACCAGGTCTGCAGCGTGCCCGTAAAGGGCAGCCGGGTGAGCACGTTCAGCGAAGCGAGCAGCCCCACCAGCAGCAGACATCCGCCCGCCGCGCACAGGATGATCCTGACGGGAAGCGATTTTTTGGAAGTCATGCGGTTCTCCTTTCCGAAATAATTCCGAAGGGATATTCGGTTGGTGAAGAAAAACGGAAGGCGGGAACGGGAAACCCCGTTCCCGCCCTGGTTTAGCGGAGTGGTGCGGGAAGGATCGGATTATTCGGCGTGATCCTTCGCATACAGAGTGGCCCAGCCGTCCACGGCGGCCTTCACGACTTCGTCCCATTCGCCCTGGCCAGCGGAATACTTGGTCATGGCGTCCACAACGGCAGCTCTGTAATCGTCAACGGCGGGCTCCCAGTTGAAGGCCCACGTGACGACGTAGTTGCCCTTGGCGGTGTAGTCGTTCGCGGCGGCAAAGAAGACGTTCTCGGGGGTCTTGGCGTTCTTGAAGGGGCAGGGTCCGAACTGCTCCGCCATCATGGTGGTGCCTTCGTCGGAGGTGACGACCCAGGTCATGAACGCAAGCGTCGCGTCGATGTCTTCCTGCTTGGCGTTGGCGTTCACAGCCCAGCAGTTCTCGGTGCCGCAGCAAAGACCGGCCTTTTCTTCGCCGTCAACGCCGCAGTAGATCGGGATCATGGTGATGTCTTCGGGATTCATGTTGAAGTTGTCGGTCAGGTTGGCGTACTCCCAGGTACCGTTCTGATAGAACACGGCCTTGCCCTCGCCGAATTCGGCTTCGGCCTGGTCGCCGGTGGCGGAGGCCAGCGCGGCGCCGGTGGTGGCGGAATCCGTGATATACAGATCCCAGATGGCCTTGTAGTTATCCATGTAGGTGCCCTTGATCTCGGCGGGCTGCTCTTTCACGCCGTCGTCACGGAACTCGTAGAACAGAGGCATATTGATCAGATGGCCGGAGAATCTCCAGGAAGAGGAGCCGTCCAGACCGGCGCTGGTGAACGCGTCGAAGCCCAGCTCGGCTGCTCTGGCGTGGATGTCGTCGGCGACGGCCTTCAGGGAATCGAAGTTGGTAATCTCATCGAGGGAATGGCCGGCCTGCTCCAGCAGCGCCTTGTTGACGATGATGCCGAACGCCTCGTAGCAATAGCCGACGGATACCAGCTTGTCGCCGTCATAGAGGTTGAAATCGGAGGTGGTGAGTTCCTTTACGAAATCGGTGTCGGAGAGATCCAGCGCGTACTCGCCCCAGGTCTCCACGGCGCCCTGGTTGCCGATCTGGAACATGGTGGGGGCGGCGTCCTTATCCATTTCAGCGGCAAGGGTGTTGTCGTATTCGCCGGAGGCGGCGGTCACGACCTTGACTTCCACGCCGGTCTGCTCGGTGTAGGTCTTGGCCAGATCCTGCCAGGCCTGATCCGCTTCGGGCTTGAAGTTCAGGTAGTAGACCTTGCCGGTGGCGGTATTGGCGGGCTTGGGGGCGTCCGTGGGCGTTTCCGTTCCCGATTTGCCGGCGCAGGCGCCGAACGCGAACACGATGCTCAGAACGAGCAGGATTGCAAGGAGTTTCTTCATGAAAAATTCTTCCTTTCGAATGATGATATATTTCCACGCCAGCAGGCGTAAAAATCGAATGGGATCAGCGGACGTCCCGCACGCTTTCGCCCTCCCGCAGCACGGCCTCCAGCGTGATGTGCCGGTTGCCGCTTCTGCCGTCGATCAGGTCGATCAGCGTGGTCACGGCGCCGCGGCCCAGCTCCTCGGCGGGCTGTACCATGGTGGTGAGCGCAGGGATCGTGTACTGGGTGACGGAGATGCCGTCGATGGCGACGACGGAACAGTCCTGCGGCACGCGCACGCCCGCGTCGTACAGCGCGCGGATGGCGGCGACAGCTATGGTGTCCGCCGCGGCGAACATCGCGGTGAACGCGGTGCCGGAAGCAACGAGCCGTCGGGTGGCGTTGTAGGCGCCGTGCAGGGAATAGCTGGCGGTCTCGGCGATCAGCGTTTCCTCCGGCTGCAGGCCCGCTTCCGTCAGCGCCCGCTTGTAGCCCTCGAACCGCAGCGCGCCGATAGAGCCGTCCTGCCGGTCCGGCAGCAGGATCGCGATCTTTTTGTGGCCGCTGCGCAGCAGATAATCGGTGGCGGCAAAGGCGGTCGCCGTATCGTCCACCGTGACGGAGGAGTAGGCGGCGTCTTCCAGCGCGCCGAAACTGTTGCGGTAGGTACAGCACACGAAAGGGACGCCCAGCAGCGCCGTATCGGCCGCGGTATAATCGCACTTTCCGCCGAGCAGCACCAGCCCCTTCAGCCGTTTGCTGCGGGCCAGCGTCGCCCCGGCCAGCAGTTCGCTCTCATCCGTGTTGATCTGGTGCAGCACCAGCGTGTAGCCCAGTTCCTCGGCGGTCTTTTCGATGGCGCGGATCACGGCGGTGAAAAAAATGTTGCCGATCCCCTTGACCACGAGGCCGATGGCGTCCGACGGGCGGCTGACCAGGTCGCGCGCCGCGTCGTTCGGGATATAGTGGACCTGCTGCGCGGTCTCAAGCACCTTCCGCCGTACCTCTTCGCTCACGTCCGGATGCCCGTTGATGGCGCGCGAAACGGTGCTGACGGAAACGCCGCAGAGCTTTGCCAGCGTTTTAATGTTCAAAGCCAAACACCTTCCGTAATAAAAAGCGGCATAAAAATGAACGGTTTTGCCGGGAAGTGACGAAAAACTGACAGAGTCTTCCGGTATCGTTTCCGGTATCGTTTCCAGTCCGCTTCCATTGCCATAATATCAAAAAAAAACGTTTTTGTCAAGCGTTTTTTGTAATGATTGCAAAATTGTAACTTCTTTTCGATATCCTGCAAGGTATTTCCCTGCCTGTGGGATTTCAGGCCCCTCAAACCGCCGGATCGCATTTTCGTCGCCCGGCGATCATTTTCTCCGGACGTACCTCATCCGCCAATGATGAGGTACTGTTTTTTGCTGTTTTGGGAAAGGCTCCTTCGAGCAGCATCAGAAGGGCCTCTTTTCTTCATCCATAAACATCCCCAACTCCCGCCCGCAGACCTTTACGCTGCCGGAGGTGGGCTGATCCACGCCGCCCAATACGTGCAGCAGCGTGGATTTCCCGGAGCCGCTGGTTCCGACAACGGCAACGAACTCGCCTTTTTTGACAGTCAGGCTGACACGGTCCAGCGCGCGGCAGACGTTGCCGCCGCCAATCACATACTCCTTCGTGATATCCCGCAGCTCAACGGTGTTTTCATAAGGGACGGCGGTTTTCTGCTTTTCGTCCTGCGTGCGTTTCCTTTTTAATATCATTTCTCAAAAGCCTCCCGATTATCTATTTGTAATTCTTCCGTTTTCTTTTTTTACGAGTATGCCAGTTCCTTCAGCTCCTGCAGCAGGTCGACGCGGTTCACCTTACGGCAGGCGAAGCAGACGGCGGCAAACACAGCGGCCATATGTATCAGGGAAAATACGCCTATCACGATCAACGGCTTTCCGGTGCCTGTGAAATCGATCCCGTTTCCGGACGTCATCGGGCCGTAGATGCTGACGAACATACTGAGAAGCGAAACGAACCAAAAAACACCAACCCACAGGCCGATCAGAACGCTCAGAACACCCTCACGACGCGCGCAGCGACGGATCACGCGCATGGACGTTCCGGATGCGCGCAGCTGCGCATATTCGGAAGCGTTGGAAACAATGTTGGATATCATACCGCATACCATCCCCGCCGTCGCGATAATCTGGGTGATGACCGCGGAGGCGCAGAAGAAAAACTCGTTCGCCGAAAAGAACACATCGCCGCCGGGCAGGCAAGAGCCGCCCTCCGCTGCGCTGTTCCGGGCAAAGGTCAGCAGCAGAATCAGAAACCCAACGTCGGAAAGATAGACCGTCGTCATCAGGAAAATCTTCAGATACCGTCCCAATCTGTCTTCAATATTGCGCATGGCGATATAGTGCGGCAGGCCGAGAAAACGGCAGTGAAGCGGTTCGCTGGTAAGCGCGCGGATGCCCAGTATTCCCCCGGTCGTTCTGCGCAGCTCCCGCGCCGCGTTTTTGACAGACAGCCCTGTGCTCGATTTCCGGAACCCGCGCAACGTCATCCAAAGCACGATCAATCCCGCCGCCGCACAGCACAGCAGGCTTCCGCGAATGTCGACCGGCGTTTGCGCGCCGAGGTTGCGGCTGAACCAGTCTGCCGCTATGCACCGCAGTACCGTCAGCTGCGCCGTTCCAAAAAGCGCGGCTGCAGGAAACGCGCAGATCCAGATAAACAGCGACTCCGTTCTGACAAACCGGTCGACGAAAGCAGCGTCCGCTCCTCCCACCAGCAAAGAAGTCAGAAAATGACGGTGCTGCCTGCGATAGACGGAGAACAGAAGCCCGACTGCACAGCACACGGCAATCAACACGGTCAGCCCGGACAACAGAATGAACGCAGGCAGGTTTTTCAGGGCCGCCTCGCCGGAAAGAATGTCTTCCGCCTTCACAACTATCACCAAACCGATTTCTGTTATCTGAGACAGCAGTTCCAGCAGCATTCCTCCCACGTCCAGGATACCCTGCCACGCCAGCGGCAGCGCGTCTTTGCCCACCAGCGCCGCCTGTTCCCCGAAAAAACGCAGATAACCGGCGCTCAGGGTCAGAATGGCGTATAAGCCCGATTCCGCCAGCGCGACGGTCATACACAGCAAAGCGGCGCGGCGTTTATCATGCCGCAGCTCCTTCAGAACAAGCCGCAACATACCCTCCATGCGGTTTTCCTTTTTCTCGTGCAGGAGACATGGCGTCCTTCCCTGCTCCGAATGATCCGGCCGTTTCTTTCGGAACACGATAGCTGGATCCCTCCCATCTGCCAATCTGTCATGATAATCATATCATTTCAAAGTGACAATCCGATGAAATCCAAGTGACGTTTTCGTCACTTTCAAATATAAGCATTGGGATGAAAAAAATCGGTCAGGAACCCCTGTACCGATTCTGTTATTCTTTGTTTCAGCGGCTCAAATACCGGACCGCGTAAAACACATTTCAGTGATTTACAGCCGTTTGAGGTGTGGATCAATATTCACGAAGAGGAATTATCTGCGAACTGAAAGCTGCCGTCCGAAGGTGAACAGTTCTTTAAGATCCCGCCGCTGCAGTTATGGAGGGAATCAGCTTGACAAGGATAAAACCCATAGCGGTCACTCCGCTTGAAGATCATTTTCTTCTGATTGTTTTCAGCAACAATGAACATCGCCTTTTCGATGTGAAGCCGTATATCAACGGGTCCTGGAATGGGAAGCTCGCGGACGAGGGCTTTTTCAAAACTGTTCGCGTTGCCGGGAACACCGTTGAATGGGCTGACGGGCAGGACATCGCGCCGCATGAAATGTATGAACTTCCATCCCCGCATAACGGTTTTTCTTTTGACCCATATTCTGACCCATAACAGGAAAAACGGCGGCGGAGACAACGGCTACAAGACCGCCGGACGGAATCATAACCCGAGACAAAAGGGCCGGAAAGCGCTGGAAACGCCCGGACTGACTCCCCTGCTACCGCTCATAACCCGGAGGTCGTTGGTTCAAGTCCTTCTCCCGCAACCAAACAAATCCCCAAGAATGGCTTAATACCGCCGTTTTTGGGGATTTTTCCTTTTCAAAAATCAAGGCCAAAACCGGGCAATTTCGCTTTTGACCCAT
>CADAMO010000099.1 GCA_902788995.1 Oscillospiraceae bacterium
GTATTTCTTCTCCTATATGTCCTTCGACAACGTGTACCGTCTGGCGGAGGAGCTGTATGAGCTGATCCAAACCGCCAAGCGGGAGACGGGTCACGATAAGGTGAACCTCGTTCCCATCAGCCAGGGCGGTTCCATCGAAAACGCGCTGATGCAGTTGTATAGGGATAAGGGGTTGGATTTCTCCGAAGACGTGAACCGCGTCGTTTATATCGTTCCCGCGGCGGACGGCACCGCCATTCTCGGCGATATCTATCATTACGGCCTGCTGGACGACGACGGCGCTCTTTACGGCACCATGTTCCCCTCGCTCCTCGGCGACGACCAGCAGTGGCTGGCCTATCTGATCCCCCTGATCCTGCGCATCATGCCCAACGCGCAGGTCAACAAGATCCTCGACCGGGCGGTGGATATCCTCATTGACGATTATCTGGCCTATTCCACCTGCATGTGGGCGCTGGTCCCCTCCGGGGATTATCCGGCGGCCAGTGAGAAGTATCTCTCCGATCCCGGCGACGAGTTCATCCGCGAGCAGACCGACTGGTTTTATCAGGCCCAGCTGGATTCCCGCGCCAATATTCTCGACTTGAAAGAAAAGGGCGTGGAGTTCTTCGACGTGGTGGATTACAATTATTCCCTCTATCAGATCTGCGATTCCTGGGATAAGGTCAACGGCGACGGCGTGATCCATCTGGATTCCACCTCTTTCGGCGCAACCGCGGCTCCCGTGGGCAGCACCCTGCCGGAGGACTACGTGCAGGCCAATACCTATTGTTCCGATCCTTCACACAACCATATTGACGAGGGCCGCATCGTGGACGCCTCCACCGGCATTCTTTGCGACACCACCTTCTACTTCAAGGGGCAGGACCATGAAAAGACCGCCCGCAACGACGTGATTATCCGGCTGGCCATCCGCATCCTGCTGGACAGCTCATTCAAGGACGTGTATTCCGATCCCGCCTATCCGCAGTTCAACTACGCGCGGGATTCCAGAGGGTTGATCAACAGCTATAACGAATGGAAGAATTATGATACGTCCGCCCTCTCCCCGGAAGATAAGGCGGAGCTGGAAGCGGCGCTGGCGGAGGCGAAGGAAGCCATCGACAGCACGTATATGCCTACTGACGATTACAACGCCGTCAAGGAACGGCTGGACAATATCACCTATAAGATCAGCACCGGCGAAGAAAGAACCGAAAAACAGCTCAGTTTGTTCAACCGGTTGTTTACAAAGATATTCCGCTTCTTCAGCGAGTTCATGCTGAAGTATTTCGGCGGCAAGGGATATTCCGATATCCTGCTGCTGCGTGACGTGGGGAATGCGGATAACGCCATTTGCTGACCAATTGAAACACGAATCTTTCGGGCTGCGGGCCGTTTTTGTGTCCGCGGCCCGAAATTCAATATTTTTCAAAAAATAATCTTTACAAAAAAAAATGTGAATGCTATAATAACATGAAATCTTTTTGCAAAGATTGTTTTTATTGATGAACGTCATGGAGGAAAGCACGGCAGCGGGGCTGTCGCGCGGAATTGTTATTTTATGAAAAAACAGTTGGAAAAGGTTTACGATCCGAATATCGTCGAAGACCGGATCTATCATAAATGGCTGGAAGAGAAGTACTTCCATGCCGACGGAAAGGGCGATCAGCCTACCTATACCATCGTGATCCCGCCGCCCAACATCACCGGGCAGCTCCACATGGGCCACGCCCTTGACAACACTTTGCAGGATATCCTGATCCGGTACAAGCGGATGTCGGGGTATGATACGTTGTGGCTCCCCGGTACCGACCACGCTTCCATCGCGACGGAGGCGAAGATCGTGGAGGCCATGCGCAAAGAGGGGATCACCAAGGAAGACATCGGCCGCGAGGCGTTTTTGAAGCGCGCCTGGGACTGGAAAAAGCAGTACGGCGGCAGGATCATCGAGCAGCTCAAGAAGATGGGCTCCTCCTGCGACTGGGACAGAGAGCGTTTCACCCTTGACGAGGGCTGCAGCAAGGCCGTCCGCGAGGTGTTTGTCCGCCTGTATGAAAAGGACCTGATCTATCGCGGCAACCGCATGGTGAACTGGTGCCCCCATTGCAACACCTCCATTTCCGATGCCGAAGTGGAATATGAGGAAAAGGATTCCAGCTTCTGGCATCTGTATTATACGGTCAAGGAGACCGGCGAGAAGCTGGAGCTTGCCACCACGCGCCCCGAGACCATGCTGGGCGATACGGCCGTCGCCATCAACGGCGAGGATGAGCGTTACCGTCACCTGCACGGATGCCACGTGATCCTTCCGCTGCTGAATAAAGAGATCCCCATCGTCTGCGACGAGCACGCCGACATGACGAAAGGGACGGGCGTCGTCAAGATCACTCCCGCCCACGACCCCAACGACTTTGAAGTCGGCCAGCGCCATCAGCTGCCCATCGTCCGCACCTTTACCTACGACGGTCATCTGACGGGCAAAAAGGACAAAGAGGAAGCGGACGAGCTGTTCCGCAGCGGCAAGGCCACCAAGGACGAGCCGGAAGTGCTGGACTGCGGCAAATACGCCGGTATGGATACCATGCAGGCCAGAAAGGCGATTCTCGCCGATCTGGAGGCGGGCGGCTATATCAAGTGCATCGAGCCCATCAAGCACGACGTGGGCACCTGCTACCGCTGCCATACCAGCATCGAGCCCATGGTTTCCAAGCAGTGGTTCGTCAGAATGGACCCGCTGGCCGGCCCCGCCGTGGAGGCGGTGGAAAAGGGTGATATCCGCTTTGTTCCCGACCGCTTTGCCAAAAACTATATGAACTGGATGCGCGGCACCCGCGACTGGTGCATTTCCAGACAGCTCTGGTGGGGCCATCGGATCCCCGCCTGGTACTGCGCGGACTGCGGCGCCATGCACGTGTTGAAGGAAGACCCCGAACGCTGTCCTTCCTGCGGCAGCGCGAATATCAGTCAGGATCCCGATACGCTGGATACCTGGTTCTCTTCCGCTCTGTGGCCCTTCTCCACCCTCGGTTGGCCCGAGGAGACGGAGGACCTGAAGCGGTATTATCCCACCAACACCCTTGTGACGGGTTATGATATCATCGGCTTCTGGGTCAGCCGCATGATCTTCTCCGGCCTTGCCTATACGGGCAAAGCGCCATTTGACACCGTGCTGATCCACGGCCTTGTGCGGGACGCGCAGGGACGTAAAATGTCCAAGTCCCTGGGCAACGGCATCGACCCGCTGGAGATCATCGATAAGTTCGGCGCGGACGCGCTTCGCTTTACGCTGGCCACCGGCAACAGCCCCGGAAACGATATGCGCTTCTCCGATGAAAAGGTGGAAGCCTCCCGTAATTTTGCCAACAAGCTCTGGAACGCCGCCCGCTTCGTGCTGATGAATCTGGGCGAGGAAGAGCCGGTGCCCCATATCCCCGCGGAGCTGGCGCTGGAGGATAAGTGGATCCTTCACCAGTATAACCGCCTTGTCAAAGAAGTGACGGAAAACCTCGACCGGTATGAGCTTGGCATCGCCGTGCAGAAGCTGTACGACTTTATCTGGGACGTGCTCTGCGACTGGTACATTGAGCTGTGCAAGATCAGACTGAATGCCGACGACGCGCAGGCGCAACAGACGGCCCGCGCCGTGCTGGTCTACGTGATGAGCAACACCCTCAAGCTCCTTCATCCCTTCATGCCCTTTATTACGGAAGAGATCTGGCAGACGCTGCCGCACGACGGAGATTCCATCATGATCTCCCCGTGGCCGACGGCGGAAGACGCGCTGTGCTTCCCGGCGGAAGAGGCCAAGATGGAGCAGATCATGACTGCCATCAAGGCGGTGCGCAACCGCCGCGCGGAGATGAATGTGCCCCCTTCAAAGAAGGCGCATCTCACCGTTTCCGCCAAGGATACCGATATCTTTGCCGACGCCGCGCCCTATTTCGTGCGGTTGGCTTCCGCTTCCGGCATTGACGTGTGCGCCGCCGGTGAAACGGCGCAGCCGGACGGCAGCGTCAGCGTGGTGACGGAAAGCGCCACCATCTATATGCCCATGGCGGAGCTGGTGGATCTGGCCGCGGAGCGCAAACGCCTTCAGAAGGAACTGGAGGACGTGGAAAGACGGCTGCAGCAGATCACCGCGAAGCTGTCCAATCAGGGCTTCCTGTCCAAAGCGCCTGCCGCCGTGGTGGAAGAGCAGCGCGTCAACCAGCAGAAGCTGACGGAAAAAGCCGCCCTGATCAAAGCCGGTATTGAAAACCTCGGCTGATATGATCCATTACCTTATTAACGCTTATTTCGCATCTATCAACAACGATTGATTTGTCGCCTCTCACAGGCACATTCCGATCCGGAGGCACACATGAAACCGGAAGAAGCTGTCGGCTATTATCATTCGCTGGAACGGTTCGGTATCCGTCCCGGACTGGAACGGATCCGCGCCCTCTGTGCGCTGCTGGGCGACCCGCAAAAGCGCTTTGCCTGCGTTCACGTGGCGGGTACCAACGGAAAGGGCAGTACCTGCACCGAGCTGGCGTCCATCCTGACCGCCGCTGGCTATCAGACGGGTCTTTATACGTCCCCCTACGTCATTGAGTTCCGGGAGCGTATCCGCCTGAACGGTGAGATGATCCCGTGGGAAGCGCTCTGCCGGGTGACCCAAACGGTCAAAACGGCGATTGAAACGCTGGCCGAGCAGGACGTTGCCGTGACGGAATTTGAAGCCGTCACCGCAGCCGCATTCCTCTATTACGCCGAATGCGGCTGCGATATCGTCGTTCTGGAAACGGGGCTGGGCGGACGATTCGACGCTACCAATGTGGTGGAAGCGCCGCTTTGCAGCGTCATCACTTCCGTTTCGCTGGATCATACGAAAATTCTCGGGGATACCGTGGAGCAGATCGCCGCCGAAAAATGCGGCATCATCAAACCCGGCTGTCCCGTTGTCACCGGTGCCGAACAGCTGCCGCAGGTGCTTGACGTCATCCGCCGGACGGCGAAACAGCAGGGGAGCGAGCTGATGATCGCGGAGGCTGCCGAGCTTGTGCAGAAACGCTCCGATATCACCGGCGCGGACGTTTGCTGGCAGGGCGTCGAGCTGCACGTCTCGTTCTGCGGCGCGCATCAGATCTGCAATACGGCGCTGGTTCTCAACGCCGTCAAGGTACTACGCCGGGAGGGATACCGGATCGACGACGGACAGATTGCAAAAGGACTTTCCGCCGCGACCATCCCGGCTCGCATTGAGATCATTAATCGTTCGCCCCTCGTCATTCTTGACGGTTCGCATAACGACGGCTCCACCGCCGCCCTGGCCGATGCGCTGAAGGCGTATCTCCCCGGAAAGCGTATTCTTGCCGTCATGGGAATGATGGCGGATAAGGACTGCGAAAAGGCGCTGGAGCACCTGCTGCCGTTGTTTTCAAAGGTGATCGCCGTCAGGCCGTCCAACCCCAGAAGCATGGGCGCGGAGCACTTCCGGGATCTTGTCCTGCAAAAGGGCGTTGCCGCGCAGGCGGCCGCGTCGCCGGAAGAGGGCGTGCGGGAAGCCATCCGTCAGTTGGACGGTTACGACGCGTTGGTGGCGTGCGGTTCGCTGTATCTTGCGGCGGATATCAGAGCATACTTACTTCAATATTTCAGCAAAGACAACAGGAGGGAGCAAACATGCCAATAAAAGTGGAAGCTGCTGTCGTCACTCAGAAAAAGCAAAACGTCCCCTTTAATCCCGACAGCGTCAATATCAACGGAAAGGTACTGCCCCATGAGGTGGTGCAATCCGGCTATAAGGGAACCGGCGTCATGAGCGGAACGGTGTTTTTCGCCGTCTCCAGTTCTGATATCGAGGGGTTTGCGGACGCTTCCGTGGCGGCTTTCAATGAGCGCGCCGATCATCTGAACGATGAAAACATGGACCCGTCCGATATCATTACGGGGTATTTCAAGGACAGCGTCTACGCTTTGGGAGAAATGGGGCACCGCTCTTCAGAGCTGGATTCCTCGATCCTTTACGCCTACGGCAATTACGTGATCCTTGCAAAGACCGGGAATACGCAGCTGTACGCCTATTCCAAGAACGGATTTGCGAAGGTGACGCCCGCCCTGTTTGCCAATGAGGACGGCGCTTCTCAGTACGGTCTTTGCACGTTCCCTGCGGTCGCAGCCGACGATATTTTTCTGTTGGTAAGCCCCGGCGTGACGCAGGTGCTGACGGATAAGGATCTGGACGATATCTGCAAAGCGGCGGAAGGGTCCGTCAAAAAAATCGTCAACCTGATTTTCAAAGTGGCCTCCGTCAAGCAGGGCAGCGGCGGTATTACCGCCATCGCCGTGAAGGTGCTGGAGACCGGGGATGAACGGGGCAACTTCAATTTCAGTTTCGCCTCTTCTGCGGAACCTGAAGAAGCTGCCTCGGAACAGGCCGAAGCCGCTCCCGCTGCGCCCGCCGATTTGCCGGAATCCGGCAGGCTGACCGAATATCCTGCATCCAAACAGAAAAAGCGGCTTTCCATTGCGGTCCTTGCGGCGCTGATCATTATTGCGCTGCTGGCATGTTCCGCGCTGGGTTTTAAGCTGTTCGGCAGCTCTATCATGCGCCTGATCGGCAAGGAGCCCGCTACCACGAATGTTGCTGTCGTCACCACTCAGAAGGTGGCCGTGACGACCACGAAGCCTGCTGTGACCACGACTTCTCCCGTGACGACCACGTCGCCTGTCACGACGACCAATCCTGTCACAACGACGGCCGCCCCCGCTACAACCGCCGCTGCGGTGACGCCGACCGCCTCCCGTACCACCACTTACCGCTATGAAGAGGAAGAAGAGGAGAATACGACGGAGGAAGAGCAGAATACGCAGGAAGAGGAGAACACCACCGCTGAAGCGCCCGTTGAGCCTACGTCTGAGGAATCGCCTTCACAGGATGAGCCGACGGAGGAGACCCCTTCCGATGATGAAGGCGAAAACACAAATCAGGAAGAGGAAAGCGGAAATTGATTGATTTTTCGTCTTGCATCTTTGTTTCTTTTATGTTATAATAAATCTGAAAACAGCGCAGTTTATTCCACGCAGACAGAATCAAGGAGGTTTATCATGGATTTTGATTTGAGCGCCATTACTTCCAAGTTGGCCATCGTGCTGCCGTATCTTTCTTATATCGTCAATATGCTGAAACAACTGTTCGGCACGGCGAGTGATCTGTTCAACTCCTGACGCGCCAGCCGCCAAACGCACAACCATGTAACCGGATCTTCTGATCCGGTTTTTTTGTGATCTTCTTTGTCTATATTAAGATAATATATTGCTATTTATTAAGATTCGTGTTATAATAAACGGAAACATGAAAAGGAAAAGAGACGGATCACACGGCGGCCTGAACCCCTTCGCTGATTCCGTTATCTGAAACGGCAAATGACCATTCTCGGTATTGATCCCGGCTACGCTATCGTCGGGTTCGGGGTGCTTAAGTATGAACGAAGCAGGTTTACCGTGCTGGATTTCGGCGCTATCACGACGCCGGCCGGGATGGAGTTCCCGCTGCGGCTGAAATCCATCTTCGACGATATGTGCTATCTCTTTGACAAGTATCATCCCGACGCCATGGCCATTGAAAAGCTGTTTTTCAATACCAACAAAACCACCGCCGTTGACGTGGCGCAGGCCCGGGGCGTGATCCTGCTTTCCGCAAAGCAGGGAAATTGCGAGGTATATGAATATACCCCATTGCAGGTCAAGCAGAGCGTCGTGGGGTACGGCCGGGCGGAAAAGAAGCAGGTGCAGGAAATGACAAGGCAGCTGCTGGGGCTCAGCGCGGTGCCGAAGCCCGACGATACCGCCGACGCGCTGGCCATGGCCATCTGCCACGCCCATTCCTCCGGATCGCTTTTCAATAACAGATCCCTTCCATTTCGATAAACAGAAAGGAACCGCAGCGTTTGACCGCGCGGAACAGAACCGTTTATGTTTTACAGTCTTACCGGCAAGGTCGTCTTTACGGACGCTTCCAATATCGCCGTTGATTGCGGCGGCGTCGCCTACAAAGTGGCCACCAGCCTCAATACGCTGAAAAAAATCGCGGGGATCGGCGATACGGTCACGGTATATACCTATTTATCCGTCCGGGAGGACGCGATGGAGCTCTTCGGTTTTGCCGATACGGCGGAGCTGGAGTATTTCAAGATGCTCATCGGCGTTTCCGGCGTCGGGCCCAAGGCGGCGATCGCGATCCTTTCCACTTTTACGCCGGAGGACGTTTCGTTTAGTATCGCTTCCGGCGACGTGAAGCGGATCACCTCCGCCCCGGGGGTGGGACCGAAGCTGGCCCAGCGCATCGTGCTGGAACTGAAGGACAAGATGGCGAAGATGGTGCCGGACCGTATGTCCTCCTCCGATTTCGTACAGTCGGTGATCGCCGATACCTCCGGCAACAAGGCGGAGGCGGCCAGCGCCCTGATCGCCCTCGGCTATTCCCAGACGGAGGCGTCCGCCGCGGTATCCACGCTGGATCCCAATGAAAAAGTCGAAATGCTGGTCAAGCAGGCGTTGAAGCAGTTGATGCGGGGGTGATAAAACATGGCCATCAGTTCTTATGAAGAGGATTCCTTCCGTCTGGCGTCACCCGATTTCAGCGCTGCGGATTCTGATCTCGAGGTTTCCCTCCGGCCGAAAACGCTGGATGAATACATCGGACAGGGAAAGGTCAAGGACAACCTGAGTATCTATATGGAGGCAGCCCTCAAACGGAACGAACCGCTGGATCACGTGCTGCTCTACGGCCCTCCGGGGCTTGGCAAAACGACGCTGGCGGGCATCATCGCCAACACCATGGGGTCGCAGATCCGCATCACCTCCGGCCCGGCGATTGAAAAACCCGGCGACCTGGCGGCGCTGCTGACGAACCTCAACGAGGGCGATATCCTGTTCATTGACGAGATCCACCGTCTTTCCCGCAGCGTGGAAGAGGTGCTTTACCCGGCAATGGAGGATAACGCCATCGACATCATCATCGGCAAGGGACCCTCCGCCCGGTCCATCCGGCTGGATCTGCAGCAATTCACGCTGGTGGCGGCCACCACCAGAGCCGGCAGCCTCAGCGCGCCGCTTCGCGACCGTTTCGGCGTCGTACTGCGGTTGGAGCTGTATCAGCCGGAAGAGCTGGCGCAGATCGTGATGCGCAGCGCGAGGATCCTCGGCATCGACATCGAGGAGGAAGGCGCCATTGAGATTGCCTCCCGTTCAAGGGGAACCCCCCGTATTGCGAACCGGTATCTGAGAAGGGTACGCGATTTTGCGCAGGTCATCGGCAGCGGCAGCATCACGCTGAACGACGCGCGGACCGCGCTGACAAAAATGGAGATCGACGAGCTTGGGCTTGACAACATCGACAGGCTGCTGCTCTCCACCATGATCCATAATTATAACGGCGGCCCCGTGGGCCTTGAAACCATCGCCGCCGCCATCGGAGAGGAAGCCGTTACCATCGAGGACGTGTACGAACCCTATCTGATGCAGATCGGCTTCCTGGCAAGGACCCCCCGCGGCAGAACCGTGACAAACGCGGCTTATATTCATCTGGGAATTCCGCTTCCCACACCCCAAAAACTGATATAAAGGAGAAACTACCATGGGCAGATTATTCGGAACGGACGGCGCAAGAGGTATCGCCAATACGGAGATCAGCTGCGAGCTGGCAATGAAGATCGGAAGAGCCACCGCTATGGTGCTTTCCGAGGAAAACAAGAACAAAAAACTGAAGGTGCTTGTGGGGACAGATACCCGTCAATCGGCGGATATGCTCTCCAGTGCCATCTCCGCCGGGCTTTGCTCCGTGGGCTGCGACGTGCTGCTGCTGGGCGTGGTGCCCACCCCCGCCGTGGCGTTCCTGGTAAAGGAGTATTCCTATGACGCGGGCGTGATGATCTCTGCTTCCCACAATCCCTGCGAATATAACGGCATCAAAATCTTCCGGTCAAACGGATATAAGCTGCCGGACGCCATGGAGGATAAGATCGAAGCCATTATCCTGGATGAGATCCTGCCGCCTCCGCTGAAGGTCGGCGCGGAGGTCGGCTCCATCACCTCCGGTAAAAATGCCATCAAGGATTATATCCACCATATCGAGCGCACCGCCATCGGCCATTTCTACGGTATGCGCATCGCCATTGACTGCGCCAACGGTTCCGCTTCCGTCACCGCCAACGAGCTGTTCCGTCGGCTGGGCGCGGAGTGCACCGTGATCAACAGCAAGCCCGACGGCGAAAACATCAACCGCAACTGCGGCTCCACCCATATTGAGGTGCTGCAGAAATACGTGGCCGAGAACGGATTCGATCTTGGTTTTGCCTTTGACGGCGACGCGGACCGTCTGCTGT
>CADAMO010000100.1 GCA_902788995.1 Oscillospiraceae bacterium
TCTCTGCACTGTTTATGATTGAACCGCCGTGTACCGAACGGTACGCACGGTGGTGTGAGAGGTCGGCTGCTCAACTAATGGACAGCCTCCTACTCGATTTTTGCTTCTGTTGATCGTCATGCGCGCAGCGCGGACTCAGCCCGCGGCCTGGGCCTTGACGGAATCAATATACTTCTTGATGTTGGCGATGCCGCTGAACAGCTCCACTTCGCTGCCGGCGGGCACCACCAGCGTGGGGGCCTGCTTCAGGCCCAGGGCCTTGGCCTCCTCCTCGTTCTGGGAGACGTACTTTTTCTCATAGGCGATGCCGGCCTTATCCAGCCACTGGCCCGCCAGCTTGCAGTTGGGGCAGGTCTCGGTGGCGAACAGCACCACGCCGCACTCCTTCACGTCCTCGTTGACGGTGAAGGCTTCCTCCGCCTTGGCTTCCGCCTTTTCGTGGCCCTTCTTCAGCACGGAACGGCTGATGTCGTAGAGCTTGCGGTCCTTGTATTCCTGCGCCTTGCCGTCGTTCCAGTTCTGCACCGGGCGGTAGTAGCCGGTGATGCGGGAGTAGACTTCGGTCTCCTTGCCGCAGTGGGGGCAGGTGAACTGCTCGCCCGCCAGATAGCCGTGGTCGCGGCAGACGGAGTAGGTGGGGGAGAGGGTGTAGTAGGGGAGCTTGTAGTTGTCCGCGATCTTGCGCACCAGCGTGGCGGCCGCCTTCCAGTCCGGCAGCTTCTCGCCGAGGAACGCGTGGAATACGGTGCCGGAGGTGTAAAGGGTCTGCAGCTCGTCCTGAATATCCAGCGCGCTGAACACGTCCTCAGTGTAGCCCACGGGCAGGTGGGAGGAGTTGGTGTAGTAGGGCGTGCCGTTCATGTTGGCGGTGATGATATCGGGATAGCGGGCCTTGTCGTGCTTGGCGAAGCGATAGGTGGTGGATTCCGCCGGGGTCGCTTCCAGATTATAAAGGTCGCCGTACTGCTCCTGATAGTCGGAAAGACGCTCGCGCATGTGGTTCAGGGTCTTGATGGTGAAGTCCTGGGTCTCGGGATGGGTCATGTCCATCTTCAGCCAGTTGGCGTTCAGGCCCACCTCGTTCATGCCGATCAGGCCGATGGTGGAGAAGTGGTTCTCGAAGGTGCCGAGGTACCGCTTGGTGTAGGGGTACAGGCCCTCGTCCAAGAGCTTTGTGATGATGGTGCGCTTTACCTTCAGGGAGCGGGCGGCGATATCCATCAGCTTGTCAAGACGGGTGAAGAAATCGGCCTCGTCCTTGGCAAGATAGGCGATGCGGGGCATATTGATGGTGACGACGCCCACGCTGCCGGTGCTTTCGCCGCTGCCGAAGAAGCCGCCGGTCTTTTTGCGCAGCTCGCGCAGGTCAAGGCGCAGGCGGCAGCACATGCTGCGGATGTCGCTGGGCTCCATATCGGAGTTGACGTAGTTGGAGAAGTAGGGCGTGCCGTATTTGCTGGTCATTTCGAACAGCAGCTTGTTGTTCTCGGTCTCGGACCAGTCAAAATCCTTGGTGATGGAGTAGGTGGGAATGGGATACTGGAAGCCTCTGCCGTTGGCGTCGCCCTCGATCATGGTCTCGATGAAGGCCTTGTTGACCATATCCATTTCCTTCTTGCAGTCGCCGTAGGTGAAGTTCTGCGGCTTGCCGCCCACGATGGCGGGCTTCACGGCCAGGTCGGCGGGCACGGTCCAGTCCAGTGTGATGTTGGAGAAGGGCGCCTGCGTGCCCCAGCGGCTGGGGGTGTTCACGCCGAAGATGAAGGATTCGATGCACTTCTTGACCTCGTTATAGGACAGGTTATCCGCCTTTACGAAGGGGGCAAGGTAGGTGTCGAAGGAGGAGAACGCCTGGGCGCCGGCCCACTCGTTCTGCATAATGCCCAGGAAGTTGACCATCTGGTTGCACAGGGTGGCCAGGTGCTTGGCGGGGGCGGAGGTGATCTTGCCGGTCACGCCGCCCAGGCCCTCTTCGATCAGCTGCCGCAGGGACCAGCCCGCGCAGTAGCCGGTCAGCATGGACAGGTCGTGCAGGTGGATATCCGCGTTCTTGTGGGCGTTGGCGATCTCTTCGTCGTAGATCTCGCTGAGCCAGTAGTTGGCGGTGATGGCGCCTGAGTTGCTGAGGATCAGACCGCCCACGGAGTAGGTGACGGTGGAGTTCTCCTTCACGCGCCAGTCGTTGATCTTCACGTAGTTGTCGACGATCTCCTTATAGTCGAGGATCGTGGATTTCATGTTGCGGATCTTTTCGCGGTTCTTTCTGTAAAGGATATACGCCTTGGCGATATCGGCGTAGCCCGCCTGCACCAGCACGGATTCCACGGAGTCCTGAATATCCTCCACGGAGATATATCCGTCCTTGATCTTGGGCTCGAAATCCGCCGTGACCTTCAGCGCCAGAAAGTCGATCACGCCGGGGTGATAGGCCTTGTTCTGGGCCTCAAAGGCCTGCGTGATGGCGGCCGCAATTTTTTTGATATCGAATTCCGCGATCTTGCCGTCGCGCTTGATTACCTGATAAGACATCGTTCTTTCCTTTCTTTCTCCTTTTTTGGTATTTTCTGTTTTTACTTTAATCGTAAAACAACGAGCACCGAAACGGCGCCCGAATTGCGTTCCCGAGTATAATAGCAGAATAATATCCGCTTGTCAATAGCAAAAAACAAGATATTGTGGTTTAAATTTGCTTATGAAATATTTTTATACAAGATATCGAAGTGAAAAAACGGAGGAAAATGCCGGAAAAACGCGGTGAAATAAGGGATTGCGCGGTGTTTTGCCGCAAATCCCAATGTTGCATTCCATCCTTTTTATCCCACGCCTCTGACCTCGCACAGCGCCACGAAGGGGCGCGCCCGGTCGGCCATGGCGTACATTTCTTCGTCGGAACGGCCGGTGCAGCCGCCGGCGATGAGCTGGCCGGAATCCTTGAAGGCCTGCAGATAATACCGCTTCGCCTCGCCGATCCATTTCGCGGCGGCCTCGATATCCTCAATCTCGTGGAACTCCTTCACCACCGTGGTGCGGAACTCATATTCGATGCCGCCGTCCATCAGCAGATGAATGCTATTTTCGATTTTGGCAAGGTCGACCTTTTCCAGTCCGCAGGTGAGGGCGTATTTTTCGGGGCGGTTCTTGATATCCATGGCGGCGTAGTCCACCAGCCCCGCCCGCAGCAGCTCCTCCAGCCGGTCCGGGAAAAAGCCGTTGGTATCCAGCTTCACGGCGAAGCCCTTATCCTTCACCTTTTGCAGAAACGCGCCGATATCCTTGTGCAGCAGCGGTTCGCCGCCTGTGATGGCCACGCCGTCGAGAATGCCCCTGCGTTTCTCCAGCAGGGCGAAGATCTCTTCTTCGGTGAAGGGCGCGTTGCCCTCCGGGTCCAGCACCAGCGGGGCGTTGTGGCAGAAGGGGCAGCGCAGGTTGCACCCGCCCGTGAACACCGTGCAGGCGGTGTGGCCGGGGTAGTCCAGCAGCGTCAGTTTTTGCAGTCCCTGTATATTCATGGGTCGGTTCCTTTCGTGTATCGGGGGATTGAGTCGTAAGTCGCAAGTCGCCCTTCGGGCGGTCCTGATAACGGGGGACCGGCGGCAGGATCCATTGTAAGCCGCCGGGGCGGTTCTGTCAATGCCATTCATCGGACAGCGACCGGGTGACAGCGCACGGCTCACGCACGAAAACCATGCGTGAGCCGAAAAAAAACACGTAATTGCCGGCGCGTCAGGCGAGGCCCTCGCCTTTGAAATATCCCATCCACCACATCAGGCGGAACAGCAGCGACAAAATTTCCAGCAGCATGGCTTCCCCTCCGGTTCAATGATATGATATCATTATTATAGCATCGGACGGATGAAAACTCAACCGTTTTTTGTCCGGCGGCGGATATTTTATTTTCTGTTCAACAAAATAACAAAATAAATGTAACCTTGGGCGGAAAAATCCGCTGGTTCGGTTGAAACGTTTTTCTTTTGGAGGTGGGCGACGGATGGATGACGCTGCGATCGTAGAGCTGTACCTGGCGCGGGACGAAAACGCCATCCTGTGCACGGCGGAAAAATACGGCGAGCGGCTGCGGGGCATCGCCCTGCGGATCGTGAACGACGCGCCGGGAGCGGAGGAGTGCGAAAACGACGCCTATCTCTCCGCGTGGAACCTGATCCCGCCCCACGAGCCGAGGGACTATCTGTTTGCCTTTCTCGGAAGGATCGTCCGCCATATCGCCATCGACCGCTGCCGGAAGCAGCAGGCAGAAAAACGCTCCGCGGCGGTGTGCGGCCTGACGGCGGAGCTGGAGCAGTGCCTGCCCGCGGCGGACGACGTGGAGGGGGAAGTGAACGCGAAGGCGCTGGCGCAGGCCATCAACGGTTTTTTGTCCGGCTGCACCGCCGACCAGCGGAAGATCTTCGTGCGGCGGTACTGGTACTGCGACAGCATAGAACAGATCAGCCGGCTTTACGGCTTTTCACAGAGCAAGGTGAAAACCACGCTCTTCCGTCTGCGGGGCGCGCTGAAAGAAGAATTGCGAAAGGAGGGCTTTTCGGTATGAACGGGTTGGATCTGCTGGAGGCTGTGGGCGGCGTCGACGCGTCCTTTATCGCCGAAGCGGCGGAGGAAAACGCGGCGGATACGCGCCGGGCGGAGAAGCGGAGACGGCTGCGGACGGCAGGGCTCGCCGCCGGAATCGCCGCGGCTGCGGCAGCAGTCGTTCTGTTGAAGCTCTCTCCGTTTGCCCCCCGCCCGGAGGTGACGCTGCCGCCCAAAGAGGAGGGGAGCATGGCGTTTGCCTCCGACGGAACGGGACCGGTCACCGTCCCCTCCGTTGCCGCCGGGGAAGCCGACGGGACTGCGTCCGGCAGGGAGGAGCCCTCCGGCGCCGCGCAGCCTCCGGAAAGGGAAAGCACAACGAAAGAGGCCTCAATGGGGGCTGTTCCGGAGCCCTCCGGCTCCGTGGCAACGACGGACAGAGGAAATACGTCAGGGGAGGGCCATTCCACCGCGGCGGTCACAACGCCCACCGCGGCGACAGATGAAATGACGCCGGAGGCCTCCGAAGCCGGACCGTATTCCGGCGGCGTCACTACCCCCTCCGTGTGGTCGGAAGCCGCCCCGGTGATCCGCGGAACGGGCTATACCCGGGAGGAGATCGACGGGCTGCTTTGGCGGGAGGAATACGCCATCGCCCAGATGGTCGCCTTGGAGACAGGCTGCTCCCCGGAGGACGTGACGGTCTGCCGGGGGGGCTACTGCCATGCGCGGCTGGGCGAGGAGAACGTCGTCAATCTGGATTATCTCACCCTGCCCGTCTGCGCGGGCGGCAAGGTGGTCGGTTCCGTGGAGCTGTTCCGGGTGGCGGGGCAGATCCATTATTCCGTCCTTGCGGGCGGTCCCCGGTGGGACAACCTCAACCGGGCGCTGCGTTACGGAGCGGTCGCCTTTATCTACGCGGGCTATGGCGAGCTGGCGGTGGCCGCCGACGGCACGGTGTTTGAGATCACCGTCGACGCGGCGCAGGCAGTGGCGGGTCAGACGGATCTGTACGCCCGCGCCGCCTGTGCGGAATCGGTCTTTTCGCAGGCGGAACTGGAAAGCGCCCTGACCGACGCGGAGGCCGCCCCGTGAAAGAAAAATTGAATCGCTTTTACGGCAAACAGGCCGCGCGATTGAACGCGGTCTTGGAAATCGCCGTCCTTTCGGCCCTGTCGGCATGGTGTCTGGCGTCGCTGACGCTCAAGCTTCTGCTTTCCGGCGTTTTCGGCGGCTTTACGGAATTGGGCCTGTTCGCCCGAAGTCCCTTTCTGCTGACGGCGATGCTGTTCGTCCTGTTTCTGTTGTTGGCGCTGACCGCCCGCAACCTGACGCTGCGGCGGGGCAAAACGCCGCCCGGAACGGCCCTGACGCGGCTGCTGTGCGTCTCCTTCGGGGGGTATTGCGCCGTAACGCTGCCGGTGAACGACGATCCGTTTTTCGGATTCGTTCTTTGCGCCCTGTGGGCGGTGCTGATCGCCTACGGTCTGAACCGGCGGCGGAAGCCCATCCGGCTGTCCCGCAGGGCGGCGTACGGCCTGATCTGCGTTATGGCGGCGGCGTTTCTCGCCGCGGTCGGCGGCGCGGGGGTGCTCCGTTATTTGAGCTTCCGCGCCCCCAACTTCGATTTCGGCATTTTCGCCCAGCTGTTTGAAGGCATGAAGCGCTGCGGCTTTCCGGTGACCACCTGTGAGCGGGACCGGCTGCTGTCCCACTTCGCGGTGCATCTTTCCCCCGTGCTCTATCTGCTGCTGCCGGTCTATTGGGTATTTCCCCACCCGGCGACCTTACAGATCGCGCAGGCGGCGGTGCTCGCCTCCGCCGCCGCGCCCATGGCGCTGCTGTGCAGGGAACGTCGTTTTTCCCCGGTCAGAACGGCGCTGCTGGCGGCGATGACGCTGTTTCACCCCGCTGTGACCGGCGGAACCAACTACGACTTTCACGAAAACTGTTTTCTGCTGCCGCTGCTGCTGTGGCTGTTTTATTGCGCCGAGCGCAAAAAGCCCCTGCCCATGCTTTTCTGCGCCGCGGCGGTGCTCTCCGTGAAGGAGGACGCCGCCGTCTACGTGGCGTTTTTCGCCCTGTTCCTGTTCTTTGACCGGGGGCGCTATGCCGCCGGCGCAGGGCTGCTGGCGCTGTCGCTGGTTTGGTTCCTGCTGTCGCTGCGGTTTTTGACGGCCTACGGCGAGGGCGTGATGACGAACCGCTACGACAATTTCATCGCACAGGGCGGCGGCCTGTGGGAGGCGGCGCAAAACGTCCTGAAAAACCCGGCTTACGCCTTCACGCAGCTGTTTGCGGAAGCGTCCGGCGGGCACGGAGGCAAGCTGCTGTACGCCCTGTATATGCTGGTTCCGCTGGGCTTCCTGCCCCTGTGCGCCCGGCGGCCCACCCGCCTGCTGCTGTTGCTGTCTGCCGTGCTGGTCAATTTGTTGACCCTCTACGTCTATCAGTATGATATCGGCTTTCAGTATTCCTTCGGTTCTGCGGCGTTCCTGCTGTACCTCAGCGTGCTGAACTGCGCGGAGCTACCGCCGGAGACGGGCCGCAGGGCCGTTGCCTGCGCCGCCGCGGCCTGTATGCTGTTCACCGCGCAGCGCACGCTGCCGCGCTTTGCGGACTATCTGCGGTATTACGCCGCAAACCGGGCCGACTTTGCCGTGATGGAGGAATACCTCGCGTCGCTCCCGCGGGAGGCCTCCGTGACCTGCACCACCATGCTGGCCGCGCACCTGTCAAAGCATGAGATCCTGTATGAGACCGCCTATCACGACCCTGCCGGGGAGCGGACGGATTATGTGATCTTCGACGCGGCAGCTGCCGAAGAGGAAGTCGCCGCCTATGCCGCCGCCGGGTACGTCCCCGCGCTGACCGTGACGAACGGCGGCCGAACGCTGCTGCGGGTGTACGTCCCGGCAGGGGAGTGAGGGGGGGGGACAATCGGGGGTTGTCGAACTGGTTTAATGCGGAATTCGGAATGAGGAATTCGGAATTTGATTGTAATTGGGCGTCTTAAAGAATCAACGGGACAATCAAATCCGGACATTTCAAATTGTATGCAAACGAAGGTTCACAATCATTCCGCATTCCGAATTGAATCGACAAATCCCCTTTTTTCCCAGTCTTGCATTTCCGTTTTCCCTTTGTTATAATGAAAACAAGAATCGACAAGGGGGATAAGGTTATGCCTAACACACCTGCAAACAGACCTGCCGGGCGGCAGCGCGTCGGAGGCGGCGCGGGAAAGAGCGTGAGCACTCACGGCCCGGGGCTCGGTACGGGCCCCGTCGGCAAAAGCGACGGCTACGCCCGCAGAGGGGGAGGCTCCTCCTCCGGCGGGCAGCGCTCCTCCGGTTCCGGCGGACGCGGCAAGCTGATCCTGTATATCGTCATCGCCATCGTGGTGCTGCTGGGCGGCGGCAAAGGCATTTCGGGCCTGCTTGGCGGCGGAGGCGACGGCAATCAGAGCGTCCTTCCCTCGCAGCAGAGCGGTTCCGGCAGCATCGCCGGCTCGCTGCTGGGGAACCTCAGCAGTTTTTCCGGCAACGGATCCTATTCCGCCGGCTGGATGGGCGAGAACAACACGGGCCGGCTGAACACGTCCGTGGACCCCTCCGCCCGGGCCAAACGCACCGTGCTGAAGGGCGACGGTACGGATACGGTCACGCTGATGCTCTATCTGTGCGGCACGGATCTGGAATCCCGCAGCGGTATGGCCACCAACGACCTCAAGGAGATCGCGGCGGCGACGCTTTCCGACAAGGTGAACGTCCTCGTCTATACGGGCGGCTGCAAGGACTGGAAGATCAGCGGTATTTCCAACGCCCGCAATCAGATCTATAAAGTGGAAAAAGGCGGCCAGCTGCGGCTGTTGGAAAAAGACAGGGGCGACGCGGCCATGACCGTGCCCGCCACCCTGACGGATTTTATCAGCTACTGCAAACAGAATTATCCCGCCAACCGGAACGAACTGATCCTGTGGGATCACGGCGGCGGAACGGTTTCCGGCTTCGGCTATGACGAGCGGGCGAAAAACGCCGATTCCATGACGCTGCCGGATATCGCCAAGGCGGTGAAGGACGCGGGCGTGACCTTTGATTTCATCGGTTTTGACGCCTGCCTGATGGGCACGCTGGAGACGGCGCTGGTGCTGGAGCCCTACGCCGATTACCTCATTGCCAGCGAAGAGACGGAGCCCGGCATCGGCTGGTACTATACCGACTGGGTCACCGCGCTGAGCGCCAACCCCGCCCTGCCCACCACAGAGCTGGGCAAAATGATCGTGGACAGCTTCGTTGATACCTGCGCCCAGAAGTGCCCCGGTCAGAAGGCGACGCTGTCGCTGATCGACCTGGCGGAGCTCTCCGCCACCGTGGGCGGCAAGCTGACCGCCTTCTCCTCCGCCACGGCGAAGCAGATCTCCGGCAGCGGCTACGCCACGGTCTCCAAGGCCCGGGGCGATACCAAGGAGTTCGGCGCGGCCAACAAGCTGGATCAGATCGATCTGGTCCATCTGGCGCTGAACCTGAACACCGCGGAGAGCAGGGCGCTGGCCGATACGCTCCTGTCCGCCGTCAAGTACAACAGGACCTCTTCCTCCGTGGCGGACGCCTACGGCGTTTCCGCCTATTTCCCCTACCGCTCCGCGGGCAAGGTCAGCCGCGCGGTGCAGCAGCTGGACGCCCTCGGTTTTGACAAGTCCTATACGGACTGTGTGAAAAAGTTTGCCACGCTGGAGGTCACCGGACAGGCGGCGGGCGGCGGCAGCGCCAGCCCCTTCGGCTCGCTCTTCGGCTCCCTCACGGGCGGCGGCTCCGCCCCCTCTTCCTCCGGCAACGTGGCGGATCTGGTGGGTTCGCTGCTCGGCGGCGGAACCACGTCCTCCGGGCTGGATCTGACGTCGCTGCTGGGCGGCGCGGGGATCTTCGACCGCAGCATTCCCGAAAGCGACCTGATCGCCGTGGTGGAAAACACGAAGATCGACGACAACGCGCTGGTGTGGACCGACGACGCGGACGGCACGCCGGTGCTCAGGCTCTCCGAGGACCAGTGGGCCAACGTGGCGGATCTGCAGCTCAACGTCTTCCTTGACGACGGCAGCGGTTATATCGACCTGGGGCTTGACAATATCTTCAACTGGACGGAAGACGGCGACCTGATCGGTGAATACGACAACATGTGGGTGTCGCTGAACGGCCAGCCCGTGGCGTATTATTTCACCGACGTTACCGAGGCGGACGGGCAGGCCGTCACCAACGGCCGCATCCCGGTGCTGCTGAACGGTTCCCGGGCGGAGCTGCTGGTCAGCTTCACGAATAACGGCGCTTCCGTCTCCGGCGCGCGGTTCGTCTATGCGAACGGCGAAACGGACACCGTGGCCAAGGCCGATACCGCCCTGCAGATGGGCGACGTGATCGAGCCCATCTGCGACCGGTACGATTATAACGGCAATTACGAAAACACCTACCGTCTCGGCGACGCCATTACCTATAACGGGTCGCTCACCGTCTCCGATGTGACGCTGAACCCCGCCGACGGCACGCCCGTGGCCTCCTACGTGCTGACGGACCGCTTCGCCATGGAGCACTGGACCCCGGCGCTGCCCCGGTAAACACGAATATAGATTCAGATGAAACAAGCCCCCTGAACGGGACCGTTCAGGGGGCTTGCTGTGGTGCGCCCGGCATGGGCAACGACTTGGCGGTGAAAGTCCGCTACAGACTTGGCAGTAGGAACTGTTAGCCAAAGGCAAGGGTGTCCGTCGTGAGGCG
>CADAMO010000101.1 GCA_902788995.1 Oscillospiraceae bacterium
TTTTGTTGATTCCTGTACTTGTCTCTAACTAAAATCAGCTATTTCTCAAAGTGTTTTCCACTACCTATCCAACTGTGGAATTTACTTTGGGAATTAACGTAAAAAAGAACTTTTTTCCGTTTAAGGAAGGCTTAAGGAGACGACGGTATGATGGGGACGAAGGAAGACGGAAGGGGCCCGGGGAAAGCCCGCCGACGCTTCCCGACCATTCTCAGTGAGTATCAGGATATCTGATCCGGCTATGACGGAGCCGATGCCGCGGCAAGCGCTGCGGATAAACCGACGGCGGCCGTCGTTGGCAATAGCTGAAACGCAACATGGGAATACAACAATTTGAGCGCAGTCCGGAACGGCGGACCGCGCTCAAAACAATTTTAAAGGATTCAAATACCGGCCGCTGCCGGTGGGACGCCGGATCAGTCCCCGTCGGCTTCGGAAAGGCCCAGCAGTTCCAACGGATCCGCCAGCTTGCCGTTGACGCGCACCTCCAGATGCACGTGGGCGGCCTCCTGCGCTTCCACCGGAATTTCGCCCACCCGGCCGATGACGGCGTTTTCATGGACGTAGGCCCCCGCCTCGGGCAGATCCTTATCGGACAGGCCGCTGATTTTCGAGACGACGCCGTTGCCGTGGTCAACGGTCACGGAATAGCCCCACAGCGGATCGTGATTCACCGCCAGCACCTCGCCCTCGCCGATGGGGGAAACCGTATCCCCGGCGATGCCCAGGAAATCGACCCCGTTATGGGTGCGGTAATCCTTCATCGTAGGGGAAAACACCGGCACGCCCCGGCTGTAGTCCCTGCCGATGGTATGCCCCAGCGGAGAAGACCAGACGACGGGCTTCGCGGTGGTCTCCTCCTCCGTGGTGGTTTCGCTGAGCGGCGTATTGGCGCTGTCAAACACCGCCGCCGTCACGGGTTCGGTATCGGGCTCAGGAAGCTCCGCGGAAATCTCCGCCTGCCGGGTGGTGGGATCGGTGAAGACGTGCTTTGCATAATTGACGTAAGTGGTCCTCTCCGTGGTGATTTCCGGCACGGTCACCTTCGGGGAGGTCATATTCTTCAAGGCGGAAACGCCCACCGCCCCGGCGGCCAGCAGACACACGCCGAGGGCGATATAGAGCGATCTGCCCGCCATCATTTTTTTCATACTTTTCTGATTGTCATCGTTCAGCATCATATTTCTTACCTCCGCTAACAGTTTGTCCACAGCGGAAAGAAATATACCGCGAAAAAAATTTTTCAGAAAAATCAAAACAAATGTTTGCTTTTTCAGAACATTTGTGCTATTATATTGTTGAATGAGTTTTTGCGAAAGCAGGGTGACTGATGAAAGAGTTAAACAAAACCCAAAAAAAGATCTATGAATTTCTGGCGGAGCGGTCCCAGAACGGCGTGCCGCCCTCCGTGCGGGAGATCTGCGCGGCGGTGGGGCTGAAATCCACCTCCTCCGTACAGGCGAACCTTGACGCGCTGGAGCAGGCCGGCTATATCGAGCGGGACCCGATGCTCAAGCGCTCTATCCGGGTGACGGGGCAGACGTCTCACTACACGCAGGTGCCGCTGCTTGGCACCGTCACCGCCGGTATGCCCATTCTGGCGGTGGAGGCCATTGAGGGCTACGTGCCCTTTGCGGGCCAGAGCTACGCCGACAAGCCCCTGTTCGCCCTGAAGGTACGCGGCGACAGTATGATCAAAGCGGGCATTCTCAGCGGCGACATCATCATCGCCGAGAAAACGCCCGCTGCTGCCAACGGTGATATTGTGGTTGCGCTGATCGGCGACGAAGCCACCGTCAAACGCTTTTATAAAGAGGACGGACACTTCCGCCTGCAGCCGGAAAACGACGACTACGCCCCCATCATCGTGGAGGAAGTCATCATTCTCGGCAAGGTGGTCTCGCTGATCCGGTATTTTTGAGGGTATACGGGACCGAAGCGTTGACAAATTGGGAGTTTGTCGGGATGTTTGGTTTTATGCGTAAACCTGTCCCATGGTGGCAGCGCGGCGCATTGCGCCGTCTGGAGGTTTTGGTAAAGATAGCTTAACCGTTGCGAAGAACGATTCCCATAAGATATAACACAGAGACAAAACCAATCTTCACGGGCAACCGCCAAGACGGCGTGATACGCCGTGCTACGTGATGTTACTTTTCCCTCACAGCGGCACTGAGGTGCCGCTGCGAGGTTCGCGTCAGCCCGACAAATCCGGCTGCCCGTGCTGGTTATACCAGATAGTATTTTCCGGCGTATTCCTCGAAAATTCTGTTGAAATCCTCATTGCCGTGTTTCACGCCGTTGAGATAGCTGTGGGCGTCGAAACGCCTGCGGTGCGCCTCGATGACCGCCACGGCGATGTTGGAGCAGTGGTCGGAGATACGCTCGAAGTTGTTGAGGATATCGGAGAGGATAAAGCCCAGCTCGATGGTGCACTCACCCTTCTGAACGCGCTCGTTGTGGCGGAACTGCATGGTCTCGATCAGGTCGTCGATCACCTGCTCCAGGGGCTCTACCCGGTGGGCAAGCTGCGAATCGTCGCCGGTATAGCAGTTCACCGTCAGGTTGAGGATATCCACCAGCGCGTCCACGACTACCGTCAGCTCCGCATAGGCTTCATCCGAAAAGCGGATGGACTTTTTGTCCATGTCGCGGGCGATCTCCACCAGGTTCACGGAGTGGTCGCCCAGCCGCTCATAATTGCCGATGGCGTGGTGCATTTTCTCGGTCTCGGCGGCGTCTGCGTCAGAAAGGGCAGCCCCGGACAATTTGACGAGATAGGAACCGATATCATCTTCGTAGCTGTCGCAGGTATCCTCCATTTTACGGATCCACCGGGCGGTTTCCTCATCGAATTTGCCCAGCAGCGCGAAGGAGGCCAGCAGCATATCCCGGGCGTCCCGGGCCATATTGCCCACGTAGTGATCGCACTCCTTCACGGCGACGGAAGGGGTGTTCAGCAGACGTTCATCCAGATTAAACAGGTGCTCCCGCTTGTCGGGGGCGCTTTTTTCTTTGACGATCCGCTCCGTCAGCCGGACCAGCAGCTTGGACAGCGGCGCCAGAATGGCCGTGGTCGCCACGTTGAACACGGTGTGGATGGCCGCCACGCCCCAGGGGGTGACGGCGCTCTCCAGCAGGGCCGGGGCAAAGATGGCCCGCACGGCGCAGAAAACGCTGAGGCAGATGACGGTGCCGATCACCTTGATGGAAAAGTGAAGGATGGCCACCCGCTTGGCCTTGGCCCCGGTGCCGATACAGGACATGAGGGACGTGACGCAGGTGCCGATGTTCTGCCCCATGACGATGGGTGCCGCCATGCCGTAGGAGATGGAGCCGGTCAGGGACAGCGCCTGCAAAATACCGATAGAGGCGGCGGAGGACTGGATGGCGGCGGTGATGACCGTGCCGATGAGTACCCCGAGGATGGGGTTGTTGAACTTCACCAGCGCATCTGAGAAGCCCGGCGTCTCCGCCAGGGGGCTGACCGCCTGGGTCATGAACACCATGCCGTACATCAGCACCGCAAAGCCCACAAAGATGGTGCCGATGCTGCGGCGCTTCTCCTTTTTGGAGAACATGGCGAACATCACGCCGACAAAGGCCAGCAGAGGAGAGAAATTTTCCGGCTTGAGCATCTGCAGCGCCACAGCGCTGCTCTCAAGGCCGGACAGGGACAGGATCCACGCGGTGAGCGTGGTGCCGATGTTGGCGCCGAAGATGACGAACACCGTCTGCGCAAACTGCATGATGCCGGAGTTGACCAGGCCCACCAGCATGACGGTGACGGCGGAGGAGGACTGGACGGCAATGGTGATGACCGCGCCCAGCAGCATGGAGAGGGCCGGGTTTGCCGTGAATTTTTTCAAAAGCTGCTCCAGCTTGCCGCCGGCCAGCTTTTCCAGATCGCCGGACATGACCTTCATGCCGAACAGGAAGAAGGTCAAGCCGCAGAGAAGTTTGATGATTGAGAAAATGTCCATAATTAGTGATTAGTGGCTTCCTATTGCCTATTGCCTATTGCCTATTATTATCCCCGGCCTTGAAATACATATACACCTGGCACTTGATCATTCCGTTATAGAGCTTGCGGCGTTTATCGGCTTTGCGGCCGAAAATGCGCTCAAAATCCTCGTCGGCGGTGATGACGTAATAGCTGCGGCCGTGGGCGGGGGTGAATTTCTTCCCCATGATCCGGTACAGGTCGCGGGCCGCCTGCTGGTCCAGCAGACGCTCGCCGTAGGGCGGATTGACGATCACCGTGGCTTTTTCGGTGACGGGGGCGAAATCGCGGATATCCCGCTTTTCAAAGGTGATATATTTCTCCACGCCTGCCTTGCGGGCGTTTTCTTTGGCGATAGCAAGCGCTTCTTCGTCGATATCCCACCCGTAGGCGTGAAAATCCACGTCCCGGCGGCGGAGGCTCTCCGCCCGGCGGCGCTCCGCCTGCCACAGCTCCGGCGGGAACTGCCGCCACGTCTCGGCGGTGAAGCGGCGGTACAGCCCCGGCGCGATGTTCAGCGCCATGAGCGCCCCCTCAATGACGATGGTGCCCGAACCGCACATGGGGTCGTACAGGGTGTGGTAGTGGCGCAGATGGGCGACGCTGCACAGGGCGGCCGCCAGCGTCTCCTTCAGCGGGGCGGCGTTGGCCTCCGGCCGGTAGCCGCGCTTATGAAGGCCGCGCCCGGAGGTGTCGATCAGCAGCGACACCTGATTTTTCATGATGGAAAACTGGATCTGATACAGCGCGCCGGTCTCTTCAAACCACGGGATCTTATAGGTGGTTTTCAGCCGTTCCACCACCGCCTTTTTGATGATGGACTGGCAGTCGCTGACGCTGAACAGGTCGGAATTGAGGGAATATCCCTTCACCGGGAAGCGGTCGGTCTTGCCGATCCAGTCCTCCCAGGGCAGGGCCTTCGTCCCCTGGAACAGGTCCTCAAAGGTGTGGGCCTCGAAGGTCCCCACCAGAATCTGGATGCGCTCGGCAAAGCGCGAACAGATATTCGCCCGCGCCAGGATCGTCTCGTCGCCGGTAAACAATACCCGGCCGTTTTCCGCCTGCACGTTCTGCGCTTCCATCTCCCGCAACTCGTCGGCGATCAGTCCCTCCAGCCCGAGAAGGCAGGGGACGCAGTAACGTATGTCCATAGTGAAACCTCGTTTTTAATGATGAAAGAGGAAAGATGAGAGAGGAAAGTCGGGCCTGCGGCGCATTTTATAATGGGTAAGGGCAAAGCCCTTCCTTTTTCCATCTTTCATCTTTGATCTCTCTTTTACGGCGCCACGTATCCGACCAGCACCTTGATCGTGTTCTCCGCGCCGTCCCGGTGGCTGCGCTCGTAGCCGTGGGAAGCGTAGACGCCGGGGCCGATGAGGCCGTGGACCGCGTCCAGACCGCCCCGGAGGGAGGCCTCCACGTCCGAGCCGTAGTTGGGATAGACGTCGACGGCGTAATCTGCGCCGGTCTTTTCCGCGGCTTCGATCAGCTTACAGACCATTTCGTAGGAATAGGGGCCGGAGGTATCCTTTGCGCAGATGGAGACCTGCCGCTCGGTGCAGGTGATACCGTCGCCCACGCACCCCATATCCACGGAGAGGGCCTCCGTCACGTTTTCAAAGGGAACCTGGGAGCAGCCGTGTCCCACCTCTTCATAGACCGTGAAATAGGCGTAGATCTTCTTTTCGGGTTCGATCTTTTCGTCCTTCAGATATTTGGCCAGCGCCAGCACGCAGCCGACGCTCAGTTTGTCGTCCAGATAGCGGCTCTTGATATAGCCGGATCGGGTCACTCTGGGGCGGGGATCGAAGCAGACGAAATCCCCCACGGAAATCCCCAGCGCCTTCACGTCCTCCGCCGTCTTCACGTCCTCGTCGACGACGATCTCGGTGGTTTTGAAGTCGCGCTCGGTCTTTTGCAGATCGGTATTGACGTGGGCGGAGGGGTTGCACAGCTGCAGCGTGCCCTCATACGCGCCGTTTCTTTTGGTGACGATGCGGCAGTTTTCCGTCTCGCAGTTGACGGCCTTTAGGCCGCCGAGGTTTGTGATCCGCAGACGGCCGTTGCTCTTGATCTCGCAGACCATGCCGCCAAGGGTATCGATATGCGCGGCGATCATCACGGCGTGCGCCGCGTCTTTGCCGCCCAGATCCACGCCGACGCCGCCCTTGACGGTCTTGAACGGCGCGTAGCCCAGCTTCTGCAGCTCTTCCATCATATATTCCGCCGCCTGAGCGGTATAGCCGGTGGGGCTGTCGATGGCCAGCAGCTCCAATGTTTTTTCAATAGCGTAATCCGTGTATTTCTGATACATCATTTATCTCCTGTCTGTTTTGATTGCGATTGTCAGTTGCCGTTCATGCTCTTGCTCATCATTGAAATGAAAGCGAGCAGGCCTTTTTTCTCATAATAGGTGGGCGGGGCGATCCGGTCAGAGGGGATCTGCCCGGAAACGCTGTCAAAAGCCATACGGTTGACAAGCGTTCCATCCTCTGCCAGTATGTCGATCTGCAGCAGCCGCGTATCCGCCATATAGACGCGGGTCTGTTTGCCGCTCTGCGCGGTGAATTCATATTCCTTGCAGGCAACGCCGTCCAGCTCCGTCTCCTTCACGTTGCCGGCGGCAGACAGATCCGGCATATCGGAGAAGTTGAAGTTGGAAGGAGCGGAAAGCTTGGTGGAATCCATTCCCAACATGGACATTACCGCGCCGCTGAGTTCGATATACGCTCTGTTTTCCGGCGAGACGAGGTAGGTCTTGCCGCCGCCTATCATAACCCCCATTTTCACGTCGGAGACGGAGGTGAGCATATAGATGGAATCCTCCGTTACGGCCATTTCCATGGGATTGGTGACGCCGGAGGAATCGGTGACCGATCCCGTGACGTAAAACGTGCCGGAACGGTAGATATCGTATTCCGTCTGCGCCGCGGCGGGCGTCGCCTCAGATGCGGGGGCGGGCGTCTGCGCCGGCTGCGTGGTCTCCGGCTGGGCGGGCGCCGTCGTTTCCGCCGTCTGCGGCGCACTCTGCTGCGTGACGACAGGCTCCTGCTCCGCATATTTTTCACTGAGATTGCGCGCCGTCCGCGCAAAGGGGATCAGGATAAATACCGCGGTAAACGCCACCGCCAATACCAGCAACGACGCCAGCGCGATCGAAACCCATTTGATGATTTTCCTGATCATTCTCTTCTCCTTATTGAAATGCAGGCGTTTTTTCATCATCCGCCCGCTCCGTACATCGCAACAACAAAAACGCAGCGGCCTGAGGACGCCCGCTATTGCCTATTGCCTGTTACCGATCGAATTCAGCCGCACCACCAGCGTAAACACGCCCTCTTCGCACTTGCACAGCATTTCACCCTTATATTTCGCCACGGTGCTTTCGATGCTCTTCAGACCGAAGCCGTGGTTATCCGCGTCCTCTTTGGTGGTCGCAAAGGCGCCGCCGATTTTCTGCGGCGCTTCCGCCACGGGGTTCGAGACGGAGATCACGCTGAAGGTCTCGTTACCGTGGATCTTCAGCTTCAGCCACCGGGCGTTTTCGTCCGGGATGCGGCTGTTGGCCTCGATGGCGTTATCCAGCGCGTTGGAAAGGATGATGCACATATCCAGCGGCTGAATGTTGTTTTTATCCAGATTGACCACGTCGTAACCGGTGGTGACGCTCTTGCTCTGGGCCTCATACAGCTTTTCGTTGAGGATCGCGTCCACCGCCGAAATGCCGCTGATGCGCACGTAGGAGGATTCGTCGATCACGCCGCTCATTTCCTTGAGATAATTTTTCAGCTCGTCATATTTTTCCTGCTCCGCCAGCATATTCATTAAGAGAATATGGTTCTTGATGTCGTGGCGGAAGTTGCGGGTGCGGTTATAAGCGGTCTCCAGATTCTTGATGGAGGCCTCCTGCAGCGCCAGCTGCGAGGTCAGCAGGTCCGTATCGCGTTTGACGATCATCTGCCGCTGCATCCGCCGGAAGAGGATAAACACCAGCAGGTTGATGAACAGAAGTCCCCCGCAGGAGATATACAGGTACCAGCGGATGGTGCCGTCGGTGGGATAGCGTTCCAGATAGTACTGATAGACGGAGAACGTCACCAGGGTGATGGCCGGCACCGCCAGCAGGCCGATCCACAGCCGGAAAGACACGTCCGTATGGGGATTGTACCGGGCGAACACGCTGATCAGGATCGCCCCGAAGACCATGAAGACCTCCGACAGGGTGAGCTTCAGCATGGCGAGGAAGGGGGAAGCGCCCTCCGGCGAGAGTCCCGCCCGGCTGCCGATCCACGAAAACGTCAGGGAGGCAAAGGTCACGGACAGAGTCACCAGCAGCACGAAGACGACGCTGCCGATGATTTTTCCCCGGAGCCTGTCGCCGTACATCAGAAACAGCACGGCGATCAACGCGGCGCATTCCGCCGGATACCGCCACACGCCCGGGTCGCCGCCGATCATCCACAGGATCATGCCCGCCGCGATCACCAGAAATGGCACGTAGTCGAGGCTGCGCTTGCGGAAGCGCGGCTCATAAAAATTGCTGACCAGCATATAACTGAGCATGACCTCAAACACCGAGGCGAACACCTCGGCGGTGGTAAACAGCACGTCTTTCTGCTGCGTCAGCAATCCGCTCATCGTTTACTCCTCATCGCATGGCCCACAAAAACGCCTCGTTCGTCTCCTTGGCCCGGTGCTTGCTCACGGGCAGCACCGCGCCGCCGTCCAGCTCCAGTTCGCCGGAACGAACGGAGAGGATTTTTTTCGCGTTGACCAGATAGCTCTGGTGGCAGCGGACAAAATCACGGTTTTTCAGCTCTTCCTGAACGGCGTCCAGCTTGGCGTAGTAGGTATAGGTCTTGCCGGAGACGCAGCGCACGGTCACCTTGCGTTTGTCGCTTTCAAAATAGAGGATATCCCGCACGGGGATGGAGATCTGCTCTGACAGGGTGCGGAAGGAATAACGCACCTCGTTGGATTTGGTCAGCTCCGCCACGCACTCCCGAAAGACCCCCGCAAAGCCGTGGGCAAGCTCCGGCTTGAGCAGATAGCGGAAGGCCCGCACCTCATAACCGGAAAAGACGTATTCGGCGGAGGCGGTGATGAAGACGATCATCACGTCGGGATCCACCTCCCGGATCCGCTTGGCGGCGGAAAGGCCGTCGCACCGCTTCATGGTGATATCCAGCAGGATCATGTCGAAATCCGCGCTGCCGTCCTGATAGGCGGCGCACAGGGGTTCGCCGTCGTCAAACTCCGTGACGCGGCCGTCCAGATCCAGATCCGCCAGACAGTCCATCACGGCGGAGCGGATATACTCCCGTATGACCTTTTCATCGTCGCAGACGGCAACGGAAATCATGCCTTTTCTTCCTTTTTCTTAAAAATCACCAGCTTGCTGGCCACGTAGTTGAACACGATCACGATGATACCGGAGACGATTTTTGCCGTCCAGAAGGCGGCGGAGGGTGAAATCACACCGGAAAGCAGCTTTTCCATCACGCCGAACAGGAGCTCTTCAAAGAGCAGGAAGGATATGATTCTGGAGCCGATAAAGGACAGCAGCTCTTTGCCGACGACGGAAGCCTTGCCAGAGCGGCTGTCAAACACCCAGTATTTGTTGGCGACAAAGGAAAACAGCACCGAAACGATCCATGCGATAGCCTGCACCGCATAAGTCCATCTGAAATCAAAACCGAAGGGACGGAAAAGGATTTTTTCGGCATACCCCTCTCCCGCCAGGGCGTTGCACAGGGCGGTAGTGACGAAATTCACCACGGTCGTCATCACGCCGAAGAACAGATAGGAGATCATTTCATACTCCAGCAGCTTTTCCACCCCGGGGATTTTCAGAAACCTCCGGAAGAATTTCACGGAAAAAATCTTATCGTACAGATTTTCATACAGTTGTTTCAGTTTCATGCGTCGCCTCCGACTGTCATGGTATTTTCAGTATAGCGTTCCATAATTAAAATTATCTTAACACAAACGGGAAGGTCAAATCAATAGAGAATACGATTTTGTTTTCTCGTTAATTCCCAAAGTAAATTCCACAGTTGGATAGGTAGTGGAAAACACTTTGAGAAATAGCTGATTTTAGTTAGAGACAAGTACAGGAATCAACAAA
>CADAMO010000102.1 GCA_902788995.1 Oscillospiraceae bacterium
CCGGTCGTCCAGGAAATCGTCGTTGACGACGATGGGAGGGGACCAGGTCCGCCCTTCGTCGCGGCTGATATAAAGCACGTTTTTGCCGAAGGGGCACACGTGCGCCATGCGAAAGGAGGACGACGCGACGTAGAGGACGCCGTCGGAGGATCTCGCTATCGTCGGCCAGCCCTGATAGGGGAAGAAGGATTGGTGCATGCGGCTGACGATTCCCCGCCGCAGCACGTGACTTTCGCTGTCAAAAAACGCCATTTCTTATGCCTCCTCAGGTTCTTTTTTTACTATATCAGAAAACAAAGGCCAAAACAATATCCAATTTTGCGAAATGTTTGTATAAAAATGAAATTTCTGTTGCAGTTGCCAAAAAGATGATATATAATAAATTAAATAAATTCAAACATCAGATTGAGGTTGACAGATGTCGCTTGTTGCAATGAAAACTCTGCTGCGCAGAGCGGATGAAAATAACTGCGCTGTCGGCGCGTTCAGCGTGGGCAATATGGAGATGGTCATGGGCGCGGTGAGAGCCGCCGAGGACCTGAACACCCCCATTATTTTGCAGATCGCCGAAAAGCGCCTCAAAAATTCCCCCCTGTCGCTGATGGCTCCCATGATGGTCAGCGCGGCGAAGCATGCGAAGGTGGATATTGCCGTCCATCTGGACCACGGCCTGACCATGGAGTGCGTCAAGGAGGCCCTGTCCTACGGGTTCACCTCCGTCATGCTGGACGGCTCCCTGCTGCCCTTTGAGCAGAATATCGCCCTGACGAAGGGTGTCGTCGCCGCGGCGGCCGCATACGGCGCTACTGTGGAAGCAGAACTGGGCGTCGTGGGCGGCAACGAGGGCGACACGGCGGAACACAAGATTACCTGTACCGACCCCGCCATGGCGAAGACCTTCTGCGAAGAGACCGGCATCGACGCGCTGGCGGTGGCCATCGGCAACGCCCACGGCAATTATCCCGTCTCCCCGGAGCTGCGCTTCGACGTGCTGGAGGAAATCGACAAAACCGTCGATATCCCGCTGGTGCTGCACGGCGGCACGGGCATCTCGGACGAGCAGTTCCGCCGGGCGATCAGCCTCGGCATCCGCAAGATCAACATCGCCACTGCCAGCTTCGACCATCTGGCGAAAAATGCAAAAGCATATTGCGACGCCAACGCAACGCCTGATTATTTCGCGTTGTCGGAACAGATGGTACAGGGGGTCTATGAAAACGTAAAACGGCACATCAACGTATTTAATAATTAGCAATTAGCAATGTGCAATTAGCAATGCCTTTTGTTATGAATAATGTGATTTTAGCTAAAAGCAAAGCGTTTGCCCTTCGTATCATCAGGCTTTATCAGTATTTGTGCGATAATAAACGTGAGTTTATTATGTCGAAACAGATTCTAAGAAGCGGAACCAGCGTCGGGGCTAATGTGAAAGAAGGCGTAAGCGCACAAAGCAAAGCAGATTTCTACGCAAAAATGTATATTGCTTATAAAGAAGCCAACGAAACGGAGTATTGGCTTGAGCTTCTTTATGAGAGCGGCTACATTGACGCCAAAGCGTTCCGCAGCATTTATTCGGATTGCAAGGAAATCATAAAGATTCTTGCTGCAATTACAAAAAATCAGAAAACCAATTGAGAATTGCACATTGTTAAATATTATTGGGTAAGGGCGAAGCCCTTCCAACATTGCTAATTGCTCATTGCAAATTGCTAATTGATAAAAATTCTTCGGAGGTAAATCAAGATGAACTACATTGAATTTGACAAAAGCAAAAAATTCGACCTGATCCTTGTGGGCCGCGTGGCCGTGGACTTCAACCCCGTGGACTACTACTGCCCGCTGAACGAATCCACCACCTTCAAGCGTTATCTCGGCGGTTCCCCCGCCAATATCGCCGTGGGCCTTGCGCGCCTGGGCAAAAAGTGCGGCTTCTGCGCCCGCGTGTCCGACGACCAGTTCGGCACCTTCGTGACGGACTTCTTCGACAAAGAGGGCATCGACACCTCCCACATCGTCCGCTGCAAAAACGGCGAGAAGATCGGCCTGACCTTCACCGAGATCAAGAGCGAGACGGAATCCAGCATCGTCATGTACCGCAACGAAGCGGCCGACCTGAAGCTGGAATGCGCCGATATCGACGAGGACTACATCAAGCAGGGCGCCGCCGTGCTGATCTCCGGCGTAGCGCTGGCCGAAAGCCCCAGCCGCGAGGCCTCCCTCAAGGCCATGCAGCTTGCCAAGAAGAACGGCATCCCCGTGATCTTCGTGCTGGACTACCGCGCCTACAACTGGAAGAACAACGACGAGATCGCCGTGTATTACTCCCTTGTGGCGGATAACGCCGATATGATCATCGGCTCCCGCCCCGAATACGACCTCGCCGAGGGCCTGCTGGGGCTGGACGGCACCGACAAGGCCTCTGCCGCCTATTGGTTCAACAAGGGCGCCAAGATCGTCATCGTCACCCACGGCAAGGAGGGTTCCACCGCCTACACCTGTGACGGCCAGGACTTCTCCATCAAGCCCTTCCCGGTGAAGCTCCTCAAGTCCTTCGGCGGCGGCGACGGCTATACCTCCGCCTTCCTGTTCAGCCTCTTTGAGGGCAAGGAGATCATCGACTGCCTGGAGTTCGGCTCCGCGTCTGCGGCCATGCTGGTGGCCAGCCACGCCTGCAGCCAGGATATGCCCAGCGTCCAGCAGGTGAACGACTTCATTGCTGCGGAAAAGGCCGAGTACGGCGAGATGGTGGCGAGGGTATAAATCATGCTGGAATACCTGAAATATGATGAAAACAACGTGAAGACCGTCTGCGAGATGGACGGTTTCCACGCCGATATGGGAATGAACATCTGGGTTCGCATCCTGCAGCCCGGGCAGAAGCTGGAATTCTGCTCCGACACGCTGGAGACCGCCGCGCTGCTGCTGGCTGGCCGCGTGAAGTTCTGCTGGGGCGACCGCTGCGAGGACTGCGCCCGTGAGAATCCCTTCGACCTGAAACCCTGGACCCTGCACGTGAGCCGCAACTCCGCCTTCTCCGTGGAGGCCGTGGAGGAGAGCCGCGTGCTGATCCAGCAGACCGACAACGACAAGGAGTGGGAGCCCCGCTTCTATACGCCGGAAAACTGCCTCTATCAGGAGTTCGGCAAGGGCCAGTGGGGCGGCGCGGGCCACCGGGTGGTCTCCACCATGTTCGACCCCGACAACGAGCCCGATTCCAACATGGTGCTGGGCGAGGTGTTCACCAAGGCCGGCAAGTGGAGCAGCTATCCGCCCCACCACCACCCCCAGCCGGAGGTCTACTATTACGAGTTCGATAAGCCCCAGGGCTTCGGCGCCTGCTTCAACGGCGACGACGTGTATAAGACCGCCGACGGCTCCGCCTGCTACATCGAGCCCGGCAAGGACCACCAGCAGGCCGCCGCGCCCGGCTATGAAATGTACTACGTATGGATGATCCGCCACATCGACGGCGACCCGTGGTACAAGACCACCCGCTTCGTCAGCCCGGAGCATGAGTGGCTGGTGAATCAATGACATTCTGTCATTGATTCAGTCGCAAGTCGTAAGTCGTGAGTCGTAAGTTCTGCCGGATAAGGTTGCATTATTTCGATTCATTGCTTCTGACTTGTCTAATAAAAATAATTTTAATCACTTTAACTTTTTAATTTTCATTACTTACGACTTACGACTTACGACTCACGACTTACGACTATAAAAAAGGAGGAATTCACCATGTCCATCATGACCACCGGTCAGGCAATTGTCAAATTCCTTGACAACCAGTACGTCTCCTTCGACGGCGTGGAGAACAAGTTTGTGGAGGGTATCTTCACCATCTTCGGCCACGGCATCGTCTGCGGACTGGGCCAGGCGCTGGATGAGAACCCCGGCTCGCTGAAGGTATTTCAGGGGAAGAACGAGCAGGGGATGGCCCACGCCGCCACGTCCTTTGCCAAGCAGAACAATCGCCGCAAGATCATTGCCTGTTCCTCGTCCATCGGCCCCGGCGCGGCCAATATGATCACCGCCGCCGCCACCGCCACCGTCAACAATATCCCGCTGCTGCTGTTCCCGGCGGACGCCTTCGGCACCCGCCAGCCGGACCCCGTGCTGCAGCAGTTTGAGCAGTCCTATTCGCTGGCCGTTACCACCAACGACGCCTATAAGCCCGTGTGCCGTTACTGGGACCGCATCACCCGCCCCGAGCAGGTCATGAGCGCCCTGATGAACGCCATGCGCACCCTCACCGATACCGCCAACTGCGGCGCGGTGTGCATCGCCCTGTGTCAGGACGTGGAGGGCGAGAGCTACGACTTCCCGGACAGCTTCTTCGTCAAGCGCGTTCATAAGATCACCCGCATCACCCCCGACGCGGACGAGATCGCCGATATCGCCGAGATCATTGCGAACGCCAAGAAGCCCCTGCTGATCGCGGGCGGCGGCGTGCGCTACTCCGAGGCCGGCGAGACCGTGGAAGCCTTCGCCGAGAAATTCAACGTTCCCTTCGCGGAGACCCAGTCCGGCAAGTCCGCCGTGCTGTCCTCCCATCCCTATAATCTGGGCGGCGTGGGCGTCACCGGCAACCTGGCCGCCAACACCATCGCCAAGGAGGCCGACGTCATCATCGGCGTGGGCACCCGCTTCTCCGACTTCACCACCGGCTCCAAGTCCCTCTTCCGGGAGGACGTGAAGGTGGTCACAATCAACACCGACCGCTTTGACGCCTATAAGCTGGACGCCGTCAAGTGTGTGGCGGACGCGAAAAAGGCCGTCTGCGCCCTCTATGAAGCGCTGGAGGCCAAGGGCTACAAGGCCCCCTGGACCACCGAGATCGCCGACGCGAAGGCCGCGTGGGACGAGGAGATGAAGCGCCTTGCCGCCTATTCCTACGGCGAGGGCTTCGAGCCGCTGATCAAGGCCCGGTATGAGGAGACCATCCCGGAGTTCCTGAAGCTCTACGGCAGCGCCCTCACCCAGACCCAGGCGCTGGCCTATATCCGCGCCAACATCGCGCCGGACGCTATCGCCGTGGCCGCCGCGGGCTCTCTTCCCGGCTGCATGCAGCGCATGTGGACCACCGACGCCCGCTATACCTATAATATGGAATACGGCTATTCCTGCATGGGCTATGAGATCGCCGGGGCCCTCGGCTCCAAGCTGGCCGAGCCCGACAGAGAAGTCTACGCCTTCTGCGGCGACGGCAGCTACCTGATGCTCCATTCCGAGCTGGTCACGTCGATTCAGGAGGGCAAAAAGATCAACGTGCTGCTGTTCGACAACGCGGGATTTGGCTGCATCAACAACCTGCAGATGAGCAACGGCATCGGCAACCTTGCCACCGAGTTCCGCAAGCGCGACGAGAACGGCAATCTGCTGGGCGACATCCTGCCCATCGACTTTGCCATGTGCGCGGCGGGCTACGGCTGCAAGACCTATCAGGTGCGGACCATGGAAGACCTGGCCTTCGCGCTGGAGGACGCCAAGAAGCAGACCGTCTCCACCCTGCTTGATATCAAGGTGCTGCCCAAGACCATGACCGACGGCTACGGCGCATGGTGGCACGTGGGCATCGCCTCCACTTCCGGTAAACCTTCCGTAAGGAATGCTTATAACGAAAAAGAAAAAAATCTCAGTAAAGCGAGGAAATACTGATATGCTGGACAAGAACAAAGTCAAACTCGGCATTGCCCCCATCGGCTGGACCAACGACGACATGCCGGACCTCGGCGCGGAGAACACCTTCGAGCAGTGCGTTTCCGAAATGGCGCTGGCGGGCTTCACCGGCTGCGAGGTGGGCAACAAATACCCCAAGGACCCGGCCGTCCTGAAAAAGGCGCTGGACCTGCGCGGCATGCAGATCTGCAACGCGTGGTTTTCCTCCTTCCTCATCACCAAGCCCTATGAGGAAGTGGAAGCGGACTTCATCAAGCACATCACCTTCCTGAAGGAGATGGGCGCGAAGGTGGTCGGCATCTCCGAGCAGAGCTACTCCATCCAGGGTACGGATAAGCCCATCTTCGAGGCGAAATACGTGATGAACGACGAGGAGTGGGACGTGTTCTGCAAGGGCCTCAACAAGCTCGGCAAGACCGCCAAGGATATGGGCATCGCCCTGACGCTCCACCACCACATGGGTACCGTCGTGCAGACGGAGGCTGAGATCGACCGCATGATGGAAAATACCGATCCCGAGCTGTTCAGCCTGCTGTTCGACTCCGGCCATCTGGCCTACTGCGGCGAGGACTATATGTCCGTGCTGAAAAAGTATGCAAAGCGCATCAAGCACGTCCACCTGAAGGATATCCGCCCCGACGTGATCGCCAAGGTCAAGGCGGAGCATAAGAGCTTTCTGCAGGGCGTGCGCATGGGAACCTTCACGGTCCCCGGCGACGGCGCCATCGACTTCGCCCCCATCTTCGACGTGCTGGCCGAGACCGGCTATGAAGGTTACGTCCTCGTGGAAGCCGAGCAGGACCCCGCCATCGCCAACCCCTTTGAGTACGCTCTCAAGGCGAGAAAGTACATCGCGGAGAAAGCGGGACTGTAAGGTTCCCCGTAGCGCGGCACCTCAGTGCCGCTGCTGGCGCGAATTAACATCTCTCTTGCCCATTGAAATGAAATGATCCGGCAGACAGATAGAATGTATCAGGATCATTCATAAATAGTTACATTCGTTGCAAGCGGCACTGAGGTGCCGCGCTACCGGATCGATTATAATACGAAAGGATCATTATATTATGCCTGAAAAACTGAAATTCTTCTGCAACGGTCAGTATGTGGAATCCAAGACTGACAAGTATTACGACCTGCACAACCCCTCCACCGGCGAAATCACCGGCTACGCCCCCTGCTGCACGGCGGACGAAGTGAACGCCGCCATCGCAGCCGCCAAGGCCGCCTATCCGGGCTGGAGCAGCACCCCCGCCATCAAGCGTTCCCAGATCCTCTATAAGGTCCGCGATCTTTTGATCGAGCACATGGAAGAGCTGACCTACCTGGTCGCCGAAGAGAACGGCAAGTGCTGGGCCGAGGCCGAAGGCGACGTGCTGAAGGCCAAGGAAGGCACCGAGCTGGCCTGCCAGGTCCCCAGCCTCATGATGGGCGAGAGCACTATGGACGCTTCCCGCGGCTATGACACCACCCTCTATCGTGAGTCCATGGGCGTGTTCGCGGGCATCGTGCCGGTGAACTTCCCGGCCATGATCCCCTTCGGCTGGATGACCCCCGTGTGCGTGGCCTGCGGCAACACCATGGTGCTGAAGGCTGCCTCCCTGACCCCCCGCACGGCCCTTCGCATCGCCGAGCTGTATAAAGAGGCCGGTATGCCGGACGGCGTCATCAACGTGGTGACCTGCTCAAGAAACGAGATTGACGTGATCCTCGAGCATCCGGACGTGAAGGGCATCACCTTCGTGGGCTCCACCCCCGTGGGCAAGAAGATCTATGAGAAAGCCGCCCGCAACGGCAAGCGCGTCCAGTGCCTGTGCCAGGCTAAGAACCACGCCCTCGTCATGAGCGATACGCCCATCGAGCGCACCGTGGCCGGCGTCATCAATTCCGCTTTCGGCTGCGCCGGTCAGCGCTGCATGGCCCTCTCCGCCTGCGTGGTGGAAGACGCTATCGCGGATCAGTTCGTCGCCGAGCTGAAAAAGCAGGCCAGCAAGATCAAAGTCGGCCCTGCCTATGACAAGACCAGCAAGCTGGGCCCGATCACTTACGAAAAGCATTTCCATGAAGTGCTTGCCGACATCGACAAGGGCGTCGCCGAGGGCGCTGAGCTGGTGCTTGACGGCCGCAACTGCAAGGTGGAAGGTTATGAAAACGGCTATTACGTCGGCCCCACGATCTTCGACCACGTGGAAGAGGATATGACCATCGGCAGAGACGAGGTCTTCGGCCCGGTGCTGTGCATCAAGCGCTGCAAGGACTTCAAAGCGGGCCTTGCCAAGATGAACGCCAACCCCTACGCCAACGGCTCCGTCATCTTCACCCAGAACGGCTACTTCGCCCGTGAGTTCGTCCGCCATACGGACGGCGGCATGGTCGGCGTGAACGTGGGCATCCCGGTACCGATCGGCTTCTTCCCCTTCGCCGGTCATAAGGACAGCTTCTTCGGCGACCTCCATTGCCTGGGCAAAGACGCCTACCGTTTCTTCACCGAGAGCAAGTGCGTCACCACCCGCTGGTTCGACGAGGAAGAAAAGACGAACACGAACGTCTCTACCTGGGACGGGACAATTTGATTCAGCTTGCTGAATCAAATTGAAAGATGAAAGCGGAATGATGAAAGATGAAATTCTTCTTTCTATGGGAAAGAGATCTGATAATCCGGGAAAAGAAAAAGCAATGCAGTTTTCTGTCAGGATCGTTAAGCTGCATCAATTTCTTCGCAGAGAGAAAAAGGAATTTACCATTTCGGATCAGATTCTTCGGTCGGGTACCAGCATCGGTGCGAACATTGCGGAAGCGGAATATGCTGCTTCTGACAAAGATATGCTGAATAAACTGCAGATTGCCTTGAAAGAAGCAGCGGAAACCTGCTATTGGTTGGAACTGTTATACAAAACCGATTTCGTTCAGGAGAAACAGTTCATCAGTTTGATGAACGATTGTGTGGAGCTTAGAAAACTTTTGGCTGCCTCTACCCGCACTTTGTCAGCAAAGCTTCAAAAGACAGCGAAGCCAATATAATCAAAACCCGAAGGGTTTTCCGACTTTCATCTTTCATCTCTCATCTTTCATCATTGAATAAAGAAACTTTAGAAATTAAAAAGGAGTTACAACATGCTCAACATCGGCATTATCGGCGCCGGACGTATCGGCAAAGTCCATCTGGAATCCATTTCCTATCATGTGAAGAACGCGCAGGTCGTGGCTGTGGCGGATCCCTTCATGAACGACGAGACCAAGGCCTTCATCGAGGGCTTCGGCGTGACGAAGATCTACGACGATTATAAAAAGATCCTGGCGGACGACGCCATCGACGCGGTGCTGGTCTGCTCCTCCACCGATACCCACGCCTCCATCTCCATCGAAGCCATCGAGGCCGGCAAGCACGTGTTCTGCGAGAAGCCCGTCGATCACTCCGTGGAAAAGATCCAGGCTGTCGCCGACGCGCTGGCAAAGCACCCCGGCACCAAGTTCCAGGTGGGCTTCAACCGCCGTTTCGACCACAACTTCGCGGCGGTCCGCAAGGCCTATGACGCCGGCAAGATCGGCGAGGCCCACATCCTGAAGATCACCTCCCGCGATCCGGAGCCGCCGAACCCCAAGTACATCGCCGTTTCCGGCGGTATCTTCCTGGATATGACCATCCATGATTTCGATATGGCCTGCTTCCTGACCAACTCCGACGTGGAAGAGATCTACGTCAACTCCGCGGTCCTGGTGGATCCCGCCATCGGCGAGCAGGGCGACGTGGACACCGCCATCATCACCATGAAGATGAGCAACGGGGCTCTCGCCGTCATCGACAATTCCCGCCGCGCGGCCTACGGCTACGACCAGAGAGCGGAGCTGTTCGGCTCCAAGGGCATGGTCGCCACCGCCAACGACACCCTTTCCACCGCCGTTATCGCCGACGAGAACGGCGTGACCGGTGAAAAGCCGCTGTTCTTCTTCCTTGAAAGATACATGGAATCCTTCAGCGAAGAGATGCGCCAGTTCGTGAACGCCTGCGAGAACGACACGGAAGTGCCCGTGGGCATCCACGCCGGTATGCAGTCCGTGAAGATCGGCCTTGCCGCCAAGAAGTCGGTTGCCGAGCACAGACCCGTGCTGCTGTCTGAGATCTGATTTACCCAATGAACAGATAACGCGAATCCCCCGGCAGATCACCGTCTGCCGGGGGAAATCTGTTTTGCGGCGATGCACGTCGTAGCACGGCGCATTGCGCCGTCTGACGGCCGGAGTGTAAGCAACCTTCAAGATATGAAAACAATGTTTTGTTGTCATTTCCGTTTTTTTTTCAATTGCAAACGTAAAAACCCCCGACAGATCGCTATCTGCCGGGGGATCGTACTACTCTAAGAACTAAGATATAAGAAATAAGATCTTATTACGCAGCTGAGGCTGCGTGCTACGGCTGCGTGCTGCGGCTGCGAGCTATGCTTCGTGCTACGCTTTCATGGCGTCCTCAAGGCCTTCCATCTTCACCGCGCCGCTGACCTTGATGAACTGGCCCATCATCACCATGTTGGCAAGGGTGGGGGCGTTCATGTCAGCCGCCAGCTTGGTGGCGGGGATGTAGCAGACCTTCACGTCGTCCCGCTTCACCTTGCGCTCGATCAGGGTGGAATCCACCAAAATCGTGCCGCCGGGCTTGACCGCGTCCTCGTATTTATCGAGGGAGGGCAGGTTCATGGCGATCAGCACGTCCGGCTCGGAGACGATGGGGGAGCCCACCGGCTCGTCGCTGAGGATCACGCTGCAGTTGGCGGTGCCGCCGCGCATTTCGGGACCGTAGGAGGGGAGCCAGCTCAGCTCGCGGCCCTCGAACAGGCCTTTATAGGCGATGCACTTGCCGGCGAACAGAACGCCCTGTCCGCCGAATCCGGCGATCAATAATTCCGTCGTCATTTTACTTGCCCTCCTTTTCCGCGCTTCTGTCCTTATAAACGCCCAGCGGATAATAGGGGATCATGTTGTCCTCCACCCACTGCAGGGCTTTCTCCGGCGTCATGCCCCAGTTGGTGGGGCAGGAGGAGACCACTTCGATCAGGGAGAAGCCCTTCTTGTCGATCTGGTTCTGGAAGCCCTTCTTGATGGCCTTGGCCGCTGCTTTCACGTTCTTCACGTTGTTGACGGCCACTCTGGCGATGAACTCGGGGCCGTCCAGCTTCGAGAGCATCTCGCTGACGCGGATGGGGTAGCCCGCCGTCGCCACGTCTCTGCCGTAGGGGCTGGTCTGGGTGACCTGTCCGGGCAAAGAGGTGGGGGCCATCTGGCCGCCGGTCATGCCGTAGATGGCGTTGTTGACGAAAATCACGGTGATGTTTTCGTTGCGGGTGGCGGCGTGGACGGTCTCCGCCATGCCGATGGAGGCAAGGTCGCCGTCGCCCTGATAGCTGAAAATGATGTTGTCGGGCAGGGCTCTTTTGAGGCCCGTCGCCACGGCCGGGGCGCGCCCGTGGGCCGCCTCCACCATGTCGCAGGCAAAGTAGTTATAGGCCATGACCGCGCAGCCCACGGGGGCCACGCCGATGGTCTCGCCCTCAATGCCGAGGCTGTCGATGGCCTCGGCCACCAAACGGTGGATGATGCCGTGGGTGCAGCCGGGGCAGTAATGCAGCGGCGCGTCCGTCAGGCTGTGGGGTTTTTCAAATACGACCATTATTCATTACCTCCCGCTGTTTTTCTGATGGCGTCCAGCACCTGATCCGGCGACGGGATGATGCCGCCGCAGCGGCTGACCAGCGTCACGGGCTTTTTGCATGAGGACGCCAGCCGCACGTCGTCGATCATCTGACCCATGGAGAGCTCCACGCTGATAAAGGCCTTGACCTTATCCGCGGCGGCCGCGATGGGGGCCTTGGGGAAGGGCCACACGGTGATGGGACGGATGAGGCCCGCCTTGATGCCCTCTTTCCGGGCGGCGATGACCGCGTTGCGGGAGACTCTCGCCGCGATGCCGAAGGCCACGATGCAGATATCCGCGTCCTCCATCAGGAATTCCTCGTAGCGGACCTCGTTCTCTTCCACGGTTTTGTAGCGCTCGAAGCGCTCCAGGTTGGTCTTTTCCAGCTCTTCCGGCTGTAGATAGAGGGAGTTGATGATATTGTGCTTGCGCTGCATTTTGGTGCCGGTGACGGCCCAGGGCTTGTCCACCGTGTGGCAGCTCGGCTCCGGCAGCACCACGGGCTCCATCATCTGGCCCATGGTGCCGTCTGCCAGCAGCATGGCGGGCATACGGTATTTATCGGCCAGGTTGAAGGCCAGGGCCGTCAGGTCGGCCATCTCCTG
>CADAMO010000103.1 GCA_902788995.1 Oscillospiraceae bacterium
GCCATCGATCTCCGTGTCAACGATGGCGGAGGTGCCGATGACCATGCAGTCGGCGGAGAGATCCCGGTCCTCGCATCGCTGTGCGGTCTGCGCGGTATATTGCAGGTAGTCCCGATTAAAGGAGGCCAGGTCCTCCGTAAACAGGATATCACAGGAGCTGACCTCACCGGTGTTGTTCTTTACGATGGTGTTGACCGCAAGGGAATCGTACTGCACCAGCTCGCCGCCGACGGGCAGCAGGTAAAACTCCTTGATCCCCGCGGCGGCTTTCCCGACGCAGTAATCCATCAGCATATTGAATTTCAGATTCCGCTTTTTTGATACCTTTACCAGATGGGTTACGTTACAGGTCTTAAAAAACGTCACCATCGGGTTGGGGGCGTTCATCCACAGTTCAAACGCCGCCGCCCGGGCGGTGGCGCGCGGGTCGATCACTGCCGGCATCGTATCTCTCCTCTTTTTTGGCCGTCAATCGGAAACAGTTTTTGCCCACGCCGTTAAGGCGCGCCAGGCATATCAATGTAACAGTTCCGTTTTTCTTACGTCTTAATGTCTTATCGTTGTTTTTCCTTGATTATTACTTCGGCAATTAAATAATTTGAATAATGAATGATGCTTTCTTATTGCCGAAGTAATATTTCGCCATGTTTTTGCCGTAAAACGGCAAAAACGGCGTTATGATCGTATTATTAATGCGGCAAGGTAACGGCCTTAATATCCAATTGTTTAATTGCCGCATTAATAACGGCGCAAGGCGCCGTGCTACATCAGCCCCCTGTTTTCCGCCTCCGGCCGGTAGATCATCGGCGTGAACCGGATGCCGTTGACCGTCTGCTCCTCCGCCGTTCTGACAAATCCGAGGGCCTTGTAAAACGGCAGGCCGTAGGGCGAGGAATTGAGTGTGACCGTCTGCCCCGGGTAATCCTTCAGCAGCGCACGGAACAGCCGCGTTCCGATTCCCTGCCGGTGATACCGGCCTTCCACAAAGAAGAAGCAGATATGTCTTTTGTCCGGCCGGACGCCGATCTCCCCCACAAGCATTTCACCGTCGAAGGCGCCGTAGTATTCGATCCCGGCCAGATACGTTTCGTCGTGCAGGCAGCGGCGGAATTCCTCCGTCCCCTCGGGGGCGTAGTCCGGGGATTCAAATTCCGAGAACACCCGCCAAGCAAGGTCCAGCGCCGCCGGGATCTCCCGCGCCGTCAGCTTCCGGACCGTCACCGGTACGATTCTGCCGTAGGTCCTGATGAAATGCCGGCTGAAGGCCTCCACCTGTTGCAGGGCTTCCGCCGTCTTCTCCGGCTCCCGGTCGCACAGGTGGATCAGAGATGAGATGGGGGCAGTGTAGGCGAAGGCCAGCATGGCCGGGTCGTCCCGGCGCAGCAGCCCCTTATCCATCATGGAGGCGAAGATCGGCGTAAATATCTCCGTAAGGCCCGTCAGAAAGTGTTTGCTGGCAAGGGCCCTGGCCCGATCGTCCCGGAACTGCTCAATAGCCAGCACCTTGCGGGTCTTGACAATCTTTTCGTCGTGTACCGTGAAATCCACCATCCGCATGGTCATCGCCACCAGCGCTTCAGGTGAATCCGGTACGGGGGGCAATTGATCCGGCGAGCCGAACCGCGCCGCGTAGTAGGCGATCATTTCGTCCAGCAGCGCATTCCATATTTGCTCTTTGCTTTCAAAATGTTTATACAGCGAGGATTTGACCAGCCCCAGCGAGGCGGTCAATTCCCGGATATTGGTTCCGGCGTATCCTTTTTCGGAAAACAGCTCCAGCGCTGCCGCCAGAATACGTTCTTTCGTATCCTTTGCCATAGAATCCTCCCCAAAAGCGACCTTTTGATGACTATTATAGTGAACGAAGGGGTCACCTGTCAAGTCTCTTTAATCGTCCGCTCTTCGGAAACTGCGATTGGAACGCCACGAAATCCTTCTTTCAAGAGCTGATCTCCGAAAAAAATGACAACAGAATTGACGATATTTCACATTTGTTTATGGACATTTAACTTTCTATATATTATAATAATTTGTTGTACGTATCCGCGTCGTTTTTGTTTCCGCATTCAGCGTTCACCATTGACAAAGACGGCTGCGTATCAGCGCCGTCAGAACCGGCGCAGCAGCGCCGATGCGGCGCGAAGAAGCGATATCATTTAACAGAACAGGAAGAGCTGTCATTAACGCCTCTCTACAATTCTCAGATTTGCCGGCATTCAAGCCCGTGGATCTACAAATGAAGGAACCAATCGAGCGGATCCGGAGCGCTTCCGGATGCACTCTCTATACGTATACCTTCCCCACGTTATTTGCCTGGCAGGCGGATGAACAGTATGAAATCGCCCTGCGGGAAGACGCGTTTCTTGTCAAAAACGGGACGCGTGGACCGAACGCTTATCTGTTCCCCTGCGGAACAAACGGCGGCAAAAAAGCGCTGACGGACGCGCTGCTGTCGCGGGAAGCGCCGACGTTCTATTTCCTCCGGGATGAGGACAGACGCTTCCTTGAAAACGAATACCCCGGACGGTTCGGTTTTACCCCCTGCCGGGACGATTTCCCTTATTTGTACGACAAGGAAGCGCAGATCGCCCTGGCCGGAAAAGCGTATAAAAGCCTGCGGCATCAGATCAACCTGGGGCGTGCTGCAGCCGGAACGTGGCGTTCGGAACCGCTGACGGAAGAAAACGTCGGCAGAGCGCTTGACCTGAACCGGCGTTGGGTAGAAGCCCGTGGGCAAGGGACTGTCGCCGACGCAGCCGCAGCCGAAACGGCGCTGCTTCATTTCAAAGCGCTTTCCCTATGGGGATTGCTGTTTCAGGCAGACGGAGCGGATATCGCCTACGTTGCCGGTTCCTTCGTGACGCCGGAGATTTATGATATCAGTTTTTGCAAGGTGCTGGACCCGCGCTGCGACTGCTATATCAAATGGGCATTATACCGCGCCCTTCCCGATGAGGTCAAAACAGTGGATTCAGAAGAAGATATGGGGATTTCCGGTCTGCGGATGCATAAGCTGCTGCGGCAGCCGAAGGAACTGACCCGCGTATGGAAAGGCAACATAAACACATGAACAAAACCGTTACGCTCACCGGAAAAGATAAAACGTTCACCGACAGAATGTTCCGCCGGCTGTTCTTCCCTTCCCTGTTTTCCGCATTGGGATTGGCGCTGGGCGATATCGCCGACGCGCTGTTCGTCGGCATTCGGATCGGCAAGGCGGGCCTTGCAACCATGTCTCTTGTGGCGCCGGTATATATGATTTACAACGTGCTGGATATCGGAATTGCCGTGGGCGCATCCATCCACTATTCGCAGGCACTTGGCAAGGGGAAAGCCAAAAAGGGCATTGAAATTTTTTCACAGATGCTCATGCTGGCCGTCGCCGTCAGCGTGCTGATCGCGGTGTTGGGGCTTGTCCTGATGCCGTTGATCCTCCGGGGGCTGGGCGCGGGAGATCCGCGCGGTGAAATGTGGCGTTACACAAAAGAGTATCTTCAGATCATGTTCATGGGGACGCCTCTCACCTTCCTCTATTTCCTTCTTTATTACTGCGTACGCAGCGACGACGCGGAAAAGTTGGCCAGCGTCGGCTATCTGACAGGCTATCTGACGGACATTGCCGCCAGCGCCGTTTTTGTGCTGGGGTTAAAAATGGACGTTCGCGGCGCAATTCTTGCCACCGTCTTGGGGAAAGCGGTGGGCGTGTGTATCTTTCTGTTTCATTTTACCCGCAAGTGGGCGATTCTGAGGTTCCATTTTGTAAAACCCGATTTCAAGCTCATTTTCTCCGTTCTGAAAACGGGCATGTCCTCATCGGTTGGTTATATCGGCCAGTTTGCGGCGCTGCTGGTAGTCAACAATCTGCTGATCCGCCTCGGCGGAGAAAGCGCCATCGCACAGTTCAACGTAGTGCAGAACGTCTCCTATGTTGCGCTGGCGATCTATTCCGCGCTGGGCGATACCATCCAGCCGCTGTGCAGCACGTTCTACACGGAACACAACCGCGGCGCGGTGCGTCGGGTGGTACGTCTCGCCATGCGCATCGGCGTGATCGGCGGCGCAATCGGCGCGGCGGTCTGCGCCATCTTCGCGCCTGCCATCTGCCAGGTTTTCGGTCTCGCAGGCAATGCTGCTGCAAACGGCGCATTTGCCGTGCGGATCTTCTGTCTTTCCGTAGTACCGGCAGGGCTGAGTCTCATCTGGAGCGCCTGTTTCCAATCTACCGGACGGGAAAAACTGGTTTTCCTGATCGGTCAGCTGCGAAACTTCGTCTGCCTGCTTGTTTTCGCGCTTATTTTATCGTCCTTCGGTCTCAAATGGTTCTGGTTTGCCTTTGTCTGTGCGGAGCTTTGCACCATCATATTCTGGGCGCCCGTTTCCAGACTGAAAAGAGAAACGGCATCCGACCGGGTTTTCTCCTATCTGCTGGATACCAACTCCTCCGACATCGCGGAACTGCTGGATCAATCGGAAGCCTTCTGCGAGGAAAACGACGCCAATCCGAAGCAGCTCTACTGCGTCACCATGTGCGTGGAGGAGGTCTGTCAGGCGATCATTGAAAACGCCTTCCGTCAGAACGGCGATGAATATATTCAGCTGACATTGTGCTTTGAGCCGGACGGCGTCGTCATTCTCCATCTTCGGGACAATGCGGTCAGCTTCAATCCCTTCGACATGAAAACGGGACGCGATTATGACGACGAAGAGAATCTGGCGTCGCTTGGCATTCAGATGGTGAAATCAAAGGCAAAGCGCTTTTTCTATCGCCGGTACGCCGGTTTCAACACCCTGACCGTGGAGGTGGAGTGAACGGATGGAGAGCGGGATCCGGCTCGCCCGGAAGAGCGACGTTCCTGCCCTTTGCGAAATATGGCAGGATTGTTTTCTCGATCCGGAAGATTATATACTGTATTTTTACCGTGAGAACTTTGACAGGATCTCCGTTCCGGTGTTTACGGAAAACGACCGGCCCGTGAGCATGCTGCATCTGATGGACGCCGATTTCGTCAATGGCGAAAAGCGTCAGGCAGCAAAACTGATCTACGCCGCGGGAACGACCCCGGCGACGTACGACCGATGGCGGCCTCTCCCCTGTCAGCGGAAGCCTATAACCGCCTGCGCGGCGCCGTCTTTTCAACCCATCCCTTCGCCCGTTGGCCTGACAGCCATCTGGTCTGGTGCGTTAAGGAAAACAAATTCTGCGGCGGGGAAACGCTTTCCGTCATGCTGGACGGTACAACGCATTTTCTCATGGGCGCGCCGAGAGAAAACGCGTTTCTGATCTACGAGACCAATCTGACGGTCCTGCAGCTGCAACAGCTCAGCGGCGCACTGTGCAAACGGTTCCGGACCGACTTTCTCAAAGCGTATCTTCCCGAAGACGCCTGTGAGGAAGGACAGAAAATCATCTCTTCCGTCGTATTCAATGCGCCGCATCGGCATACTTACGTCAATTTAATCCTGATCTGAAAGGTTTGATCCTATGAAATCAAGAATGAAGAAAAAGTACAGGTTGGTCTCTCTCCGGCTGAAATCCGTGGCGGTGATGGTACTGGCCGCGCTGCTGCTGTCGGTCATTTCGATCACGCTCAGCTACCGGACCTACAAATCGACGATGGACGAGCACTACAAGACGCTCACCTCCCATCTGGCAAAAACCGCCGCGTCGGAATTGAACGCGGAGGATCTGCTGCGGTATTATAACGCCGTCAAACAGATCGGCGAATACGATGAAGACAAGTACCAGAACGACCCGGAGTACCGCGCCGATTACGACGCGAAGGCAGACGCCCTCAAGGACGAACGCTATGAAAAGATGCTGGCTACCCTCTTCAATATCAAAGACTGCAACGAGATCACCTATCTGTACGTGCAGAAGCTGGAGGGCGACTATTGCACCTACATTCTGGACGCGGACCGGTCCGATGAACAGTGTCAGTTGGGCACTACCCATGAGGTTTCCGGCCCCACCAAAGAAGCGGAGCATCCGGAATACGGCATTCCCGCGTTTATCACGAACGACACCTACGGCTGGCTTTGTACCTCAATGGAGCCTGTGATGGACGCAGACGGCAACCCCGTGGCGCTGGTGGGCGTGGATATTTCCATGGACGACATCGTGGCGGACCGCGCCAGCTACCTGCGGACGGTCATCATTGTGATCGAGATTGCCGTCGTTTTGCTGAGCGTCGCCATTCTGGTCGGGATTCATTTCACCCTGATCAAGCCCATCGATCAGCTTTCCGCAGCGGCCAGATCCTTTGTGGAGGACAAGAGCGAAAGCAAGGGCGGCGAATCCGCCATTTCCCGGCTGAGCATCCGTACCGGCGACGAAGTGGAAACCCTCTGCGACTCCGTGAAGCAGATGGAGCAGGATATCAACAATTACATCACGCACCTGACCGCCGTGACGGCCGAAAAAGAACGGATCGGCGCGGAGCTGGACGTGGCCACCCACATTCAGTCCTCCATGCTGCCCAGCATTTTCCCCGCCTTCCCCGAAAGGCAGGAGTTTGACGTTTACGCCACCATGAACCCCGCAAAAGAGGTGGGCGGCGACTTCTATGATTTCTTTATGGTGGACGACCGTCACCTTGCCATCGTCATGGCGGACGTCTCCGGCAAGGGCGTACCGGCGGCCCTGTTTATGGTGATCGGCAAGACGCTGATCAAAGACCATACCGTCCCGGGAACCGATCTCGGCACCGTCTTTGAAGAGGTCAACGATATTTTATGCGAATCCAACAGCGAGGATCTGTTCATCACGGCTTTTGAAGGCGTGCTGGATCTGACAACGGGAGAATTCCGTTTCGTCAACGCCGGTCACGAACAGCCCCTGCTCTGCCGCAACAACGGCGCGTTTGAGCCCTATAAGGTGCGCCCCGGGTTCGTACTGGCCGGCATGGAAGGCATTCGGTATAAAAGCGGCGCCTTCACGATTGCGCCGGGCGACAAGCTCTTTCTTTATACCGACGGCATTCCCGAAGCGACAGACGCAAACAACAATCTATACGGGATGGACCGGCTGCAAACGATCCTCAATACCGTGGCGGACCGCACCCCGGAAGAGATCCTTCCCGCCGTCAAAGCGGATATCGACGCTTTCGTGGGCGCCGCGCCGCAGTTCGACGATATTACCATGTTGTGCCTGACCTATAAGCAGGCAATGGAGGAATAAGAACCATACAATAGAGCTGCCAGGCTTCAATGACAGTTTGTTTTTCTATTAACTCTGATATGTAATTGCTTTATTCCGGAGGTTTTCCGTATGTTTCAAAAATATAAGGGCAACCCGATTTTCGGCGACGAAAAAACGGGAACGTTGTTTGACGTGTATCTTACCTCCCTTCCGGATAAAACGCTCCGCATGGACGTTTCCACCAGAATCAACGATTCGCTCGCCGTCTGCTTTTCCGACGACGGCGTCAACTGGACAGCCCCTCACACGGCGCTGACCCCGAATCCCGCTTCCGGTTGGGAAGACCTTGTCAACCGCAACTGCGTGCTGAAAATCGGCGACAGAACCCTTATGTGGTACACCGGGCAGGCCCACGGCAACAGTTATATCGGTGTGGCGGAGAGTGAAAACGGATTGGATTTTCACCGGATCGTCGGACACCCGGTGCTCTCCCCCGAAGCGGATTTTGAAGGAGAATCCGTCATGAACCCCTGCGTCCTATTCGAAAACGGCGTTTATCGGATGTGGTACAGCGCGGGCGAGACCTATGAACCCAACGTATTGTGTTACGCCGAAAGCAGAGACGGGCTCGTATGGGCGAAATCGCCGGGCAATCCCATTCTGACAAAAAATCCGGCGAAGGAATATGAACAGAACCGGATCGGCGGTTGTCAGGTGATTCCCCATCCGACGCTGGGCTATCTCGTATTCTATATCGGCTATCGGGACATTCATACGGCCTGTATTTGCGTCGCCTGCAGCAAAGACGGCGTGACGGATTTTCACCGCTGCAAAGAGAATCCACTGGTTGCGCCAACGAAGGAAGCATGGGACAAGGATTCCTGCTACAAGCCCTCCGCAATATACGACAATGAAAAGGACTGCTGGCGGATCTGGTACAACGGCCGCGCAGGCGGAAATGAATATATCGGCCTTGCGACCAAACAGGGTGATTTTACCCTTGAAGACTTTGAATAAAGGAAAAGCGCAATGGCAGAATCCTCCATTCGACAATACTACACCTATCTGCTGCGCTGTAAAGACGGTTCGATCTATACCGGTATCACGACAGACCTGGCAAGACGCGCGGCGGAGCATTTTTCAGACAGGACACATTCCAGATATACGCATACGCATCGCGCGATCAAAATGGAGGCGGCCTTCTGCAGCGACAGCCGGTCCGACGCGGCCAGACTGGAATACAGGATCAAGCGCCTGCCGCGCAGTGAAAAGGAACGTATTATTCTGACAAAAAGCCTCGATCCGTTGAAGAATACGACGGAGATCGGGAAATACCGCTATACCGAGCCTCCGGAGTCCTCCGGGCTTTGACGCCCGCAAAAAAAAACGAATCAGGAAACCGCCGCATCAAAAAATAAAATTTGACTTTTTTGGAAACTGTGATATACTTCATTTGGTCATCGGAGGGTTGATGATTCAAAAGAAATGATCGACCGGATAAGATGTCAGGCTGAGATGCCTGGATCTTATCCGGTCTTTTTTATCGGAGAGAGCAATGAAAGAGAACGATTTTACCAACGGTAAGATTTTATCCCCGCTGCTGAAATTCATGCTGCCGGTGTTTGCGGCCATGCTGCTGCAGGCCATGTACGGAGCGGTGGATCTGCTGATCGTCGGCAGGTTCGCCCAATCGCTGGACGTTTCCGCCGTCTCCACCGGTTCGCAGATGATGATGACTATCACCGGCCTTGTCGTCAGCTTTGCCATGGGGACGACGATTTTACTGGCGCAGCGCATCGGCGAAGGACGCAGTAAAGAGGGGGGCGAAGTGGTCGGCGCCAGCATCTGTCTGTTCGGGGTGATCGCGCTGTTTTTTACCTGCCTCCTCCCGCTGCTGGCGGGTCCCCTCAGCCGTGTGATGAACGCGCCGGAAGAGGCGTTCGGGGCGACGGTCTCCTATCTGCGCATCTGCGGCTTCGGCGCAGTCTTTATCATCGCCTATAACCTGATCGGCAGCGTATTCCGGGGCATCGGCGATTCAAAAACGCCCCTGCTCACGGTGCTGATCGCCTGCGTTTGCAACGTGGCCGGCGATCTGCTGCTGGTAGGCGTATTCAAGATGGGAACGGCCGGCGCGGCGATCGCCACCGTGGCGGCGCAGGGCGTCAGCGTGGGCGTCTCGCTGCTGTTTCTTCGAAAAAGAACGCTCCCCTTCTCGTTCTCTGCAAAAGATATCCGTTTCCGCGGCGGTATTATCCGCAGGGTCACTTCGCTGGGTCTGCCCATCGCCTTGCAGGACCTGCTGGTCGGCGTTTCTTTTTTGGTGCTGCTGGCCATCGTAAACGATCTCGGGCTGATCCCCTCGGCAGGGATCGGCGTGGCGGAACGGGTCTGCGGTTTCATCATGCTGATCCCCTCTGCTTTTATGCAGGCCATGGCGGCATTCGTGGCGCAGAATATCGGCGCGGGACGGTTCGACAGAGCAAAACGGGCGCTGGGATACGCCATCTCCGTCTCCATGCTGCCGGCAGTCGCCATGTTCGTGCTGACATTCTGGCGAGGGGATCTGCTGGCCGGAATCTTTTCAAAGGACTCCGCCGTCATCGCCGCCGGGGCGGATTATCTGAAGGCGTACGCTATCGACTGCCTGCTGACCTGCTTTTTGTTCTGTTTCATCGGCTTTTTCAACGGCACGGGGAACACAAAATTCGTCATGGCGCAGGGTATTATCGGCGCGTTTCTCGTCCGGGTTCCCGTCGCATTCCTGATGAGCCGGGAGTCGCCCGTTTCCATGTTCCATATCGGCCTTGCCACCCCCTGTTCTACCGTCCTGCAGGTGGCGCTTTGCCTGATCTGTTTTGCCGTCGTCAAATCGAGTAGGAGGCTGCCCATTAGTTGAGCAGCCGACCTCTCACACCACCGTGCGTACCGTTCGGTACACGGCGGTTCAATCATAAACAGTGCAGAGGCGTACCGTTCGGTACACGGCGGTTCAATCATAAACAGTGCAGAGACTTGTACTTCCGGGCGATGTCAAAATAGCCCGCTTGTGCAAGTCTTTCGTTTGTGATGGTGTGTGTCAGGATACCGCTTCCGGCGACAGCCCAGTATCCTTTACGCGTGTTCCCGTTCCGGTAGGCTTTCCAATCTTCCATGCCTAACTTCCTGAGATTTGTCACACGTGTTTTCGGCTTCTTCCACTGCTTCCAGATGTACATTCGCAGTCTCCTGCGCAGCCAGCCGTTCCAATCCTCCATAGTGCTCATCATATCCGCAATTGCGTAATATCCAAGCCATCCCTGCATAAAGACCTTCACGTTTTGCATGACTGTCCTCACGCTTCTGCCCTGACTGCGGGAAGTCAGTTTCCTGAGCTTCTGCTTGGCTTTCTGCAGCGACTTTGCGTGAACGCGAATGAATGTTCCGTTGCCGTTCCTTCCCAACGCAAAGCCGAGAAACTTAAAATTTCGGATAGAATATACGCTCACGGCGCGGCTCTTTTCAGCGTTTACCTTGAGTTTCAGTTTCTTCTCAAGGTATCTGCTGCTTGTTTCGAGCAGTCGCTCCGCTGCGCGTCGGCTCTTTGCCAACAGCACAATGTCGTCCGCGTACCGGACTACGATTATGCCTCTTCTTTCAAACTCCTTATCGAATTTGTCAAGGTAGATATTGGCGAGTAACGGCGAAAGATTCCCGCCCTGCGGCGACCCCTCTTCCGTCTTCGTTACCACTCCGTTTTCCATCACACCGCTTTTCAGATACTTCTTGATCAAGTCAATCAGTCTCTTGTCGTGGATGGTCTCTCTCAACATATTCATCAGAAGTTCGTGGTTGAGCGTGTCAAAGTATTTGGACAGGTCAAGGCAGACCGCATACCTGTAGCCCTCCTCGGCATAGTCCCGTACTTTCTGTATCGCGTCCTTTGCGCTTCGGTTCGGTCGGTAGCCGTAGCTCCCGTCTGAGAATTTCGGTTCATAGATCGGTATCAGCACTTGCGCAATCGCCTGTTGTATGATCCGGTCTATGACGGTCGGTATTCCCAGCTTTCTCACACCGCCATCCGGTTTCGGGATCTCTTTTCTCCGTACCGGCGACGGTTTGTATGTCCCGTTCCGGATACTTTCCAAAAGCTCTCCCTTGTGTTTCTTCAGCCACTCCGGCGCATCCTCCACGGTCATACCGTCGATTCCCGGTGCGCCTTTGTTGGCTTTTACCTTCTTGAACGCCCTGTTCAGGTTGTCTCTGTCCAGTACCTTTTCAAGCAGGTCTGCACCGTTTCTTTCTTCCGTTTCCCGATGTTCGGCGCTGTACACTCCCGCATACTCTTTGTGTTCCGCACTATCCCTTTGCGGGTAGCCGCCGTTTCCGGCGTATTCTGTTTTCATCACGCCGACCTCCTTTCGCGTTTACTTGAAACTTATGATTGTTCGGTCCTTCCCGCGTTTCGCGGTACTATGACCTCTGCTGACTTCTCACAGTTCGTTGTTACTATGCTCCGTTTCGCATACGGCTTACTCCTTCGCACCTGTGAGACCTCCCCGGGTAAGAGCTACGACCTTCACCTCATACATCTGCCGCATCTACGGCGCAAGGTCCGGGCAGTATCGGACTTCGTTTTGTTTGGGAAACTCGTCCGCCTTGCGACGCCTTCTATGCGGTTCCTGTTCGTCAGACCGAGGTTTTGCCCTCAAGGGTACTTTTAAACCCTCAAATCCGGCTTCCTTCAGATTCCGCCTCGCGACGGACACCCTTGCCTTCGGCTAACAGTTCCTACTGCCAAGTCTGTAGCGGACTTCCACCGCCAAGTCGTTGCCCATGCCGGGCGCACCAAAAAAATGAAAGCGCCTCGTGCCGCATGCGGCACGGGGCGCTTTATTGACGCATTTTACAAACCTTTTTCTTCAATCAGCTCCAGCGCGCGCATGACGCCGCCGGTCCCCTGACTGAACGAGTGGTAAACGCGGCTGATCGTCGCGGGGGAGATCCCGACCCGCTCCGAAATATCGCGGTAGTTCAGCCCCTCCTGCAGCAGCAGACAGACCTCCAGCCGCACGGAAAGATCGCGCAGCTCCTTGGCGCTGCACAACTCCGACAGGAAGGCGTAAAGTTCATCCTTCTGCTTCAACTCCAGCATCACGTTGAGCAGACGGTCCAGACTTGCGGAATAAAACTCTGCCATGTTTAAAACCCCGTTGTCGTATATTTATGCGTTTTGTATAGCACAAATATAACACCTTTTTGCTCCTGTGTCAAGACTGTGATGCACAAATTATCCAAAAACTGAACAAAGACTTACATTTTCTGACGATTGCATCTGTTTTTCGACGAAAAATGTTGCATGTGAGAGC
>CADAMO010000104.1 GCA_902788995.1 Oscillospiraceae bacterium
TGACAGTATAGGATCAAATATGGCGGATCTTGAAAATATCCAGGAAGATGCAGTAGATATTGTCAAGCACGTCAAGGAACCGCTGCAAAAACGCCTTGAAGCCGGAAAGCTTTTCATCGGTGGTGGTGTCGGGGGAGATGGACCCGTCAAATCCTCTAAACTGTAAGAAGCGGGGATATTCCGGATAAGAGGCCACCGTGGATTCGCCGTTGGGGTTGTAGATCAGCTTGAAAATCATGTTGTCAAGGGCGCGGGAATTGGTGGCGTGCTTATAATTCTTGATGAACCAGGTCTTCTCCGGGAACAGGCAGGTGGAAGCGTTGACGGTCTTGTCGGGGGAGATGAACGCCGCGTCCACGCCGTCCAGCGCCTCTGCCGTCAGTGTCTCCCCGTAGGGGGCGGTGGTGGCGCCGAAGGAGTTGCGGCTGGCGTCGATCACGCCGTCCGTCATGCTGTTCCATTGAGAAGTCAGCGGAATGGAGGAATAGCCGTATCTGGAAATGACGGAAACACGGGCGTGTCGATCCAGGTCAAGCAGGGTGTCGATCCGGTTGGGGCGGACGATCCGGCCGAATTCGTTGATGCGGGAGCGCAGCCCGCTGTAATCCACGGCGGGGTCAGCCACGCTGAACATATATTCCTGCGCGCTGTCGATGTACTCATCCGGCACCATGGCCCAGATGGACATCCAGGAGCTGAACATGGGGAAGAGCACCTCGGCAATGGCTCTGTCTTTGATGTGCTCAATAATATCGTTGGCGTATTTGGCGATTGCGTCGGCAATGCCCGCGTCCTTCAGCACGTCAAGCACCGCGCCGACGATACCGTCATAATCGGACTGATCCAGCGCGTACTGCAGATAATAGACCAGCGCATCCCCCGCGACGGTGATATCGCCGGAGAACATCTGGCCGGTGTAGGCCTCGCCGAAAATGGCGGTGGTGTTGAAGCCGACGCCGTAGATCTTATCATTGCCGTAGATGGAAAGGTAGGTCAGGGTGAGCAGGCCGCCGAGGCTGTGGCAGGAGATGGCGACTTTTCTGCATTCGGAGGCGTCCAGCACGTAGTTGATGAAATCGTTCAGCTCGGCAGCCACTTCCACAGGACTGAGCCGCCAGTCATAGCGGAAGGTCAGCGTGGAATTCTTGTGGATATCCTTCTTTTCCGGATACTCCATATACGCGCCGGAGTTGCCTGCGGCGGTGCCGTCCGGATTGCAGAAGGAGGGCTCCAGCAGGGCCTTCGCCTCGGGAATGATCGCGTCCGCCAGCGCGTCGTAATCCTTGTTCACGAGGAATTTCAGCAGCGCGGGCACGCAATTCTTCACCGTGTTGACGATATCGTCCGTGCTCCAGGGGAAGATCTCTTTGGAGTTCTTATCGTTTTTGTCCTCATAAATGTCGCTGGCCATGAACCCGGGGATGTCGATCAGCGGATAATTCTGCACCGCCGTTTTCTGGCGGGCGTAGGCCGTCAGCCCGATGACCGGCGTGCACATCAGCGCGGCTGCCAGCAGAAGTGAAAGCAATTTCAAAGAAAACTTCTTATTCATAAACAAAGAGACTTCCTTTCATAATCTTGCTATCATATTTTAACACAAAAATAAATAGATGTAAATAGCTAAATTTGTGATATTTCCCGCCACTTGTTATTTGACATGCGTCAATGAAAATGATATGATATAAAATAATTATGAGTAAAGGGGACAGATAAAATGAGCGATTTCATGATTGAGACCAAATGCGTGCAAAGCGGCTACCGCCCCAACAACGGCGAGCCGCGTCAGATCCCGATCTATCAGAGCACGACTTTTAAATATGACACCAGCGAAGATATGGGCAAGCTCTTCGACCTTGAGGCCAGCGGTTATTTCTATTCCCGGCTGCAGAACCCCACCTGCGACCTGGTGGCGGCCAAGATCTGCGACATGGAAGGAGGCTCGGCGGCCATGCTGACCTCCTCCGGTATGGCGGCCAACTTCTTCGCGGCCTTCAATATCTGTGAGGCGGGCGGTCATATCGTCTCTTCCTCCACCATCTACGGCGGCACCTATAACCTCTTTGCGGTGACCTTCAAAAAGATGGGCATCGACGTTACCTTCGTGGACCCGGCGTGCAGCGAAGAAGAGCTGGACGCGGCCTTCCGCCCCAACACGAAGCTGGTCTTCGGTGAAACCATCGCCAACCCCGCCCTTAAGGTGCTGGATATTGAGAAATTCGCCGACGCGGCCCACCGTCACGGCGTACCGCTGATTATCGACAATACCTTTCCCACGCCCGTCAACTGCCGTCCTTTTGAATGGGGCGCGGATATCGTGACCCACTCCACCACCAAATATATGGACGGCCACGGCGCGGCTGTCGGCGGCGCCATCGTGGATTCCGGCAAATTTGACTGGATGGCCCACGCGGAGAAATTCCCCGGCCTTTGCACCCCGGATGATAGCTACCACGGCATCACCTATGCGGAAAAATTCGGCCAGGGAGGCGCCTTCATCTATAAAGCCACCGCGCAGCTGATGCGCGACCTGGGCTGCACGCCCTCCCCCAACAGCGCTTTTTTGCTGAACCTGGGGCTTGAAAGCCTTCACGTGCGCATCCGCCGCCACTGCGAAAACGCGTTGGCCGTGGCCACGTTCCTTGCAAACAGCGATAAGATCAGCTGGGTCAACTACGCGGGTCTTCCCACCGATCCCCAGTACGCGCTGGCAAAGAAATATATGCCGGAGGGTACCTGCGGCGTGGTCAGCTTCGGCGTCAAGGGCGGCAGAAAGGCGGCGGAGACCTTTATGAAGAACCTGCGGCTGATCGCCATCGAGACCCATGTGGCGGACGCCCGTTCCTGCTGCCTGCACCCGGCCAATTCCACCCACCGTCAGATGAACGAGGAAGAGCTGATCGCCGCCGGCGTCCCCTCCGACCTTGTCCGTCTTTCCTGCGGCCTTGAAAACAGCGCCGACCTGATCGCCGATCTGGAAAGCGCCCTGCGCTGCATCTGAACCCTCCCGAAAGGAACCGAATCCCATGCCCATCAAAATACCCAATGAGCTTCCGGCGGTGAAAACGCTGGCGGAAGAGAACATATTCGTCATGACGGAGACCCGCGCCATCACGCAGGATATCCGCCCTTTGAAGATCATCGTGCTGAACCTGATGCCGAAAAAGATCACCACGGAGACACAGCTTTCCCGCATCCTCGGCAACACGCCCCTTCAGATCGAACTGGAGCTGGTACGCACCGCGACGCACGTGTCGCAGCACGTGCCGGAAGAGCACATGCTGGCGTTTTACAAAACCTTCGACGATATCAGGGACGGCTATTACGACGGCATGATCATCACCGGCGCGCCGGTGGAACAGATGCCCTTTGAAGAGGTGGATTACTGGCAGGAGCTGTGCGAGATTATGGAGTGGAGCAAGACCCACGTTCACAGCACGCTGCACATCTGCTGGGGGGCGCAGGCCGGGCTTTACTACCATTACGGCATCAATAAATATGAGCTGCCGAAAAAAATGTTCGGCGTGTTCCGCCATACGGTGGAATATAAGCGCTCCATCCTGTTCAGAGGATTTGACGACGATTTCTGGGTGCCCCATTCCCGCCATACCTCCGTCCGTCGGGAGGATATCGAGGCCCACCCGGAGCTGCGGATCCTCGCTTCCTCGCCGGAGGCGGGCGTTTACGCCGTCACGACCGATAAGGGCCGTCAGGTCTATATCATGGGGCATTCGGAATACGACGCCGAAACGCTGAAAGAGGAATACGAGCGGGACGTCGCCAAGGGGCTGCCCATTGACGTGCCGGTGAACTATTTCCCGGAGGACGATCCCACCCGGCCCCCCGTGGTAAGATGGCGCGCCCACGCCAATCTTCTCTACTGCAACTGGCTCAACTACTTTGTCTACCAGACTACTCCCTACGACCTCAACGATCTGAAAAACCGTTGAGAAAGGTTGCTTGATGATGAAAAAACTGCTGTCCGTTCTTCTCTGCGCCGCGCTGCTGACGGCTTTCACCGGCTGCCGGTTCTCCCTGTTCGGAGAGGAGGAAACCACCGAACCGCCCACCACCGCCGCGCCGGAATACGTGACCGACGTGAACGGCAAGGAAGTGCCCGTCTTTGAAAACGTGGATATGAGCGCCTTTGACCCGCAGCTTTTTCGGAGGCTCGATAACGGCCGCTTCGTTTACGACGACGAATCCGTTTTGACGCTGACGGGCGTTGACGTTTCCGTGTTTCAGGACGACATTGACTGGAACGCCGTGGCGGCGGACGGCATCGACTTTGCCATGCTGCGCATCGGCGGCAGAGGATACGGCCCCGAAGGCAAGATCTATGAGGATGAAAAGTTTGAAGCAAACTACGCCGGTGCCCGTGCGGCCGGCCTGAAAGTGGGCGTTTATTTCTTCTCACAGGCGGTCAACATTGCCGAAGCCGCGCAGGAGGCGCAGTACGTGCTGCAGCTCCTCAATGGCCGCGCGCTGGATTTCCCCGTCGCCTATGACTGGGAGCACGTGTCGGACGCTTCCGCCCGGACCGCCAATATCGCGCCGGAGCTGATCACGTCCTTCTGCAAGGCGTTCTGTGATCAGATGGAGGCCGAAGGATATCAGTCTGTGATCTACTTTAACCGGGAGCACGGCTATTTCAGCCTGCAATTGTCGCTTCTTTCCGCCTACCGTTTCTGGTACGCCGAATACGCCGACTATCCTTCTTTTATCTATGACTACTGGATCTGGCAGTACACCGAGAGCGGCACGGTCAGCGGCATCAACGGCAGGGTGGACCTGAATATTGCGCTTTACGCCCCAAAGGGCTGAAATGATAATCAATTTATAAAACATTTTATACAGGAGGCTGCGCCGGAGGGCGCGAAATCGATTATGTCAAAATTATCTGAAAACTATACCGGAATTTACTCGCTGATGCTGACCCCGTACCACGACGATCTGTCCGTCAATTACGAGGCATACGAAGAATATGCTGAGTGGCAGGTCGCGCAGGGCGTGGAACACCTGTTCGCCGTCTGCGGCAGCTCCGAAATGGCGGAGCTGAAGTTGGAGGAGCGTCTGAAGCTGGCGGAACTGACCGTGAAGCACAAGGGTAACACCACCGTCGTCGCCACCGCCAATATGGAGCCCTCCTGGTTCGCCCAGGTGGAAGAGGTCAAGCGCATGACCGCCACCGGCGTTGACGGCATCGTCTTCACCACCAAGGGCTTCGGCAACGATCCCGACCGGCTGGTCAGCTACGTGGGCGAACTGAAACAATTCACCGATCTGCCCGTGTTTATGTATGAATTCCCCGGCCTGCGCCCCCATCTCATCAGCGGCGAATGCTACGGCAGGCTGGTGCGGGAGTGCGGCATCTACGGCATCAAGGATACCACCTGCACGCTGGAAGGCATCACCTCCAAGATCGAGGAAAAAGGGGAATCCTGCGTGATCCAGGCGAATATGCCCTTCCTTTTTGACGCCTTCAAGGCGGGGGCCCGGGGCGTTATGGCGACGCCCACAGCCTGCGGCGGCGCTTTCTTCCAGCGCTTCTTCGAGGCGTTCATGAGCGGCGATATGGCCCTGGCCGAGCAGCGTTATAACGAAATCATCCTGCTGGATAACGCCATCGACAGCGGCTTCAACTGCTCCGCCAAATATCTGGTGCAGCTGCAGGGCGTTGCCGGAATGAAGGCGATCAACCGGGGCGGCCAGCAGCTTTCCTCCGCCCGGCTGCGCAGCCTGCGCTCCTTCCACGACTGGTGCGTCGCCAACGGCCTGATGGCGTAGGATAGTAAAAATCAAAGATAAACAAAAGAAATATAGGAAAAAGCCGCCGGAGAAGTAAGCGCTTCTCCGGCGGTCTGCATGATTGACAGGTTTTATTGCGTTTCTCTGGCTTCTCTTTCGGCCAGGAATTTCTCCCAGTCCCGGCGGACCTTTTCGTAGACCTCCATGGGGATCTCCGGCGTTCCGCCCTTGCAGGTGGGCAGCAGCTGGTCGCCCGCGACGTTCGGGTCTGTACAGGCCGTATCGCTGCGCCACTTGTCCCTCTGGGCCGGGTCGCGCAGATCCGGGATCTCCATCGGCAGGCTGCCCTTCAGAATGGAACGGAAGGCGAACATGCCCGGCAGGAACATATCCAGCGCCTCATAGACGTCGATGGTATCGGCGGTTTCGTCGCCGAGGATCCGCTGGATGAAATAGTACATGGACCAGAAATCCGAACCGCCGTGACCGAAGGCCTTGCTCTCCTTCTCCCGTTCTGCGGGGAGATACGTTTCGATCTTGCCGGGATGGGCGTAATCGGCCTCCACCTCGTCCGCGTTGACGTAAATGCGTTCAAACATCTGCATCCCCGCGTCCTCTCTGGCGGATTCCATCCGTCCCTTGGAGCCGTAGACCACGTAGGAGATGTTGTTTTTATAAAGTCCCCCGTGGATGCTCTTGACCAGCGCCCCGTTTTCAAGGGTCACCATCTCCACGCCGAAGCTGGCGGCGCGGCTGCCCTGACGGAAGCGGCGCTCGTTGTTGCTGCTTTCAAACCCCACCACGGAGACGGGGCGCAGCCCGGTGATATGGAGAATGGGGCCGAGGGAGTGGGTGCAGTAGAAGGTGGAATACATATTGTTGCGCCAGTGGTCCGGCTCGCCGTAGGTGATCTCCGGCCAGATGGACTCGCAGTTGTGAACGTATTCGCCCTCGCCGTATTCAAAAACGCCGATCTTTCCTTCTCTGTATAAGCGGCGCATTTCACGGGGCGCGGCCATATAGCAGTAGTTTTCACCGTAGGCGTAAATCAGCCCGGTTTTTTCCACTGCTTCCACCAGCTCCACCGCTTCCTTCATGGTCTGCACGGGCAGCACCTCGGAAAAGACGTGCTTGCCGGCGTTGAGGCAGCGGATGGCGAAGGGGGCGTGCTCGGTGGCGTAGTTGGCCAGTACCACCGCGTCCATATCATGAAGGATGAACTCGTCAAAATTATCGTAATAGGCGATGGGCAGCCCCTCCGCCTCCCGGCGAACCTTTTCCAGCTCATAGGGCGCTTTATCGCAGACGGCCACCACTTCCGCGTTTTCCGCCTGCTTGCAGTACTGGATCATGGTCCTGCCGCGGTGCGCGCCCAGCACCCCCACACGTACTTTTTTCATGTTTGCAGCCTCCTGTTTCAGAAAATCTTACAGTCCCGGCATCGGGGGCACGTCGATGGTCACGTCCGTCTCGGGGAATGCGCAGCAGGGGTGGATATAGCCGTAGATCAGGTCGGCTTCCCGCCGTCCGTCCACGGACGCGGGCGTATAGACCTCGCCGGCAAGCAGCTGGGAATGGCACCAGCCGCACCGGCCGGAACGGCAGTCGCTGGGCGGATTCAACCCGGCGTCCTCCATGGCCCGCAGCAGGGAAGTGTTCCCCTTGCAGGGGATGACCGTGGTCTTGCCCGCCATGCGGACGGTGACCTGATAGGTCTTTTCCGCGTCGCCGTGATACTCCGCGTCGTTTTCGGGGTGGAAGTATTCGCCGAACAGCTCGTGGCGGACGAATTTGCGCCGCAGGTTCAGCGTTTCGATCTCCTTATCGGCAAACCGGTACATAGCCTGGGGGCCGCAGAGGAAGATGGAGTAATCCCCCTCTTTGGGAGCGTATTTCCTGATAAGCTTGGCGGTGATAAAGCCGTTTTCTTTGCCTCTGACCTTTTCGTCGCTGAGCACGTTGACCAGCTTGATTTTGTCGCAGTCCTTCGCCATGGCGGCGATTTCATCGCTGAAAACCGCGTCGTTCAGCGTCCGGCTGCCGTAGAGCAGCACCAGGTTGAAGTCCTCGTCCCCTTCGCTGATGGCCTTGGCAAAGGAACGGAAGGGAGTTATGCCGCTGCCGCCGGCAATGCCGATCACGGTTTTGGCGTCCCGCAGAGGCTCATAGGTGAACTCGCCCAGCGGCGCGGAAGCCGCTGCGGACGTGCCGACCTTCCAGTTATCAAGGATATAACCGCTGACAACGCCGCCCTGCACGCGCTTTACGGTGATCATATAAAAACCGTCCAGCGTGTCGCGGGGAGAAGAGGCGATGGAATAGGGGCGGCAGTACATTTTGCCGTCGATAAAGACCGCGATGCTGAGATACTGACCGGCGGAGAACCAGGCGGGCTGTTTCGTTCCCCGCTGCGGGTCGGCCCGCAGGATATAGCTTTTCATATCGTCGCTGTGGACGATCACTTCGCCGACGGTCAGGAACTGTACGTGGGGGTGCAGCGCCTCCGCCAGCTGGTTCTGAAGGTGATCCTTCAGATCGGAGACCGGCGCGTCGGAGGCGGCCGAGACGAATTTCAGCCTGTCCGCCGCCAGCTTCAGGAAGCGGCCCGCGCTGAGCTGTTCAATGCCTGTTTTCTGCTTTGCCATCTTATTTGTCCCTCCTCAGCTCGTTGATGGCGGCGTTGGCGGCCATCATTCCGGTGATATAGCCGGAAGGAAAACCGTCCCCGCGCACGTAGTGCCCGCCGCAGTAATGGATGTGGGGCATGTTGTAATCCAGGTCCTTCATGGCGGTGCGCATCACCACGTTGTCCACACCGCTGTTTTCATAGCCGTAGATGGTGCCCTCCGGCGTGCCGAGATAGCGGGCGAAGGTCACGGGGGGGGGCGATGCTGATCTCTTCGATGTGCGGTATGATGGAAATGCCCATCAGCTTTTCGTAGTCTTCAATGTATTTGCGGGCCAGGTCGTTTTTGTAGGCCTTGTATTCCTGCGGCGCCATCTTCTCCGGGAACTGGCCGGGGAAGACGGGGATGGTGAAGAACAGGGTGCAGGTGCCCTCCGGCGTGCAGTCGGGGATCACCCGGTTGAGGCAGTTGACGATATACATGCCGAAGCCGTCTTTGCAGTCGTTGAACTGCACGCGGCTGTTGTTATCGCTCTGCACAAAGACGCTGTAATCTTTGACGCCCAGCTCTTCCATGGTACAGTCAAGACCCAGATAGACCGTCACGACGGACATGCCGAAGCGGCGGGCGTTGGCCAGCTTGCGCATCCTCTGATTGATTTTCCGGTTGTCGGACCGGTTGAACACGTTGTGGGGAATGATATTGGAGATGATCGGCTTCGCGTAGAAGCGCTGCTCGCCGCAGCACACGCCGATGGTCACGCCGTTTTCATCATAGAGGAACTTGGTCACCTCGCTGTTATAGCGGATCTCGCCGCCGTTCTCCTGAATGTTCTTGACCAGCGCCAGCGACAGCTCATGGCTGCGGTGATAGGGCATAGAGGGTCTGCCGCGCAGATAGGCGCACAGCAGGCTCAGGTAGTGCAGGCCGTTCAGCTCGTCCGTCGGCACGCCCAGATAGCCCCAATAGGTGCCGAGAATGCTCTGCGCTTTCTTCGGGATCCCCATGGCGTCCATCACTTCATCCGTGGAGTGGGAGGCCACCCGCAGGAAGGTGGAGTATTTGGACATCAGCACGGCGGGGTTCGGGATCGGGTTCTTTTCGGTATAGCGCATGGCGTCGTCCAGCTCGTCGTTCAGCTTCAGAAATGCCGCGGCGCTCTCACGGCAGCCCGGTACGGCCGCCTCCAGATCGTCCAGAAACGCTTCGTCGCCGGTGCGCAGCGTCACGTCGTAGCCGTCCTCCCCGCGGGAGATGGTGCGGAATACGGTGCTTTCCTTCGCCAGCGGCACGTCGATCCCCAGCTCTTCAAAGATGTTTTCCGTCGAGGCCAGTTCTTCGGCGGTACAATAATGGCACAGCTCGTGCAGCGACGGCTCAAATTCAAACCGCCCCCTGCGGAAGCTGGTGGCGCAGCCGCCGGGCAGGTTGTGCTTTTCCAGCAGCAGGGTTTTATAACCCTCCTTCGCCGTTTTCGCAGCGGCGGCCAGCCCGCCGTTGCCGGCGCCCACGACAATGACGTCGTATTGGTTCATTTCATTTCCCCCTCATTTCTTGTTTTGGATACTCCTATTCTATTATATCGGCTATATTTGTTTAAAACAAGAAGCAATCTGACAAATTTTCGGTGCTCCTTTTGTCTTTTATATATTACTTCGGCAATTAAATAATTTGAATGATAAACGACGGTTTTATGATTGCCGAAGTAATATTTCGCCATGTTTTTTG
>CADAMO010000105.1 GCA_902788995.1 Oscillospiraceae bacterium
CGAAGCGCCGGAAGCACCTGCTGAGCCTTCACCGGAGAGCGCAGCAGAGGAAGTGACCGACGCACCTGCCGGAAGGGGCGGCGATGAGATATCTCAGGACTACGTTTCCGCCTACAAGGAGGTCATCACCAGCGAGTGCAGCAAGGTCTCCGCAGAGCTGGGATCCGTTAGCTATGCCCTTTTTGATTTCTTCGGAGACAGCTCACCGGAGCTGCTTGTAAAGACCGGCACCTGCGAGGCCGACTACATGGTAAGCGTCTACACCATGGAAAACGGCAGCGCAGTCACCATCGGCGAGCCCCTTCCCGGCAGCCACACATCCTTCGGAGAAAATATCATGAGCGGCTGCATGGCTCTGCTCACCGGACACATGGGCTACGGCACCGCAGTGCAGTACACTGTGGCAGACGGACAGCTCATCAGCGCCGGAGGCGAGCTGGAGACCGAGTACGCCGATTCTGACGAGTTCTACAACATCGTCATGTCCCAGGGATATAAGTTCATAGCCTTTGCGGAGATATGGTACGGCTCCGGAGAGCCGGTCACCTGGGTATTCAACGTAGGCCAGGACGGCAGATACACCAACGAAAACGAGGAGCATCAGGGCGCAGACCTGAGCTTCCTGGAAAACTGGGAAAAAACTATAACACAAGGAGAATAAAAAATGGATATCATTGAAATGACAAGAGAGCTGGGAAAGGCTCTCCAGAACGACGACCGCTACATCGCCTATGACCTGGCAAAGAGAGCCAACGACAACGACGAGGAGCTCCAGAAGCAGATAGCCAGCTTTGAGGAGATGCGCAGCCAGCTCAACACCGAGATCATCAAGGAAGACAAGGACACCGACAGGATCAAGGAGCTGGATCAGGGCATCAAGGATGTCTACCAGAAGATAATGAGCAACCGCAATATGATGGTTTTTTCTGCGGCACAGAAAGCGCTGGAAGCACTGGTGAACAACATGAACCAGATCATCACTCTCTGCGCAAACGGCGAGGATCCCGAGACCTGTGAGCCTTCAACAGGCTGCACCGGCTCCTGCTCTACCTGCGGAGGCTGCGGCTGATAATGGACAGGCGGTTTACGGTGGAGGACGCGCAGGAGATGTACGAGAACTGGGCCTGCGACCCGCGGGTGACGAAATTTCTCTCCTGGGAACCGCACGCTTCCAAGGAAGCCACCGCCGCGCTGCTGCGGGACTGGGTCAAAGGCTATGAAAACGACAACTGCTACAACTGGGCGATGGAGTACGAGGGTCATTGCATCGGCAGTCTTTCCGTGGTGCGCCAGAGCGACAGGAATGAATCGGCGGAGCTGGGCTACTGCATGGGTTACAATTACTGGAACAAGGGTCTGATGACCGAGGCTGCAAAAGCCGTGATCCGGTTCTTATTTAAAGAAGTCGGCTGCCACCGTGTCGTGATCTGTCACGCCGTCAAAAACCCCGCCTCCGGCCGGGTGGCGCAGAAATGCGGCCTGACCTATGAGGGAACGCACCGGGAAGCCTTCAAAAGCAGAGACGGCGAATTCCTGGATATCGCGGAATACGCCATACTGAAAACAGACGGGACGGCAGCGGAATAACTGCCGTCCCCCTTTTTATGATTCTGAAATCGGCTGTCCGTCAATCGATATCCCATACCGTCCCGGCGAACAGAGGCAGACCGTCGAGGCCGGTGATGACAAAGGCAAAGGGCCGGTCCAGCACGAAATCCATCTCCTCCTCCGGCGGCATGGTAGCGCCTGCGCCGATGATGGCGGTAAACGAAGCGGCGGTAACCCCCTCCTCGTCGATCGCCACCCTTGCGCCGTGGCGGATCTGATCCACCGCCACGGGGACGTTCTGCGTCAGAGGGGTAAAATCCGCCCGCGCCATATCGAATACGTCCGTCACGCCCAGCGCGACGACGGCCTGTTTCAGGTCCAGCTCGCTGCTCACGTCAAAGCGCGGCACGGACAGGTGGATCTTTAGCGACTTGTGATTCGGATAGCTTTCCTGCGCCTCCCAATCGTCCATCACCGCCATCAGCGCCTGCGCCTCGGTGTCGCGGAACAACGTGTCCGGCGTTACGCCCTCGTCCGGCAAAAGGAACCACATGTCGCCGCCCTCGCGCAGGTACAGCCGCACCGCGCCGAAGCGCTCGCCGAAATAATACGCGCCATACACGTCATCCCTGTGCATGAAGGGAACGGACACGTCCCCGGATTCCCCGTGGAAAACCGCGTCCGCCGTATCGCTTTCGGAAAATTCATCGCTCCATTTGGCGCGGAAATAGAGCGTGGAAAGGAGCGTCAGCACCGTTTCCGGCGAAAGATCGAGGTTCCCCGCCTGCTGCTGCAGCAATCCGCCGGTCTGTTCGCTGATCCATTGCCGCATGGCGTTCTGATACCGGCTATCGGAAAAATCCCCCCGGAAAGAAGAGGCGAAATAAGACCGCGCCAGGGTATCCAGAACTTCCTGCCGGTATTCGAGCCCGTCGGACAGCCATACCGAATTTCCCAGAATACTAGTGACCGCGCCGTCGTTGGAATAGTTGGCGTTCCACACGCGGTAAGTCTTGTCCCGCAGCGTTTCCACGTCCGCCACACCCAATGCGTCCAGCACCTGCGCGCGGCTGTTCCCGTCCGTCACCTCCGCCAGCATGGCCAGCGCCATGAAGGTGTTCAGCGGGGAAAAGACCGTATTCTGCCGGATATCGCCCAGCACCGCCGCGTTGGCCCTTGCGAAAAAGTCTTTCAGGTCGCTGCCCGCGCCGTCAAATTGGCGGCGTTCCATCCGGTTTTTCGCCCATTCATCATACCCTGTCACCTCACTGGACGGGTAAGGCACCGATTCCGGGTATTGCGGCACGCTGACCGCGAAGCTTTTAACGGCGCCGGGGACCGGCGTCACGCTTTCCGGCTTGCCGCCCCGGCCGAAAAACACGCCGAGGACGACCGCGACGACCAGCACCGCCGCCACGGCGGAGATCCACGGCCGTTTATTCTTTTTCAGACGGGGAGCGCTCTCGCTGACGTATTTCAGGTCGATCTCCCCCAATTGTTCATGGAACCGTTCCGTATTCATCTCAAAACCCTTCCTTTTCCAAGAATTCGCGCAGCTTCGCCCTGCTGCGGGACAGCGACATTTTTACCGCGCTTTCCCCGCAGGAGGTCTCCCGCGCCACCTCTTTGACAGTCAGCGCCCACCAGTAGCGAAGCAGGAAGATCCGCCGCTGGTCCGCCGACAGCGTATCAAGGAACCGTTCGATCAGGTCCTTCCACTCCGCCGTTTGAGCAGGCCCGTCGGAGAGATCCGCCAGCGTCCCGTCCAGCTCTTCGACGGAAAGCCGGTAGCCTCCCCCGCCCCGTTTGCGGCTTTTGTCTGCCCGCAGACGGTCGATAGAAAGCCTGCGGCAAACGGCAGCCAGATACGCCCCGAGATGCGCGGGTTCCTCCGGCGGGATCGCGTTCCACGCCCGCAGATAGGTATCGTTTTCCGCTTCCTCCGCGTCCTCGCGCCGGCCGAGAACGTGCATGGCGACGGAGCGGCACAGCCTGCCGTATTGCAACCTGCAGGCCCGGATCGCCTTCTCGCTGCGGGCAAAAAACAGGCGGATGATTTCATTGTCAGTCATAATGGTCATCCTTTCTTTGAAGGTCCCTTCACCGAATATGACGGAAACAGAAGTGAAACGGTCACAAGAATAATCCGATTTATCACGAAAAAGCGGTTACAGCAATCTGAATTTGTCGGGGTAACTTCGGTAGCGCGGCACCTCAGTGCCGCTCTTTGCGCAAACAACTATCGTAGCACGGCGCATTGCGCCGTCGGGCATGTCCCTATAATGATTTGTTTTTCCTCTGCATGATACCCTTTGGAACAAGTTCTCTGCTACAATTCAGTTATATTAATCTGATACGCCAGACGGCGCAATGCGCCGTGCTACGTGATGTAACTTCTCCCTCGCAGCGGCACTGAGGTGCCGCGCTACCGCCGTGGATAAGGTTTCAGTAAAACCAAACATCCTGACTGCCAATTCGTCGATATTAAACCCCACAACCATCCGTGATGTGAAAAACAAAAGCCCGCCGGAAAATCCGACAGGCTTTTATTACGCAAAAATCGCTTATTTCAGGTTAGCTTTCAGGGTATCCAGCTCGCCGCGCAGGGTGGCGGGGAGCTTGTCGCCGAACTTGGCATAGAACTCCTCGATACCGGGGACCTCTTCCGCCCACAGGTCGTTTTCCACGGTGAGGATCTTTTCCAGATTCTCGAAGGGGACCTCGTCCTCGATACCGGTCAGGTCGATATCCTTGGCGTAGGGCACGTAGCCGATGGCGGTCTCTTTCGCGTCCACCTTGCCGTCGCAGCGGTCAAGGATCCAGTTGAGCACGCGAAGGTTGTCGCCGAAGCCGGGCCACATGAAGTTGCCCTCGTCGTCCTTGCGGAACCAGTTGACGTTGAAGATCTTGGGGGCCTTATCGGCGTCAAGGGTCTTGCCGATGTCGATCCAGTGCTGCCAGTAGTCGCCCATGTTGTAGCCGCAGAAGGGGATCATGGCCATGGGGTCGCGGCGCACCACGCCGACAGCGCCGGCCGCGGCGGCGGTGGTTTCGGAAGCCATGATGGAGCCCACGAACACGCCGTTGTTCCAGTCGCGGGACTGATATACCAGCGGAGCCAGCTTGGCGCGTCTGCCGCCGAAGACGATAGCGGAGATCGGCACGCCGTCCGGATTCTCAAATTCGGAGCTCAGGCAGGGGCAGTTGACGGCGGGAGCCGTGAACCGGGAGTTGGGATGCGCGCCCTTTTCGGTGCTCTCTTTGCCGTTCCAGGGCTGGCCCTTCCAGTCGATGGCGTTGGTGGGCGGATTCTTGTCGAGGCCTTCCCACCAGACGGTGTTGTCGTCCAGATTGTGGCAGACGTTGGTGAAGATGGTGCCCTTCTGGGTGGAGATCAGGGCGTTGGGGTTGGACTTCATATTGGTGCCGGGGGCCACGCCGAAGAAACCGTTCTCCGGGTTGATGGCGTACAGCCTGCCGTCGGGGCCCTTGCGGATCCAGGAGATGTCGTCGCCGACGGTCCAGACCTTGTAACCGGCCTTCTTGTAGCCTTCCGGCGGGATCAGCATGGCAAGGTTGGTCTTGCCGCAGGCGGACGGGAACGCGGCGCAGATATACTTCTTCTCGCCGTTGGGCTTTTCGACGCAGAGGATCAGCATATGCTCGGCCTGCCAGCCCTCTTTCCAGCCCTGATAGGAGGCGATGCGCAGGGCGAAGCACTTTTTGCCCAGCAGCACGTTGCCGCCGTAGGCGGAGTTGACGGAGATGATGGTGTTATCCTGCGGGAACTGGCAGATCCAGCGCTTTTCGGCGTCCACGTCGCACTTGCAGTGCAGGCCGCGCACCCAGTCGTCGGAATCGCCCAGCACGTCCATGACGGCCTTGCCGATGCGGGTCATGATGGCCATGTTCAGCACCACGTAGATGGAGTCGGTCAGCTCGATGCCGACCTTGGAGAACTTGGAACCCACGGGGCCCATGGAGTAAGGGATCACGTACATGGTACGGCCTTTATAGGAATCGCGGGCGATGTCGTAGAGCATTTTATAGCAGGCGGAGGGCTCCATCCAGTGGTTGGTGGGGCCGGCCTCTTCCTCGGTGGGGGTGCAGATGAGGGTCCTGTCCTCCACACGGGCCACGTCGTTGGGCTTGGTGCGGTGGAGCAGGCAACCGGGGAGCTTTTCCTCGTTCAGCTTGATCATTTCGCCGGTCTTGATGGCCTCCTCGCGAAGCGCCTGAAGCTGTTCTTCGGAACCGTCGATCCAGACGATGCTGTCCGGCTTGACCAGTTCCGCTTTTTCGTCGATCCAGGAAAGGATGGACTTGTTGGTGGTTAATGCCATAGTATTACCCCTTTCATTGGTGATGGTATTTTTTTAAATCAGAGCTATTATATGATAAACCGGGTCATTTGTCAATATCCAAGACGGCGGCGGCGTTCAATTTTAAATCGGCGATATGGCCTTTCTGATATTCATAATACGCCTGGGAGCCGATCATGGCGGCGTTGTCCCCGCAGTATTTCAGCTCGGGAAAATACAGCTTCACCCGGTGCTTTTTGCACAGCTTCTTCATATCCCGACGCAAAAAGCTGTTGGCGGAGACGCCCCCGGCCACCACAACCTTTTCAGGGGCAAACCGCTCGATGGCCTTCTCCGTCCGGTTGCAGAGAGAACGCACCACGCAGTGAATATAGGACGCGCCGATATTTTGCACGTCGATGGGCTCCCCCTTCTGCTCCTTGTTGTGGATCAGATTGACGACGGAGGTCTTCATGCCGGAAAAGCTGAAATCGAATTCGGCGTTGTCCACGTGGGGGGACGGAAACGGATAGGCCTTCTCGTCGCCGCCCTGGGCCGCCTTATCCAGATTCAGCCCGCCGGGGTACGGCAGTCCCATGGCGCGGGCGGCCTTATCCATAGCCTCCCCCGCCGCGTCGTCCCGGGTGCGGCCGATGACTTCGTAATCCGTATAGTCCTTCACGTGGATCAGGTGGGTATGCCCGCCGGAGACAACCAGCGCGAGGAAGGGCGGCTCCAGCTCCGGGTGGGTGATATAGTTGCTGGCAACGTGCCCCCGCAGATGGTGAACGGGGATCAGCGGCTTGCCGGTGGCATAGGACAGGCCCTTGGCGAAGTTGACGCCCACCAGCAGCGCGCCGATCAGCCCCGGCGCGTAAGTACAGGCGATGGCGTCGATCTCCGACAGGGTAAGCCCTGCGTCCTCCAGCGCCTTCTCCGTGACGCCGTAGATGGATTCGCAGTGGCGACGGGAGGCAATCTCCGGCACCACGCCGCCGTATAAGATATGCTCCGGCACCTGGGAGGCGATCACCGACGACAGCACTTCCCTGCCGTCCTTGACCACCGCGACGCCGGTGTCGTCGCAGGAAGATTCAATGGCTAAAATATTCATGGTTCATCCTTATCGAAATATAACGTGTAGATACAGGCGTTTTCCTTCGGCGCGTCATAGAAGTGTTTCCGCACGCCCGCCAGGGAAAAGCCAAAGGTTTCATATAGATTTCTTGCCGGGACGTTGCCCTCCCGCACCTCCAGCGTGAGGAATTCACAGCCGCGGGATTTTGCCGCTTCCGTCAGCGAGCGCATCAGCGCGGCGGCGATCCCACGGCGGCGACAGGCGCTTGCCACCGCCAGATTGTTCATATAGCACTCGCCGCAGATATCCTCCGCGCTGACGTAGCCGCAGACGGCGCCGCCGGATTCCGCGACGAAGAACAGGGCGTTTCCTTTCCCGATCTCGTCCGCAATCTGCGCAAGGCTCCACGGGGCGGAGAAGCAGGCGGCCTCCATTGCCGCGACGGCGGGGGCGTCGGCAGCGACGGCTTTTCTGATAAGATAATCCATCGTCAGCCCTTCGCCTCATACCAGGAGCGTCCCGCGTGGGCGTCCACGGACAGCAGTACCTTCAGCTTCACCGCGTTTTCCATCTCCTCTTTCAAAAGCTGCCGGATGGTTTCGGATTCCTGCTCCGGGCATTCCACCATCAGTTCGTCGTGGACCTGCATGATGAGCCGCGCCTCCGGGTGGTCCTTATTCAGACGGCGGAACACGTTGACCATGGCGATCTTGATGATATCCGCGGCCGTGCCCTGAATGGGCATATTCCGCGCCACCCGTTCTCCGAAGGCCTTGATCATGTGGTTGGAGGAGGTCAGCTCCGGGAGATACCGGCGGCGGTGGAAGATCGTCTCCGCGTAACCCAGCTTCTTTGCTTTTTCGATACATTCCTTCATGTACCGGTCGATGCCGCTGTAAAGCGTCAGATAGGCGTTGATGAAGCTCTCCGCCTCCTGCCGGGTGGAATGGATATTTTTGGACAGCGAAAACGCCCCGATGCCGTAGACGATGCCGAAATTGACCGCCTTGGCCTTGCTGCGCAGCTCGCCCGTCACCTCTTCCAGCGGCACGCCGAACACCTTGGAGGCGGTGACGGCGTGGACGTCGGTGCCGGAATTGAAGGCGCCGATCATATTTTCGTCGCCGGACAGGTCCGCCAGCACCCGCAGTTCGATCTGGGAATAGTCCGCGTCCACGATGACCTTTCCCTCCTCGGCCACAAAGAACTTGCGGAATTCCCTTCCCACGGCGGTGCGGACCGGGATATTCTGCAGATTGGGCTCTGTAGAAGACAAGCGGCCCGTTCTGGTTTCTTTTTGGTTGAAGGTGCAGCGCACGCGGCCGTCCGGGTCCACCGCCGCCAGCAGCCCGTCGCAGTAGGTGGATTTCAGCTTGCTGTAGGTGCGGTATTCGAGGATCTTGGAGACAATGGGATAGTCCTCCGCCAGCGCTTCCAGCACCTCCGCGTTGGTGGAATACCCGGTCTTGGTCTTCTTTTTCGCCGGGATGCCCAGCTTTTCAAAGAGGATCACCCCCAACTGCTTGGGGGAATTGATATTGAAGACCTCCCCTGCCGCTTCATGGATCTCCGTTTCAAGGGAGGCGATCAGGGCGGTCAGCTTTTCGGAATAGGCGCGGATATCCGTCTCGTTCACGCGGATGCCCGCCAGCTCCATATCCGCCAGCACCTCTGCCAGGGGGATCTCCATGTCCGTCAGAAGGGCGGTTTCCTCCCGCTCCGAAAGCTCCGCAGAGAGCCGGTCGCAGAGCACGGGGAAGGCCCCCGCCGCCTGTACCGCGTCGCTGTGCGCTTCCGCGTAAGCTTTGGCCTTGTCATCGGCAGCAGCAGGCGCGGTCAGCGGCACCCGGTAGCTGAGGGCCAACTGCCCCACGGCGTACTCGGAGGCGTTGGGGTCCAGCAGATAGGCCGCCAGCGACAGATCGAAGACGACGTTTTCCACACGCCGCCCCTTGGCAATGGCATAGGAGAAAAAGGGCTTGGCGTCGTTCAGGTACTTCGGGACGGATGGGTCGCAGAGCAGTTCCAGCAGCTTACCGGCGGCAAAGAAATCCGGCTCATAGAGGTACAGCACCTCGTCACGGCGGCAGAAATACACTTCGGAAGGCTCGCCGCCGTCGAAGGCCGCCGTCAGGTACACCGGCGTTTTATCCGCGGCAAACGATTGCCAGTCGGCTTCCGTCACGGCGCGCAGCGTTTTGGACGGTTCCGCTTTGACCGCCTCAGCTTTGACCGGTTTCACAGCGCCGGGATTCAATTGCAGACGGGAGATCAATTTGAACATCTCGTGATAGGACAGCAGCCGCAGCAGCGTTTCGTCGTCCCGGGGGTTCAGCACGTAAGCGTGGAGGTCGGTCGTCACCGGGGCTTCCAGACAGATGGTGCCCAGAGTCCGGCTGAAAAAGGCGTTATCTTTATCAGCAATCAGCTTGTTCCGCACGCCCGCCGTCACTTCAATCTCGTCGATATGGTCGTAGATATAGTCGATGGTTTTGTATTTTCGGATCAGGTCCCCCGCTGTCTTGGGGCCCACGCCCGCCACGCCGGGGATGTTGTCGGAGCTGTCGCCCTGCAGGGCCTTCAGCTCGATCATGCCGGAAGGAACCACGCCGTATTCCTCCAGCAGCGTTTCCGGGGTGTATTCCACCGTCTGGGTGCGGCCCATCTTGGTGGAGGTCAGCAGCACGGTCACGTTTTCTTTTACCAATTGCAGCGAGTCCCGGTCGCCGGTGGCGATATAGCACCGGTCGCCCGCCGGGGTCGCGGCGGAAAGCGTGCCGAGGATATCGTCCGCCTCATAGCCCGGACATTCCACGATATGGCAGCCGTAGGCGCGAAGCAGCTCTTTCAGGGGTTCCATCTGCTCGCGCAGCTCCGGCGGCATGGGCTTGCGCCCCGCCTTGTAGCCGTCGTACATCTTATGGCGGAAAGTGGGCTCATGCACGTCGAAGGCCACCGCCACCGCTTCCGGCGTGTAGTTCTCCGTGAGGCTCATAAAGATATTCATAAAACCGAACAGGGCGTTGGTAAAATGGCCGTCCTTGGCGTTGAGCAGCTTGATGCCGTAAAACGCCCGGTTGACGATGCTGTTGCCGTCGATGATCAGAAAATTCATACGATTTGTTCCTTTTGCTCCATGTTAATGGTATTCTACCA
>CADAMO010000106.1:0-6156 GCA_902788995.1 Oscillospiraceae bacterium
TGGGGTAGCGGCCGTTCAGCAGCTCCGGGCGGTTGATATAGGAACCGTCGTTCAGGCCGCTGAGATAGCTTGCGATCTTCTCCGGCGAGATGCTGTAAGCGCGGGTGCTGATCTGCGTGCCGTCGATATCGGCCTCGATCTCGCCGTTGACCCGCACCAGCGCGTCGGTGAATTTCTGGCCCGAGACGTACTGCACGCCGTTCAGCGCCTGAATGGCCTGCACGTCCGCGTCGGTGAGGCCCGCGGCGGACTGCACCCGGATATCCATCAGGTTATTCTCGATAAAGTACGATTCGGCGGTGACGGACATATCCGGCGCGGTGATCTTGATGCCCACGAAAAACATGGTGCCCACCGCCACGATCAGCATGATGGACAGGTACCGGCTGAAATTTTTCCGGATCGCGCGAAACGTATCCTTCAGTAATGCGTTGGACAAGGAACTCTTCCTCCTACCATTCGATCCTTGAGACGGGAAGCGGATTGTCGTTGATGGCGATCCGGTGGACGCGCCCGTTGCGCATGGTGACCACCCGGTCCGCCATGGGGGTCAGCGCGGTGTTGTGGGTGATGATGACCACCGTCATGCCGGTCTCATAGCTGGTATCCTGCAAGAGCTTCAGGATCTGCTTGCCGGTGTTGTAATCCAGCGCGCCGGTGGGCTCGTCGCAGAGCATCAGCTTCGGGTTCTTGGCCAGCGCCCGGGCGATGGATACACGCTGCTGCTCGCCGCCGGAAAGCTGCGCCGGAAAGGCGTTGAGCCGGTCGCCGAGGCCCACCCGTTCCAGTACCTTGCGGGGGTTCAGCGCTTTATTGCTGATCTGTGAGGCCAGCTCCACGTTTTCCAGCGCCGTCAGGTTCGGCACCAGATTGTAGAACTGGAACACGAAGCCCACGTCGAATCGCCGGTAATAGGCCAGCCGTTTCTTGTTGAACTGGTTGATCAGCTCGCCGCCGACCCGTACCTTGCCGTCGTCGCAGCTGTCAATGCCGCCGAGAATATTCAGCACGGTGGTTTTGCCCGCGCCGCTGGGGCCGACGACCATGCACAGCTCCCCCTGCTCAATGGAGAAGGAGACGCCGTCCAGCGCGTTCAGCGTGACTTCGCCCATGTTATATTTTTTATAGACGGAACTCAGCTCGATAAAGCTCATAGTTGTTTTCTCACCTTAAAATATTTATACTGAATCATTATATATTATCAGGCTGCGGTAGTCAAGTCAAAAAGTTGTCCGTCGGCCGACGGTTTGCATGAACGGCGAGATTTATGCAAAAAAACGTGCATAAAAATGCCGACCAGCGGCTGGGCCGCCGATTGCCCCTTGACTTCAACACAATTATAAATTAAAATATAAAATAAATCTGAAATAAGCCGGTGCGACCGGCAGGAGGAATCTGCCATGTCTGTGGAAAGAACCGTATTCGGCGAGCTGAACGGTCAGCCCGTCTATCGTTATACCATTACCAACAACAACGAAAACAGCGTTTCCGTCTTAACGCTGGGGGCCACGCTGCAGTCCATCGTGCTGAAGGACAAAAACGACGAACCCCGCGATATCCTGCTGGGCTTTGATACCGTGGAGGGCTATATGACCCTCTCCAACTATCAGGGCGCGACGGTGGGGCCCGTGTGCAACCGCATCGGCGGCGCCGCGTTTGAGATCGGCGGCAAGCGCTATGAGCTGACGGCCAATGAAAAGGACGTGAACTGCCTGCACTCCGGCGGTGAATTCAGCTTTGCCCTCTGGAATGCCATCGTGGTTGACGCGGACGCGGTGGAGTTCAGCTACGTCAGCCCCGACGGGGTCAACGGCTTTCCGGGGGAGACGACCGTGAAGGTGACGTTCACCTTCGGCGACGACGACGCGCTGCACATCCGCTATCACGCCGTTTCCACCAGAGATACCTTCATTAACCTGACCAATCACGCCTATTTCAATCTGAACGGCTATGACGCGGGCACGATCCTTGACCACGTGCTGCGCATCAACGCCGACGCCGTCACCGCGGTGGACGATTTCAGCATCCCCACCGGTGAGCTGATGCCGGTGGAGAGCACCCCCTTTGATTTCCGCACGGCAAAGCCCATCGGCAAAGAGATCGAGGCGGACCACGACCAGCTGAAAAAGACCGGCGGCTACGACCACAACTTCTGCCTGAACGGCTGGGACGGCACGCTGAAAGAGGCCGGTTCCGTTGCCTCTGAACAGAGCGGCCTTAAAATGAATTTTTATACAACGCTGCCCGGCGTGCAGTTCTATGCGGGCAACTATCTGAGCGGCCGCCCCGGCAAGGACGGCAAGCCCATGGAAAAGCGCACCGGCTTCTGCCTTGAGACCCAGTTCTATCCGGATACGCCCAACCGCCCGGAATTTCCCTCCTGTCTTTACAAATCCGGCGAAGCGTATGCTTCCGAGACTGTTTACGCGTTTGAGCGGGAATAACCGGCAGAATTGGCTGTCTTTTGTAGCCGTTTCCTCTTGACAAACATTTCTTTTTATTATAGAATTATATAAATAGTATTATGCCTTACCGGAGGTACCAACCGTGAACCGCAGATGGACAAAGACGGTCGTTTCTTCTTTGTGCGCTTTGATCATATTCATGCTCCCGTTCGTCGAGGCGTCCGCCGCGTTTTTCACCTTTGAAACGCAGTATGAGTACGACGCCGCGGACCCTGCCTGGCTGACCGACCTAGTGATCAAGGAGGACATGTCCTCCGTGGACGGGATGGCGCAGCAATGCGAGCTGACGGCGAAGCCTGACTATCCCTATACGGAGACGGCGGAGAGCTTTGCGCAGGACGTGAGCTATTACGCCTCGCTTTACAACATCAATCAGGGCGCGCAGCGTTCCGCTTATCTCTATTTCTTTGACGTGCTCGGCACACAGGCGAGCGGCGTGCTGGCGGGCGAGATCAGCGACGACGATATCCGCGTCTATCTGGAGAGCGTGGGCGTGACCTACCCCGACGATCCCGGTTCCGACGAGCTGGTGCTGGCGCGGGCCCTCTACGCCGCCATGGTGACAGGCGCCTTTTCCGGCGTGACCGCCGGCGCTTCGCTGGAGGAGGTCATGGTGGAGTATCTGGCCGCCCTGACCGGCGTCAATATGGAGACGCTGCGGGAGTGGATGCCGGATGGCAGCGGGCTGTCGCTGGATTCCTATATCCTGGCCGCCTCTCGTCTGGCGCTGTGGACCAACGGCTACGACGTGGAGGAGATCACCGACGAGGATGAGATCTTCCGCCTGATCGCGGTGATGACCGTGGAACAGCTGGGGATCTCCGCCGACAGCGGCCAGTCCTTCGATCAGCTCAAATACAAGTATATGGCCGCCATGCTCAGCGAGCGGTATGACGTGAGCGTGGATTCCGGCAGACTGGCTACCGCCATTGAAAACGATTCGCTGCCCTTCTATATCCTGCAGCTGATCGGCCTTGATTACGGCGTTTCCGTCCGCGAGGACAACAGCACCTATGAAGAAGCTTTCGATCTGATCGCGGAGAACACCGGCGCCTTCGATCTGGAGCCCGGCGAGTTCTATGCGGATATCACAAGCTACGAGCTTGCGCTGCGCTACCGCCGGTCCAGCATTTGGATCTATCCCACCGCCTACGCCACTAACAACGACGATTACGCCGTCGCCATCAACGTGAACGGCACCCCGGTGCGCAACGGTTATTACACCGAGGTCCCGGTGGATCCCATGAAGGCTTCGCAGACGTTGGCCGTCACCGTTACGGCCACTTCCGGCAGCAATACCTCTACCTGCGTCTACTACATTGATCTGCGTCAGGGAACGCAGGTGGCCCCCGCCGGCGAGGATCCGTCATTGCCCTCCGGCGTGGTAAATAACCCCTTCATTTCCTCCGAATCGCTGGTGGCGCAGATCATGAACAGCTTCGGACTGGATACCGCCGCCGTTTCCTACCTCGGCACGTCCTTCTTCGCGCTGCCGCTGCCCACCCAGAACGTGCTGAGCTATATTTCCCCCTCCTTTGACGCGGAAACGCTGTTTTCCGACGCAGCCGCCGCACCCGCCGTGCAGGCCGTGCCGGTGCTGCCGGATGAGGAATATATCGCCGTGCTGGATCAGATCGGCAACCTTTCCGACGTGACGATCAAGGGCATCGACGGGGCGAAGCTGTCCGGGGCTGCGGAGGCGTTCCGGCTGGCGGATTACGTGACCTTTTAATTGAAGTAAGATAGAAAACGTGTGAGAAGAGAAAAAAGAGAGGTGAAAAAAGACGGATGTCGGGCGCCGGTTCGTGCGGCCGCGGTCCGTAACACGCAATGAATGAAAAAATCCTGATCGTTGACGACGACGAAAACATCTGTGAGTTGCTGCGTCTGTACCTGTCGAAAGAGGGCTATCAGCCGGTGATCGTGAACGACGGCCTTTCCGCCGTGGAGAGCGTTTCCACCGTAAAACCCGCGCTGATCCTGCTGGACGTGATGCTGCCAAAGCTTGACGGCTGGCAGGTGTGCCGCAAGATCCGTCAGAACAGCGACGTGCCCATCATCATGCTCTCCGCGAAAGGGGAGACCTTTGATAAGATCCTGGGCCTTGAGCTGGGCGCGGACGATTACATCGTAAAGCCCTTTGAGACGAAAGAGGTGGTGGCCCGCATCAAGGCGGTGCTCCGGCGGACCGCCGTTCCCGTGGCGGAATCCCCCAAGGAGGTCAGCTACGAGAACCTGACCGTCAACATCTCCAACTATGAGATGAAGGTGCGCGGCGTACACGTGGACGCCCCGCCCAAGGAGCTGGAGCTCCTCTTCCATCTGGCCAGCAACCCCAACCGGGTCTTTACCCGGGACCAGCTGCTGGACGAGGTCTGGGGCTTCGATTATTACGGCGATTCCAGAACCGTGGACGTGCACATCAAGCGGCTGAGGGAAAAGCTGGAGGGCGTTTCGGACAAGTGGGAACTGAAAACCGTCTGGAGCGTCGGCTATAAATTCGAAACGCACTGAAAAAGGGGAGCGCAGGCTCCCTTCTTTTCTGTTTATTCCCGGCGGCTCATCCGCCGCGTCCCGACGGAAGGGGGAGAGAAATGGCAGCGCCTGTCAAAACAAGATCCGGCTCCATGCTGTGGCGTATGTTCGCGCTGATCGTGGCCATCGTCCTGTTCAGTCTGCTGATCTCCGGTATTTTCCTGCTGTATCTCAGCAGCGGCTACTGGAAAGAGCGGACGCTGGGCGAGCTTTCTTCCGACGCGCAGACCCTGGCCAACAGCATGTCCCTGTGTATGGAGTACTACGACGCGGAGACTATTTTTTCATCGGAAAGCGTCTATCTGCCGGTGGTCAGCGCCGTCCGGTCCGTCGTCAATACGTCGGACTGTCAGGTGCTCGTGCTGGCCGGCGACGGCCGGGTCGTCCTTTGCAGCGACAGCTTGGATCCCGAGGATTTCAGCCAGACCTCCGTCTGCGGTCAGCATCAGCAGACGCAGCTGGACAATGCCGTCCTCAGCTCGATCGCATCCGTTTCGGATGGGCAGGGCTGGCAGCACGACGGCGTGGTGGCGGGCATTTCCGAGGAGGAGTACATCACCGCGGCGCAGGTGGTCAGAACGGACGGCAGGATCCGGTATTTCGTCCTGCTGATGGAGCCCAAAAAGCTGGCGTTCCGCGCGCTCAGCGCCAAATACAGCGGCATGGTGATCTTTTCCAGCTCCGTCGCGGTGGCCCTGTCCTTTGTCGCCGCCTATTTCGTCTCCTACCGGGTGGTGCTGCCCCTGAAAAAGATCAGCGAGGCCACCCAGCAGTACGCGAAGGGGGATTTCTCTCTCCGGATCAATGCCAGCGACACCTATAACGAGGTCCGCGACCTGGCGGATTCCGTCAACAGCATGGCGGAGGACCTGTCCGTGATCGAGACGTCGCGCAGCCATTTCGTGGCCAACGTCTCCCACGAGCTGAAAACGCCGATGACCATCATCAGCGGCTTTATCGACGGCATTCTTGACGGCACCATCGACGAATCGGAGCGGGAGAAGTATCTCACCGTCGTTTCCGACGAAACGAAGCGCCTATCAAGGCTCGTGGTGGATATGCTGAATATGTCCAAGATCGAGGCGGGCAAGCTGACGCTGGAGGTCTTCTCCGTGGAGCTTTCCACCCTGCTGATGAAGATCATGCTGATCTTCGA
>CADAMO010000106.1:6165-15997 GCA_902788995.1 Oscillospiraceae bacterium
GGATCACGGTGGAAGGCGTGGGCGAGCTGCCCCGCACGGTCATCACGGCGGACGAGGGCCTGATCAATCAGGTGTTTTTCAATATTATCGACAACGCCGTGAAGTTCACGCCGGAGGGCGGCGCCATCGGGCTGTCGCTGACCGCCTCCAAAAAGACCGTGACCGTTTCCGTCCGGAACACGGGGAAGGGGATCCCGGAGGAGGAGCAAAACCGGATCTTCGAGCGTTTTTATAAGGTGGATAAGTCCCGCGGGCTGGACGCCAAAAGCTTCGGCATCGGCCTGTCCATCGCCAAAAGCATCGTGGAGCTTCACAAGGGCGAGATCTGCATAAACAGCTTTGAAGACGACTATACTGAGTTTGTCGTCACGCTGCCGACGGAAGCCTGATCGCCGTCGGGAAACGGCGGAACACGGCCGCTTCTGACAAATATTGTATTTTTAAATTAAATTTAAACTTTCCGTCATAGAGTATTACCGGAAAATGAGAATGAAAGGACGGTTTTGACATGGAAGATTATGAAAACAACCGTATTGAGGAGAATGAGACCGCTCCTGCCGACGCGCAGGCGGAATCGCCTGCCGCAGAAAATGAAAGAACGGACGACCTGAACGGCGCTTCCGCCGGGAACGGGTATACTTACCATTCCGACGGAACATACAGTTACGCCCGTCCTGCCGCCCCGCAGCCGGAACAGACGGAACGTTACGACGGCGCGAATGGCGCCCAGTCCCAGGATCACACGGGCAATCAGGCCCGGCAGAACGCCGGCTATCAGACGACGCCTCCGCAATACAGCGGGCAATACGGCGCGCCGCAGAATCCGCAGCAGCCGGGTAACGCCTACCCGTATCAGAACAATCCCTATCCCTATCAGAACAGCCGGAAGGGCTATGCCTACGACGACGGCAAGCAGAAAAAGAGCAACGGCGGCAAAATCTTCGGTATCGTCACCGGCGCGCTCTGCCTGGTGCTCATCGCCGCGCTGGTGCTGGTGATCGTCTTCGGTAAGAAGGACGGCGTTTCGCTGCCGGACGGCAAGAACAATACCGCCGCTTCGGAGGACGTCTCCGGCAGCGGGGAGGACGTGGATGAGGTCGTGACGGACGAAAGCCCCGAGGCCGTCGGCAAGACCGGCAGCAAGGACGAGCTGACCGCCAAGGAGGTCTACCGGAAGGTGATGGAATCCTCCGTGGGCATCCTCGTGTACAACCAGTCAGACTCCCTTGCCTCTGAAGGCACCGGCGTGCTGTTCAAAGAGAGCAACGACGGGAAATATACCTATATCGTCACCTGCGCCCACGTGATCAGCGGCAACAACGGCACGTTGATCGCGCAGTTGCACGACGAGCAGCAGTATAAGGCCGAAATCGTCGGCTATGACAACCGGACCGACATCGGCGTGCTGAAGATCGAAAAGAGCGGCCTGAAGCTGGCGGAAATCGGCGATTCCTCCAAGCTGGACGTGGGCGATACGGTCTATGCCATCGGCAATCCCGGCGGCGTGGAGTTCGCCAACTCCTTCACCGGCGGCATGGTCTCCGCCCTTGACCGCCCCGTCAATTCCTCCTCCTCCGGCTATACCATGGAGTGCATCCAGCACACGGCCGCCATCAACCCCGGCAACTCCGGCGGCGCGCTGGTCAACGTCTTCGGCCAGGTGATCGGCATCAACTCCATGAAGATCGTTGACGACGAGTACGAGGGCATGGGCTTCTCCGTGCCGTCCTCCGTGTTTGTGGATATCGTCAACAACATCATCACCCACGGGTACGTTGCCAACCGCCCGAAGCTGGGCATCACCTACGTTGCCGCCCAGAACTATAATTCCTACGGTATGTTCATCGCGCTGAAGGAGCTGCCCAAGGGCTCCATCGTGATCTACTCCATCGCGGAAGACAGCAGCCTGGCCGGCACGGAGGCCAAAGAGGGCGACATGATCGTCGCCGTCAACGGCAAAAAGCTGGATGATCCCTCTTACCTGCCGGAACTGGTGGAACAGTCAAACGTGGGCGACGAGCTGACGCTTTCCATGATCCGCATCAATAAGGACTATTCCTATGAAGAGTTCGAGGTGAAGGCCAAGCTGGTGGAGGACAGAGGCGACACCGTGATCGAGCAGGAGACCACCACGCAGTCCTCCGACGATTACAGAGACTATTTCAAGGACTATTTTGACGATTACTTCGGCGATTTCTTCCATTGATCCATCGCCGGAATGAAAGATCATCCCGCCCCGCGCGGGATGATTTTTTTGATTTTATCTTGTATTTACTGCCGCGGTATGGTAGAATACAGTATAAATGTGTCGGCGCCGTCTTGTTTTTGACTGCCGCCTGATTCCGACGATCCGCGAAATTCGCCTGTGGGGGATATGACAGATGACAGATAACGTTTCATTCCGTTCTTCGTTCAACGGCTTTAACCGGGAGGACGTGGTCGGCTATATCGCCGGCCTGATGGAAAAGATCGGCGCAGCCGAAAGAAATGCGGAGGAATACCGCCGCCTCGCCGCGGAAAAGGATCAGGCCGCGGAGGCCCTGCGCAAGCAGTGCGACGAGCTGGAAGAGGAAAACGGCAAGCTTTCCGACCGCTGTGAAGAGGTGGAGGAGCGCTGCGGGGAGTTGTCCGAGCGCATCAGCCTCATGGAGCAGCGCCTGAGCGAGTACGACAAGCTCTCTCAGAAAAACGAGGTCAAGCTGGGCGCCGCCATGATGGACGCCAAGCGGTTCTCCGAAATGCTGGTGAAGGAGGCCAACGACCGGGCGGGAGAGGTCTATCATCAGGCGGAGCTTTCCGTCACCGATTCCACCGCCGAGGCCAGAGAGATCAAGGAGCAGATGAAGGTCCTTGCCGACGAGTTCGACAGGAACATGGGCGCCATGCGCAAGAACATGAACGAGCTGATCGACCGCATGACCGGCTTCAATGAAGAGATCAAGGATAACGGCGCGAAATTCCTATACCGGTCGGAGTTCACCGACGGTAACGACGACTGACGAGCGCCGCGCAGAGCAACATGGAACAGCAACTGACCGCATTAAGAAAAGCAATCATTGAAAAAGAGTTTGCCAACCTCAACGAACGGCAATTGGAAGCAGTGACCAACGTGAACGGGCCGCTGCTTATTTTGGCGGGCGCGGGCAGCGGCAAGACCACCGTGATCGTCAACCGCATCATCTGCCTGCTGAAATACGGTAACGCCTACCGGTCCGACAAGGTCTTCACCGGCTTTACCCAGCAGCCGGAAGCGCTGCTGCGCCGTTATCTGGAGGGGGACGTCTCCGTCTATCCAGAGATCGAGGGCCTTCTGCGGGTGGACGCGCCCCAGCCCTGGCAGATCCTTGCCATCACCTTTACCAACAAGGCCGCCAACGAGCTGAAGGAGCGGCTGGTGAACGCCGTGGGCGAGAACGCCAACGAGATCTGGGCCAGCACCTTCCACTCCGCCTGCGTGCGCATGCTGCGGAAATACGCCGACCGGCTGGGCTACACCTCTCACTTTACCATCTACGACACGGACGATTCCAAACGGATCGTGAAGGAGTGTCAGCGTATCCTCGGCATTGATGAAAAGCGCCTGCCGCCCAAATCGGTGATGAATGAGATCAGCCGGGCCAAGGACGAGCTGGTGACCGTTGACGCGTACGGCAGGGAAGCCGGTTCCGACGCGCGGAAGGTGGATATTGCCCGTATCTATAAGGTATATCAGGATCTGCTGCAGCAGGCGGACGCCATGGATTTCGACGACATCATCGTCAATACCGTGCGCCTTCTGCAGACGGACGCGGAGGCGCTGGAATATTACCGGAACCGCTTCCGCTATATCATGGTGGACGAATATCAGGATACCAACCACGCCCAGTACGTGCTGGTAAGCCTGTTGGCGGGGGGGCGCAACAACCTCTGCGTGGTGGGCGACGACGACCAGAGCATTTACAGCTTCCGGGGCGCGAATATCGAAAACATCCTCAGCTTTGAAGAGCAGTTCCCGGACGCGGTGGTGATCCGCCTGGAGGAAAATTACCGCTCCACCCAGAATATCCTTGACGCCGCCAACGCGGTGATCGCCAACAACAGCGAGCGCAAGGGCAAGAACCTGTGGACCTCCAACGGCAGGGGCGAGAAGATCGTCCGTAAGACCTGCCGGGACGACGTGGCGGAAGGGGAGTTCGTGGCGGATACCATCATGGACAATTCCGCCGACGGCGCGCCCTTCTCCGATAACGCGGTGCTGTACCGCATGAACGCCCAGTCCAACAACATTGAGCGGGCGCTGGTGCGGGCGGGGATCCCTTACCGCATCATCGGCGGCCACCGGTTCTATGACCGCAAGGAGATCCGCGACGCGCTGGCCTATCTCAGCCTCATTGCCAACCACAACGACAACGTGCGGCTGCGGCGCATCGTCAACGAGCCAAAACGGGGCATCGGCGAGACCACCGTCAACAACGCGGCGGAGATCGCTTCCCGGATGGGAGAAAGCATCTTTTCCGTCATGCGGGAGGCGGACAGCTACGCCATGCTGTCCCGCAGCGCGGCCAAGCTGAAGCTCTTCACCGAGATGATCGAGGACTTCACCCGCCGCAGGGAGCAGAATACCATCGCGGAGCTGTTCCGCATCGTCATGAACGATACGGGGTACGTGCAGTCGCTGCAGCTGGACCGTGACACGGCGGAGGACCGCCTTGCCAACCTGGACGAGCTCTATTCCACCATCGCCCGGTATGAAGAGGAAAACGGCGACGGCGCCACCCTGGAGGGCTTTTTAGAGGAGGTCGCGCTGATCTCCGACATTGATAATTACGACGCGTCCCTTGACAGCGTCACCCTGATGACGCTCCACTCCGCGAAGGGGCTGGAATTCCCCACGGTCTTTCTGGTGGGGATGGAGAATAACGTCTTTCCCTCCGCCCAGTCGCTGGGGGAGCCGGGGCTGCTGGAGGAGGAGCGGCGTCTGGCATACGTTGGCATCACCCGCGCCAAAAAGCGGCTGTATCTGCTTAACGCTTACAGCCGCCTGCAATTCGGCAAAACCTCGATGAATCCTCCCTCTCTCTTTTTGAGCGAGATCCCGGAGGAGCTGATTGAAAACCTTGATCCGGTCCGTTCCGGCAGCAGCGCCTATTACGGCGGTTCCCCCTACGGCAGCGGCTACGGCGGGACTTCCTACGGGAGTACATACGGCTCCACCTACGGGGCCTCTTACGGCAGGTCTCCCTCCTACGGCGGTTCCTCCTCTTACGGGGGCGGCGGCCGCTACGGCTCCTCCTACGGCGGCCGTTACGGCAGCGGCAGGGCAGAGAGTATTCCCGACAGCGGTGATGTTTACCGCGATTATTTTGAGAAACGTCCGGCGGAGTCCGCCGTGAAATCGCCGGAGCGCACCGTCGGGCAGCGCCATGAAAAGGCCGCCGCCGTCAAAACGGGCGATACCGTCACCCACCGCAAATTCGGCAGGGGACTGGTGGTCAGCGCCGTTCCCCTTGGCAACGACACGCTGCTGGAGGTCGCCTTTGAGACCTGCGGCACAAAAAAACTCATGGCCAACGCCGCCAAGCTGACGGTGGAGCCATGAGCAGGTGATCGAAGCGGGAGGGTCAGTCGAAATTCATCAGACGGAGATTGACGATCTCGCCCTCTTTGTTGGCGCGGTAGATGCTCATTATCAGCCCCACGCCGATGTAAATGCAAAGGTTGGAGGAGCCGCCCGCGCTGAAGAACGGCAGGGTGATGCCGATAACCGGCAGGATCTTCAGGCACATGCCGATGTTGACCAGCACCTGAAAGGATATCATCGTCGCCATGCCGTAGCACATCAGCTCCGTCGATTTGATCAGCGAGCGGCTTCCGTTACGGATCATCCGCAGGGAGATCAGCAGCAGCAGGCCAAGGCAGGCGACGCAGCCCACCAGGCCCAGCTCCTCGCCGATGCAGGTGAAGATCATGTCGTTTTCACTTTCCGGCACAAGGCCTATCTGCGTATAGCTGCCGTGGAACAGGCCCTGTCCCAGTAGTCCGCCGTGCTGGATCGCCTCCAGCCCGTAATTCTGCTGATACATGATATCCTTGTAAAGGTCCGGATAGATCAGCCCTAAAAAGCGTTCCTTCTGGGTGTTGGAGAACAGAAAATACCATACCCCCGGCGCGGCGGCGCACACCCCCGCGACGCCGATGAGAAAGTACCGGAGCTGCACCCCGGCGCAGAACATCATGACGATGAAGATGGCCATAAAGACCAGCGCGCTGCCCAGGTCGCCGGAGAGAATGACCAGCCCCACGGGGACCATGCCGTGGATGCAGAGAAAGATCAGCTGCTTGATCTCTCTCAGCCGGTCGCTGACCAGGTCCAGATGCATCCCGAAGGTGATGATGAAGCCGATCTTGACCAGCTCCGACGGCTGGAAATAGAGCGCGGAGCCGATTTTGATCCAGGTCTTCGCGTCCTGCCGTTCCGCCGGTCCCACGCCCACCCCCGGGATGAACAGCACCAGCATCAGCAGAATGCTGACGGCCCCGATCAGCGGGTAGAGCTTTGTGATGAAGTTATAGTCAATCAGCGAGATGGCCACGGACAGCACGATGCCCATCAGCACGGCGAGGATCATGGTCCGCGTGTCGCGGGAAATCGGCGCGCCGCCCTCGATATCCACGATGGTGGCGCTGTGGACCATGAGAATGCCGAACGCCGACGCGGCGGCGCACAGCAGCAGCAGGATCCAGTCGGTCTCCCGGATCAGTTCCGATCGTTTGTTTTTGTTCAGCATGCCTTTTATGAATTGCGGACCTGCGCCCGCTTCCTTTTCTTTGTTTACTCACATTATATCTGTTTTTGTTTCGTATTTCAACCCAAAACTTATCAGGAGCAACGGCTTATGACAATTTTTTCTTCCGCTTCCGAAGAACAGACCGGCCGGATCGCCGAAACGGTCTGCCGGAAGCTGGGCGGCGGTTCCGTCGTCGCGTTCCGGGGCGGCCTCGGGATGGGAAAGACGGCGTTCGTCCGCGGGGCGCTGAAGGCCTTCGGCAACGACGCCTTCGTCAGCTCGCCCACCTTCGCGCTGGTGCACGATTACGGTGGAACGCCGCATGTGTATCACTTTGATATGTACCGCGTCAGCGGGTGGGACGATCTGTACTCCACCGGTTTTTTCGACTATCTGAACGACGACAGCGTCCTGTTTATCGAGTGGAGTGAAAATATCGAGGAGGCGCTGCCGGAGAATACCGTTTACGTGGAGATCGCGCAGGGCGCGACGGAAAACGACCGGGTGATCACGGTCACGGGAGGAGGCTTCTGATATGGTGATTCTGGGAATTGACACCACCGCCGTGGCGGCAAGCGCTGCGGTGCTGAGGGACGGGACGCTCGTCAGCGAATGCTACCTCAACGCGGGGCTGACCCATTCTCAGACGCTGATGGAGCTGATCGACGGTGCGCTGAAGCTGGCGGGAATCGGCATGACGGACGTGAACTGCCTTGCCGTGGCCCACGGACCCGGTTCTTTTACCGGCGTTCGCATCGGCGTTTCCGCCGTCAAAGGACTCAGCTTTCCGGGAGATACTCCTTGTTACGGGATCTCCACGCTGGAGGCGCTGGCCAACTGCGCCGATGCGTCTGACTGTGTGATCTGCCCGGTGATGGACGCCCGCTGCCAGCAGGTCTATACGGCGCTGTTTGAAAAAAAGGACGGCGATATCGTCCGGTTGACCGAGGATCAGCCGCTGAAGCTGCCGGAACTGGCGCAGGCGCTGGAGGAATACGAAGCGCCGGTTCTGCTGATCGGCGACGGAGCAGACGTGGCTTACGACTATCTCTCTCCGCTGAACGGCCGGGTGAGACGGTTTTCCGCCGTTTTTCGCCTGCAGCACGCTTGCGGTGTTGCAATTGCCGCCTGGAAGCGGTATAATAACGGAGAAGAGCCCTGCTCCGGCGCGGCGCTGCAGCCGGTTTACCTGCGGCTGTCTCAGGCGGAAAGGGAATTAAAAAAGAGAAACGAAGAAAAAGCAAAGGAGAAACAATGATGATTGCACTCAGCAGCGACCATGCGGGCTATCCGCTGAAGGAAGAAATCAAAAAGTATCTTGACGAAAAGGGAATCGCCTATACCGACTGCGGCGCTTACAGCACCGACTCGGTGGATTATCCCTATCAGGCGAAAAAGGCCTGCGACCTGGTCGTTGCCGGGGAGTGTGAGAAGGCCATTCTCTGCTGCGGCACCGGCGTAGGCATTTCCATGGCCGCCAACAAGGTAAAGGGCATCCGCGCGGCCTGCTGTTCCGACTATTTCAGCGCCAAATATACCCGCATGCACAACGACGCCAACGCCCTGTGCCTCGGCGCAAGGGTCATCGGTCCCGGCGCGGCGCTGGAGCTGGTGGAGGTCTTCCTCAACACGCCCTTTGAAGGCGGCCGTCACCAGAGAAGAGTCGATCAGATCACCGAAATCGAGAATCTCGGCTAAATCCGTCGGTTGTACTTGCATTTTCGGTCGCATTGTAATATAATAATCTCAAACTGTGGGAAAGGAAGCGGAACTATGTCCAATATCACCATCACCAATCATCCTCTTATCCAGCACAAACTCTCCATCCTCAGAGATAAAAACACCGCCTCGAAGGAATTCCGCGCGCTGATCAGCGAGATCGCCATGCTCATGTGCTATGAAGCGACCCGCGATCTGGAACTCAAGGAAGTGGAAGTGGAGACCCCCGTCGCCATGGCGAAGGTCAAGAAGCTTTCCGGCAAAAAGCTGGCCATCGTCCCCATCCTGCGCGCAGGCCTCGGCATGGTGGACGGCATCACCGCCCTCATCCCCTCCGCCAGAGTCGGTCATATCGGTCTTTACCGCGACCCCGAAACCCTGCAGCCCGTGGAATATTACTGCAAGCTGCCCCATGATATCGAAGAACGCGACGTGATCGTGGTTGATCCCATGTGCGCCACCGGCGGTTCCGCCATCGACGCCATCACCCAGATCAAGAAGCGCGGCCCCAAGAACATCAAGTTCATGTGCACCATCGCGGCTCCTGAAGGCCTGAAGGCCCTCTCCGACGCCCATCCCGACGTGGACATTTACTGCGCCGCCCTTGACGAGCGTCTGAACGACCACGGCTATATCGTCCCCGGTCTCGGCGACGCCGGCGACAGAATCTTCGGCACCAAATAATGATTGCGGTATCGTTTCCCGGAGTCCGGGGAACGAGCGATAAAAAGAGGTCCACCTGATGGCGGATCTCTTTTTTTTCTTTCATCGCATCATGTCCTTGATTTGTCTGAGCGACGTATGATATGATTGCGAAAAATACAGCGACCGTCTGTTGTGCTTTTTTTGCAGAGATTGTGATGAAGAATGAAAGGAAAAAAAAGGGCGAAAAAAATCGACCCGATCGCGGGCCATTCGGAAGAGATTTCCGACGAGGAATTCCGGGAGGCGATCAACAACGGAGACGGAAAAATTCAGCGGGTAGAGAGGATCGTTACGGATGCGTCCTCCGGCGAGGAAATCAGCCGGGGGCCCCTCGGCAGCGGCTGGGGAGATGATATTCTGCTGGGGCTTCTGGGCGGCAGCCTGTCGTTTGAGGCAAAACTGGATGCGGCCAATGCGGGCAATGCCAACAGCATGGTGGAGGTTGCGAATGCTTATCTGAACGGCGACGAGGTGAAAACCGCGCTGTTGAGCCGTTTGTGCGAACCGGGATGAAAAAAGACCGCGTGCCGGCAAAAACTGCCGAAACGCGGCCAAACGCCGATTGATGCTATTTTGATGCTCTTGATCTTTTTTCGCTTTCTAAAGAGCGTCACGCTTTTTTGATGCTATTTCTTTTTCGC
>CADAMO010000107.1 GCA_902788995.1 Oscillospiraceae bacterium
AGCCTCGTTCCGCTACGCTCCACTCGCCTCCCACATCGTTTAGCGGATAGTTTTCAAATTTTACGAACTTTATTTGTCCAAAAATCTTGACGGGTTCAGTGGGCAGATATAATATAAAGGTTTCTGGCTCGCTTTTCACGCTTTTGTCATATCGCCCCGCCTGCGCCTGCCGTTCCCCTTCCCACCATCTCCTATTCCCTATTCCCTATTCCCTATTGCCTATTGCCTATTGCCTAAATTATCAACACAGTTTTCATCTTTCAACACCGGGTTTTCAACACGATCAACACGGTTTTTTTCCGGCTGTTGAAAACCGGAAGTTTTCAAAAAACTTTCATCTTCCCTTTTTTCGCGGTTTTTCCTGTCTTTTCAAGGGGAGGAAGAGTTTTCAACAGTTTGAACAACCATAATAACTACTATTACTTTTAAAATACCTCCTGTTATGGGGGAAAAACGAAAAATCAGGAAAAGGTGACGGTCATGAGAATTATCTGCGATACCCAGTCTCTTACAGAGGTTTGCCTCAACGTACAGCGGTGTATCCCCGCCAAGGCGGTGCTGCCGCACATCGAAGGAATCCTGATCCGGACGGTGAGTGATTCCGCCATCGAGCTGAGCGGCTTCGACCTGGACCTCGGCGTGACCACAACCATGGAGGTCAGCATTGAGCGGCCCGGCGCCATCGTGCTCAACGCCAAGACCTTCTGCGACATTCTGCGCCACCTGCCCGGCGAGACCGTGACCATCGACTGCGATGAAAAGAACGTGTGTACGGTGAAATGCGGCGATATGGAATATACGCTGATCAGCCTTTCACCGGAGGAATACCCCGAGCTGCCCAAGATTACCGACGAGATCGTCTTCCGCATGGGGCAGAGCGTGATGAAGGATATGATCCGCCAGACCATCTTCGCGGTATCGCTGGATGATTCCAAGGCGGTGCACAGGGGCATTAAATTTGAAATCAACCCCGGCGAGATCAAGCTGATCGCGCTGGACGGCTATCGACTTGCCATCCGCAAGGAATTTCTGGAATATAACGGCGAGCCCTTCTCTTTCGTGGCCCCCGCCAAGACGCTGGCGGAGCTGATCAAGCTGGCCGGCGACGACGAGGAATTCATCACGGTGAAAAAGGGTAAACGGCACATCAGCTTTTCCGTCAATGGCTATGAGCTGATCTCAAAGCTGCTGGAGGGCGAATTCCTCGACTACCGCGCCGCCATACCCACGGCGAAGACCACCGTGGTGCGGGTCAACACCAAGAACCTGATCGACAGCATCGAGCGGACCTCCATTATTATTACGGAAAAGATGCGCAGCCCCCTGCGGTTTATTTTCGACGAGGATCAGATCAAAATCTCCGTCATCACCGCCCTGGGCAGCGCCAACGACAAGATGGCAGCCTCGGTGGACGGCAAGCGGACGGAGATCGGCTTCAACAACCGCTTTTTGCTGGACGCGCTGCGCAGCGCCGACACCGACGAGGTGCTGATCCACCTGAACGGCCCCTTCTCCCCGGCCATCGTGCTGCCCCCGGAGGGCGACAGCTTCCTTTATCTGGTGCTGCCGGTGAGGATCAAGAACGAGAATACCTGATTTTTCAGTAGAAAGTCGGTAGCGCGGCACCTCAGTGCCGCTATTGGATAAAACAATTTTTTCGTGCTGTCATATTTGTTTGCGTGATGAGCGGCACTGAGGTGCCGCGCTACCGGTTTCCAGTGATATTCCTATAAAAAAGGAGATAAACCATGACCCCGTCCGACAACGGCAGACCCGTGAGAAAAATCAAAGTCCGGCTGGTGCCGCCGGAAAAGAAAGAATTGGCTATCCACACGCCCTTTATCAAGCTGGATTCCGCCCTGAAGCTGGCGGACGTGGTGGGCAGCGGCGGCATGGCGAAGCTGCTGATCGAGGACGAACAGATCCGGGTAAACGGCGAGGTCTGTACCCAGCGGGGCAAAAAGCTCTATCCGGGCGACAGCTTCCGCTATGACAACACCGACTACGTGATTACGGCAGCGACATGACCGTCAACCGTATTCGCTATCAGAATTACCGGAATATCGAGGACATGACGCTGGAGCCCTCCCCCGGGGTGAACGTCGTTTACGGCGAAAACGCCCAGGGAAAGACGAATATCGTGGAAGGGATCTGGCTGTTCAGCGGCCTGAAAAGCTTTCGCGGGGCAAAGGACGCGGAGCTGGTGCGGTTCGGCAGCCCGTTCAGCAAGCTGAAAATGGAGTTTTCCACCGCCGCCCGGGAGCAAAAGGCGGAAATCACCGTGGAGACCCGCCGCAAGGCTAAGCTGAACGGCGTGGAATTACCCTCCTGCGCGGGGTTGATCGGCAAATGCAGCGCCGTGGTGTTCTCCCCCTCCTTTCTGAATATCGTCAAGAACGGACCCGACGAGCGGCGCAAATTTCTGGACGCCGCCATCTGTCAGATCAAACCCGCCTACGCCGCGGCCCTGGCGGAATATCACCGGCTGGTGCGCCAGCGCAATTCGCTGCTGAAGGACGTGCAGTTCGAGACCGCCCTGCTGGATATGCTGGACGTGATCGACGAGCGGCTGGCGGCGGCGGGGAACGCCATTGTGGAGGAACGGGAGGCCTATATCGCGCTGCTGACGCCGGAGGCCAAGCGGATCCACGACGGTTTTTCCGGCGGAAAAGAAGAGATGTCCGCCGTGTATATAAGAAAAGACGCCGCGGAGGGAAAGACCCTTCGGGACGTGCTGAAGGAAAACAGAAAATACGATATTATCAACCGGACCACCTCCGCCGGGCCCCACCGGGACGATCTGGACATCCGGATCAACGGGATCTCCGCCAGAAGCTTCGGGTCCCAGGGGCAGCAGCGCAGCTGCGCGGTGGCGATGAAGCTGGGCGAGGCCGCCGTGATGAAGGAAGCGACCGGCGAGCAGCCGGTGGTGCTGCTGGACGACGTGATGAGCGAGCTGGATTCCGGCAGGCAGGACTATATATTGAACCATATCAAAGGCTGGCAGGTCTTTATCACCTGCTGCGAGCCCTCCACCGTGCTGCGCATGTGCAGCGGAAAATTCTTTCACATAGCGCAGGGAAAACTGCTTGAAAATTCGGAATTCGGAATTCGGAATTCGGAATTGTAACAGATGGGGAGATAATATGTACTTGCATCTTGGACAGGATACGGTGGTCAGCGACCGGGACGTGATCGGCATTTTCGATCTGGACGCCGCCACGGTAGCGAAGGCGACGAGAACGTATCTTTCCGCCAAAGAAAAAGAGAAAAAAGTGGTCACGGTGTCCTTTGACCTGCCCCGGTCCTTCACCGTCTGCGCTGGAAAAAAGGGCGAACGTGAAACCGTTTACCTCTCCCCCCTCTCCCCCGGCACCCTTGAAAAAAGAGCGAACCTGTAGCGCGGCACCTCAGTGCCGCTATAGGCGTGAAGAACATTTATTGTATGACAACGGCGCAAGGCGCCGTGCTACCGATATTTTCCGTCAGCCGGACTTCCGACTTCCGACTGATGACTACCGACTGAAACGGCGCGAGGCGCCGTGCTACACGCTAGTCACTAGCCACTAATCACTAACCACTAATCACTAACCACTAACCACTAACCACTAGCCACTAAAAAGGAGACCCATATGAACGACGACATCAACATCCCCGTGACCGAAAGTTACGACGAAAATTCCATACAGGTGCTGGAAGGACTGGAAGCGGTCCGCAAGCGCCCCGGTATGTATATCGGTTCCACCGGCGAGCGGGGCCTGCATCACCTTGTCTATGAGATCGTGGACAATTCCATCGACGAGGCGCTGGCGGGCTATTGCGACAAAATTCTGGTGGAGCTGCTGGACGACGGCGTGGTGCGCGTAACGGATAACGGCCGCGGTATTCCCGTGGGAATCCACCCCACCAAGGGGATCCCCACCGTCAGCGTGGTGTTCACCATCCTGCACGCCGGCGGCAAGTTCGGCGGCAGCGGGTATAAGGTCTCCGGCGGTCTGCACGGCGTGGGCGCTTCGGTCGTGAACGCCCTCTCCGACTGGCTGGAGGTGGAGGTCAAGGACGGCCAGCATATCTACCGCCAGCGGTATGAATACGGCGAGATCAAAACCGATCTGGAAGTGATCGGCGACACGGCCGAGACCGGCACCAAGGTCACCTTCAAGCCCGACCCCACCATCTTCACCGACACCACCCGCTACGACTACGACACGCTGCTGCAGAGATTGCGGGAGCAGGCCTTTTTGAACGGCGGCATCCGCATTGTGCTCAAGGACCTGCGCACCGACGACCTGGTGATCCCGGACCGGGAGGACGACCTCTGCTATGAGGGCGGCATCCGCTCCTACGTGGAATACCTGCTGGAAAAGAGCCGCAAGAACCCCCTGCACGACGACGTGATCTACCTGTCCGGTCAGTCCGGCGACTCCACGGCGGAGATCGCCATTCAGTGGTCCTCGGGCTACGACTGCAATATCATGTCCTTCGCCAATACCATCCACACCATCGACGGCGGCACCCATGAGACGGCCTTCAAAAAATCCATTGCCAACGTGGTGAATAAATACGGCTTTGCCTTCAAAAAATTGAAGGAGGGCAACCCCCGCTTAAAGGGCGAGGACATTATGGAGGGCATGATCGCGGTGGTCAGCGTCAAGCTGACGGACGCCCAGTTCGAGAGCCAGACCAAGGCAAAGCTGGGCAACACCGCCATCGGCACGCTGGTCAATAACGTGGTCAACGAAAAGCTGTACCAGTATCTGGAGGACCATCCCCAGCAGGCGGGCATCATCCTTGATAAATCCATCGCTTCCTCCAACGCGAGGGAAGCGGCGCGCAAGGCGCTGGAGGCCAGCCGGAACAAATCCGGCATCGGCGGCAAGACGAGAATGCCCGACAAGCTCACCGACTGCATCTCCAACGACGCCACCAAGACCGAAATCTTCATCGTGGAGGGAGATTCCGCCGGCGGCTCCGCCGTGGAAGGGCGGAACAGCACCTACCAGGCCATTCTTCCCCTGTGGGGCAAAATGCTGAACGTGGAAAAGGCCCGGGCCGACAAGATCTACGGCAACGATAAATTAACGCCCGTGGTGGTGTCCCTCGGCACCGGCATCGGCGAAAACTTCGACATTGAAAAGCTCCGTTACGACAAGATCGTCATTATGGCGGATGCCGACGTGGACGGTTCCCATATCCGCACGCTGCTGCTGACCTTCTTCTTCCGGTATATGCCGGAGCTGATCGAGACCGGCCACATTTACCTGGCCCAGCCGCCGCTGTTCCGCATCTCCAAGGGCAAGACCCACTACGACGCTTTCACGGACGAGGAGAAGGCGGAATATATTGAAAAACTGGGCGGCAACGCCGACGTGCAGCGTTACAAAGGTCTTGGTGAAATGGACCCCAGCCAGCTGTGGGAAACCACCCTTGACCCGGACAGCCGCACGCTTTTGAAGGTGACCATGGCGGACGCCGAGCTGGCGGACGAGACCTTCACCATGCTGATGGGCGAGGAAGTGGAGCCCCGGCGGAAATTCATTGAAGAGAACGCGGTCTACGCGAAGGATCTGGATATTTAAGGAGGCGCGGACAAATGGCAAAAAGAGAAGTAGAAAACAAGCGCTGGCCGGAGGACCACGAGACCAATATCCAGCCCGTGGAAATCGTCAGCGAGGTCCGCACCAGCATGCTGCAATACGCCATGAGCGTATTGGTCAGCCGGGCGATCCCCGACGTGCGCGACGGCCTCAAGCCCGTGCACCGGCGCATCCTTTACACCATGTATGAAAACAACCTGACGCCGGATAAAGCCTACCGCAAGTGCGCCGATACCGTCGGCACCGTGCTGGGCCGCTATCACCCCCACGGCGACGCCTCCGTGTACGACGCCATGGTGCGCATGGTGCAGCCCTTTTCACTGCGCTATCCGCTGATCGACGGCCACGGCAACTTCGGCAATATCGACGGCTACCCCGCCGCCGCCTACCGGTACACGGAAAGCCGCATGAACCGCCTGTCGCTCCACATGCTGGACGATATCAACAAAGAGACCGTTGATTTCCTGCCCAACTACGACGACCGTCTGAAGGAGCCGGAGGTGCTGCCCGTGCGCTTCCCCCAGCTGCTGGTGAACGGTTCCTCCGGTATCGCCGTGGGTATGGCCACGGAGATCCCCCCGCATAATCTCGGAGAAGTGATCGACGGCATGTGCTGCCTGATCGACAACCCGGACGCGGACCTGGCAGAGATCTGCCAGTATATCAAGGGACCGGACTTTCCCACCGGCGGCGTCATCATGGGTCGGGCGGGCATCCGCGCCGCCTACGCCACCGGCCGGGGAAAGATCACCCTGCGGGGCAAGGCGGAGATCGAGGAGGTCAAGAACGGCAAGTTCCGCATCGTGATCACCGAGATCCCCTATAAAGTACGCAAGAAAGATTTAGTCAAGAAAATATACGACTACGCCGTCGACAAGAAGATCGAGGGCATCGAGGACGTGGTGGACTACTCCTCCGAGCGGGACGGCGGTATGCGGATCGTCGTGGACCTGAAAAAGGACGCCAACCCCCAGGTGGTGCTGAACAAGCTCTATACCTACACGGAGCTGCAGACCACCTTCGGCGCGATCCTCATCGCCCTGGCGGACGGCAAGCCTCAGGTGCTGACGCTGAAGGAGATGCTGCAAAGAGCCATCGACTTCCAGTGCGACATCATCCGCCGCCGGACCATGTTCGACCGCCGTAAGGCCGCCGAGCGCGCCCACATTCTGGAAGGTCTGAAGATCGCCCTCGACTTTATCGACGAGGTCATTGAGATCATCCGTTCCAGCGCCACCATTCCGGAGTCAAAAGAGGCCCTTTCGCAGCGCTTCGGTCTGGACGACGTGCAGACCACCGCCATCGTGCAAATGCAGTTGGGGCGTCTGGCAGGCCTGGAAAAACAGAAGATTCTGGACGAGCTGCAGGAAAAGCTGGACTTCATCAAGAAGTGCGACGAGATCCTTTCCAGCCACGCCATGGTGCTGGATATCGTCAAGACCGACGCGCTGAACCTGCGGGATTCCTTCAGCGACGACCGCCGCACCGAGATTTCGGATGTGGCCGGCGAAGTGGATATTGAGGACCTGATCCCGGAAGAGGAATGCGTCTTTACCATGACCCGCATGGGCTATATCAAGCGCATGAGTGCCGACGAATACCGCATTCAGAAGAAGGGCGGCCGGGGCAAGATCGGCATCACCCGCCGGGAGGAGGACGAGGTGGATACCATGTTCACCTGCTCCACCCACGACAACCTGATGTTCCTGTCCTCCAAGGGCCGGGCCTATAAGCTGAAGGGTTATGAAATCCCCGAGGGCAGCCGCACCAGCAAAGGGCTGAACGTGGTGAACATTCTGCCGCTGGAGCCGGAAGAGAAGATATCCGCCATGCTGGACGTGCCGGACGACCGGGACGACAAGTTCGTGTGCATGATCACCCGCAACGGCGTGATCAAGCGCACGGAGCTGACCAACTTCCGCAATATCCGCCGCAGCGGCATCATCGCCATCAACCTTGACGAGGGCGACGAGCTGATCGACGTGCGGATCACCGAAGGCAGCGACGACCTGTACGTGGCCACGAAGAAGGGTATGGGCATCCGCTTCAACGAGCAGGACGCCAGAGCCATCGGCCGCGCAGCCAGAGGCGTGAAGGCCATCAGCTTCAAATACCCCGACGACGAAGTGGTCGCCATGGAGATCCTGAAGGAGGGCGACGGCGGCAAGCTGCTGACCGTTTCCAGCCAGGGCATCGGCCGCAAGAGCGACTATGCCGATTACCGCATTCAGGGCAGAGGCGGCTACGGTACCATCAACTACCGCACAGAGCGCTTCGGCGACGTGGCGGCTGTCCGCGTGGTCTATGATGACGACGACGCCATCCTGATTACTGAAAGCGGCGTGATGATCCGCCTTTCCTGCGACGAGATCCGTGAGTGCGCCAGACCCAGCAAGGGCGTCATTCTGATGAAGCTGAATGAGGGCGACCGCGTTATCACCCTGACCACCGCCAAAAAGAGCGAGGAAGAACCCGCCGACGCCCTGCCCGAAGATCACGGCGCGGACGCGGAGACGGAAACCGACGTTGAAACCGACGCGCAGACCGTGACCGACGCGGAAGAAGCGGAGACGGAAGACGCGGAGTGATCCGCAGGAGCCGCCATCAAATGATCGTGGGGAAAGATTATGGAAAAGAGTAAGACAAACAAGGTACTGAAAATTACGCTGATCGCGCTGATCGTGCTGGTTCTGGTGTTCGCGGCCGTGGTCGTGTTCCGGTTCGTGATCCCGCTGACGAAGATGTATAACGAGCTGGAGGTGCAGACGGAAGCGCCGGTGACCCAGGTGGAATACGTGGACGTGACGGAGCCGGAGGACGAGCCGGAGATCGTGCGGTCCCTCAGTGAGCTGCGCAGCGCGGACGACCTTTCCACCGCCCTGCGGGAGTGGAGCGACAACACCGAGCAGGACGTGCTGATGAAATCGAAAAAGGTGATCAACTTCCTGCTGATCGGCGGCGATGACCATCAGGAGCTGGCGGACGTGCTGATGCTGGTATCCCTTAATAAGGACACCAAGAAGATATACCTCAACTCCATCATGCGCGACAGCTACACGTATATCCCCATCAAAAACAAGGAGATCTACGGCAAGATCAACTCCGTGTATATGTACGGCGGCGCGCAGCTGGTGAAGGCCACGGTGGAGCGCAACTTCAAGATCGACGTGGACTACTACGTTTCCGTGAACTACGATATGTTTATGGATATCATCAATACGCTGGGCGGCATTCAGCTGGACGTGCAGGAATATGAGGCCCGGGCAGTGATGTACGATCAATTGTTCATCGATCTGGCAAAGCGCTTCGATCTGGAGGCCGACTGTCCCTACGGCGAGCAGGTGACGCTGAACGGTATTCAGGCCCTGACCTTCTGCCGCATCCGACATTGCGACGTGGACGCGGATATCAGCCGGACCCGCCGTCAGCGACAGTTCATCTCCGCCCTGATCGACCGCTCGAAGAGCGTCACCATGGACCAGCTGGACCAGATTCTGGACCAGTTCTCCGCCTATATCCGCACCGACGCCAGCAAGAGCGAGCTGGCGCAGCTGGCCTCGCAGGCCATTCTCAACCATTGGGCCGACTATGAGATCGTGGCCAATACCTTCCCGCAGGAGGAAGAGCGGCTGGATTACAACGGCTTTTCCTGGGTGTGGATCGTGGACTATCCGCTGGCCGCCTATCACATGCAGAACCTGATCTACGGCGAATCCAACATTATTCTGGAAGAGGACCGGGTCTCCGTCATCGACATCATGCAGCGCACCGGCGACACCGGCGTCGCCGCGCCGTAGCACGGCGCCTTGCGCCGGTTTAGTGGCTGGTGGATAGTGGTTAGTGATTAGTGGAGTAGCACGACACCTCAGCGCCGTTTTCAGACAGTAGGTGTAGCACGGCGCCTCGCGCCGTTAAAGATCTTAGATCTAAGGTCTTATATATCGGCGACAAAAAACATATGATAAACCGGCGGGGCTCAACGGCTTCGCCGGTTTTATTTTGGTTCAATCAACGCAACTTACCCGCCTCAGGTCAAAAAAATTGATTCATCACGGAAAATTGCGGGATGCAGCAATTAGAATTTGCCGAAGCAATGAAATTCCCCGGTAGCGCGGCACCTCAGTGCCGCTATTTACAAAAGCTACATTCAGCAACATGAAAAATCCGTGTGCCGCGCTACCGAAAATCACATAACCGCACACTTATTTGAATCCCAATCCCACAATTATCCGTGATGATCCAAAAAATTTATCCATCCCCCGGGCAAGAAACTTACCTACCCCCGGGCAAGAAACTTACCTACCCCCGGTCAAGAAACTTACCTACCCTGGGCAAGAAACTTACCTACCCTGGGCAAGAAACTTACCTACCCTGGGCAAATTATTTTACAAACCAAGGCAAGAAATTTAACCCAATACGAAAGAGATACTAAAGTAATACGAAAGAGAATAAGAAAGAGAGAGTACGCTTTTCAGCGTCGCACCCACGACGACTTTTTATGATCCGGGAACAGCCCTTCTCTGATCGAAAAACAGGAGCATCAGCAAGGAATAAAAAATCGGCCCGCAGAAAACGGACCGATATTATATAATAACTTATAATAATATATAAAAACTCATTTTATGCAGCAAAGCGGACGCATGAAAATCCGTTTTGTGCTATCCTATTGACAGTCAGAAACGCGCAAACCGGATCGCAGCGTCTTTCCCGATTCCGCAGCCCACTATTGCCTATTGCCTATTGCCTACTATGCCTATTGCCTAAAAAAATCACGTCACGCCGTAAAAGTGGACGACGTTCATATCCTCCTCCATATCAAGGCCGTGGGAGCCGCGTCCCCCGTCGATGAGGTGGCAGCCGTGGTCGGGGCAGAAGCCGTAAAAGACGTGCTGACTGCCGCAGGATTTCTGAATCGTCGAAACCATTTTCCGGTAAAAGGCCACGTTGCGGTCAAGGGCGGCGAGGGCGTAGGCGGATTCCGGCCCCTTGGCGTGCATGCGGCTGTCGTAGTTGCCGTTGTAGATCACGATAAGGTCGTAAGCGTTCTTTTTAATGAGAGACAGCGATTTGAAGTTGACCGCCGTAACGGTGGGGTAGATGAAATAATCCATCTGCCGGTCAAGGAAGATTTTCGAGATGCTGTCCCCCGCCGTGGAGACGATGGCGCAGGTTTTGCCCGCCCGCAGAAAGGCGTCGAAAAGGGTCTCCTGCGCGAGCACCGGCTTTTCATACTTCTGAATGCCGTGGACGGCCGGCTGTACCCCCGTGTACATGGAGGCAAAGCACACCGGCGTGACGCTGGGCATGACGGAGGTCATCCGCAGCGCGAGGTCGGAGCACTCCCCCGCTTTTAAGAATTTCTCCGGGTATTTCTCATACAGCCACCAGGCCACCGCGTCCGGGTTGTAGATCACGGCGCGGTCGATCGTCCCGCCGGCCTTTTCGGCGGCGAGGGACAAGAGTTCTTCATGGGGGGCGTCGGTCGCTTCCCGGTAGGGCGCGTTCATTAAAGCCGCCACCGTCGGGCCGACGGAGGTGATGCAGCGCTGGGAATCGATCATGTCAGTTTCCTCAAAAAAACAGGATTGATTATTTTCAATTAGCAATGTGCAATTAGCAATTAGCAATGGCGGAAGGGCTTCGCCCTTACCCATTTTAAAATGGCGGCCGCAGGCCCTGACATTGCACATTGCACATTGCACATTGCACATTGCTAATTGCTAATTGAAATTCAGTTTTCCGCCATGGTCTTTTGCAGGAACTTCACCGCAAGGGCGATATCCGCGGCGGGGTCGTCGCCCACCTCCCGCTCGATGGTGAGGAAGCCTTTGTAGCCGATCTCTTCCAGCGCCTTCAGGTACGCGGGGAACGGCACGCTCCCTTGCCCCAGCGGCACCTCTTCAAAGGCGGCGTCGGTGACCAAGGCGGAATCGTCCGGCCGGATGCCGTAGATGATTTCCGGGTCCTTATCCAGCAGCTTGATTCCGTCCTTGGCGTGGGTGTGGACGATGTATTTTTTCAGGTTATGCACCGCCTGTACCGGGTCGTCGCCGGTGACCATGACCAGGTTGGCGGGGTCCAGATTGACCCCCACGCCGGTGGAACCCAGCGAATCAAGGAAGGCCTTCAGGGTGGCGGAGGTCTCCGGGCCCGTCTCCACCGCGAAATGGGCGTCGATGGAATCGGCGTAGTCCGCCAGCTCCTTGCAGGCGTCGTGCATGATGGCGTAGCGGGGATGGTTGGGGTCGTCGGGCACCACGCCGATGTGGGTGGTGACCACGTTGGTCTCCAGATCCTTGGCGAGGTCCAGGATGCGCTTGGATTTTTCGATCAGGGCCGGGTTGCGGTCCGGGTTGTAGAAGCCGCAGCCCAGATCCCCGCACAGGGCGGAGATGACCAGACCGTTGGATTTCACCAGATCGAGAAATTCCCGGCGGCGGGCCTTGTCCATATTCTCCGGTGCCATATCGCCCCGGGTGGAATAGACCTGAATGCCCTTTGCACCCAGCTCGGCGGCCTTTTTCACCGCGGAGGGAATGTCGATCTTGAAGCTGTCAATGATAATGCCGATGGGGAAGTTATACATGGAAGTGTTCCTTTCTTTATTGCAGCACGGCGCCTTGCGCCGTTTTAGTTGTTAGTGGCTAGTTGATAGTGGTTAGTGTTTTGCCCCGTAGCGCGGATCAGCGATCCGCCCTGCCGTCAGGCGGTTTTGTGGGAAAAAACTGATTGAAACGAGTGTTTTTTGATGGTACGTTTTTTATCGAAACCGCGTCGCGGACGCTGCAAGGCAGCGTGCTGCGGCGATAGGCCCGCGGCGCTTTTACGGCGCAAGGCGCCGTGCTACGATTGCAAATCGTCCCCTGTCTTTTATGTTTTCGTCGATCGGCAGCTGTTTATTCACTTTTTATGCATTCCCTCGCTATCTGGCTTAATGACATTGGAACCGTGCCCTGATTGTTGACTACTCCGACGGCTTAGTCTTCACACTTACCGCACCCTAATTGTACGGATCGCTGTATCATACGCTTTTTGCATTTGTTGTGGCAATGATAATCTTATTCTATCACAGTTTTTTGAAGAATACTTTATCATAATGAAATCTTTTTGGTTTTTACAATTAATAATATGATCTTGTTCGTATCGAGAAAGCAAACGATTTGAAATAACAATGTAGTACCGATTTTTACCAATCCCTATAGGTGAACCATGGAAATATTCTGCACATACTATTATCTTGTATTCTTCATAGCTATAAAATCTTTTTTTTCTTCTCAAAAAACTGCCACCCATAATTCCATTATCATGGAAAATATAATAACGGAGGAATTTTGGAGATATAATAACACATATAGTGTTTAATGCTACATTAATCACAATTATTGTTATAATGGCACCTTTGGGGATCATATTGTTTTTCGTATAATATGATTGAGGATTAAATAGAAAGCAGAATGAGAAGATACTAATAATGTTTATATATAGTATACCAAATAATAAAAGAGAACATAAAGTGGGATCTGCTACGATTCTCTTGTGATTCATGTTTGTTCTCCAATCTACTTTTTAAATGGTGCAAAAACAGAAGCCATCTGATTAGCTATTCCAGAAACATAATATATATCTCCAAAGACAGGGGACGGTTCCAATGTCATTAAGTTAGCCCCTGCCCAAAACAATTCTTTTATAAAATTTCAAAAAAAGACTTGACAAATGCATAAAAATGT
>CADAMO010000108.1 GCA_902788995.1 Oscillospiraceae bacterium
CAAATCCCGCCGGTCTCGTGTCGCAAGCGCTGCGCGACAAGGGATATAACTTTACCTATGGCATCTGCGACGCCCCCAGCTCCATGCTGCACATGATCGCCGAAATGCTGAACGTCTCGCCGGAGCGGATCAAGGGCGAAATCTACGGACTGAACCACCTGTCCTTCTTCAACAGCATCACGCTGGACGGGAAGGAGATTCTCGGCGACCTGATCGCTGACGACGCCTCCTACGCCCATACGGATATGCGGTATTTTGACAAGGAACTGCTGATGAAAAAGCACCTTGTCCCCAACGAGTATCTGTATTATTTCTATTCCCGCGAAAAGGCGGTGGCCAATATCCTCAACGCGGCGGAGACCCGCGGCGAGCAGATCCTTCGGATCAACCGGCAGATGATCGATGAGCTTCGGGATATTGATATTGAAAATGACTTCGACACCGCCCTGGCGATCTTCGACCGCTGCTACGGCATGCGGGAGAATTCCTATATGGCCAGCGAGACCGGCGTAAAGCGCGACAAGGAGTGGCATTTTGACCCCTTCTCTGAGGATTTCGGCGGTTACGCCTCCGTGGCGCTGAAATATATCGAGATCATTCAGAGCGGAGTGGGGGATTCCATGATCCTCTGCGTTCCCAACAACGGCGCTCTCTCCATGCTGGAGGATACGGACGTGGTGGAAATGACCTGCGACATCACGCCGGAGGGCGCCTATCCCCACCGCTACACCGTTTTCGACGACGACGCCCTGGAGCTGATCCGCCGCATGAAACGCTATGAGCGCATGGCGGCGAAGGCCATATTGACAAAGGACAGGGACCTGGCGGTCTCTGCCCTCATGCTTCACCCGCTGGTGGAATCCTATTCGCTGGCAAAGCAGCTGGTGGACGCCTATATCGCGCTGAACAAGGAATTCAGCGACGGCTGGCGCTGATGATTCCCTGACGGTTTTTCATGGCAATCCGCTGCGGTCAGATCACGGTCATCTTTTTGATGACGACGGGCCTCACCGGTCTGTCGCCAAAGGTGGTGCGCACGTTCGCGATCTCATCCACCGTATCCATGCCGCTGACCACCTTGCCGAAGGCGGCGTAGCTGCCGTCCAGGTGGGGCGCGTCCTCGTGCATGATGAAGAACTGGCTGCTGGCGGAATCCGGGTTCATGGAGCGGGCCATGGAGATGACGCCCCGCTCATGCTTCAGATCGTTCTGCGGGAAGCCGTTGGAAGCAAACTCGCCGGGAATGTTTTCAGAGGAGCCGCCCATGCCGGTGCCCTCCGGGTCGCCGCCCTGGATCATGAAGCCGGGGATGATGCGGTGGAAGGTGAGGCCGTCGTAAAAGCCTTCGCGGACCAGCTTTTCAAAGTTGGCCGCCGTCTTGGGCGCTTTTTCGGGGTACAGCTCCACGTCGATGACGCCGCCGTTGTCCATTTCGATTCGGATCATATTCTGTTACCTGCTTTCTCATTGACTGTATCTGCGCGCCGGGGCCTTCGTATGCTCCGGCCGCAGCCATTATTATACCGGAAATTCCCCGTGTTTGCAATATTATTTTACGTTGCCGCATATATATCTTCTGAAGAAAAGAAGGAGCGTGACGGCAATGGAGGAAGAACGCAGACCGATGCCCCATTCCATTTTGCTGGAGGAGCGGAACCGGCTGACGGTTTCCGGCGTGCGGGACGTGGACAGTTTTGATGAGGAGACGCTGATCCTGCTGACGGATCTGGGGGAGATCACCGTGAAGGGCGAGCAGATCAAGGTGACGCGTTTTTCTGCGGAGACGGGTGATTTTGCGGCGACAGGCCATTTTCATGGTTTTTCCTACGCAGAAAGGCTGCCCAGGAACAGCGGCTTTTTTGCCCGGGTGTTCAAATGAGGTTCGGCGACCCCAACCTGCTGCAGCCTGAACTGATGTTCTTCGCCCTGGGGACGGGCTTCCTTGTGGGGGTACTGTACGCCTTGCTTATGCTGCTGCGCCGGTTGATCCCGCACGGGGCGATCGCGTTGGCTGTGGAGGACGTGCTTTTCTGCGCCGCGGCAGCGGTCATGACCTTTCTGTTTTTGCTGGACCGGAACAGCGGCGTCGTCAGAGCCTATTGGCTGGCGACGGAGTGCGCCGGCTTTTTCTGTGTGCGGATCGCCGCCGTGAAAATATTTCAAAAAAACCAAAAAAAATCTTGCCAATCAGACGGCGGATAGTATATAATATAAACTGACAGTTTATCGGACGGAAGAATAATAGGATGCTCAAAATATTTCAGAAACACAGCTATATATTGATGTTCTTCATCGTGTTCGCCCTGCTGTTCTCGTTGGGGCTGTTCGCGTGGATCAAAATGGATACCCGGGAGCAGAAGCAGAAGCTTGACGCCCTCAACCGACAGCTTGAAATGCTGAACATGGAGAACGAAGAAGCGGAATATCTGCTGAACGAGGCGGACGAGGCGCAGCTCTATGAGCGTCTTGCCCGTGAGCGCGGCTACGTTTATGCCGGCGAAAAAGTGTATTATGACGTGACCCCCGGTAAATGATGGGGTCATGGCGGAGTTGTGGAGGATAGAGCGGAAGATGCAGTCAAAGGTCGGGGAAATCTATGACGGTTCGGTGACCGGCTTAACCGCGTTCGGCGCGTTTGTGAAGCTTTCCAACGGCGAAACGGGTATGGTACATATTTCGGAGGTCTCTTCTTCTTACGTGAAGGAGATCCGCGACCACCTGACGGAGGGGCAGACCGTCCGCGTCAAGGTGATCGCCATCGGCGATAATCAGAAAATCAGCCTGTCCATCAAGCAGGCGGATGACAACTACCGTCCCAGGCCGGAGCGAAAGCCCAGAGAGCAGCGCCCTGCTCAGCCGCCACGTCAGCGTGCCTTTGACAACCGCCAGAGCGCGCCGGAGCAGCCCGCCGCCATGTCCTTTGAGGATATGATGGCAAAGTTCAAAAAGGACAGCGACGAGAAGATCTCCGTGCTGAAAAAGACCACCGATTTCAAGGGAAACAAGCGCGGTCGTTCGTGAGCGCCAATTTGATTTTATCCGTTAAGCAGCCGTTGTCGGACGGCTGTTTTTTTGTCGCTCTCAACGCTGCGAAGCGCGACTTCTTTCGTCTTTGCCATTGACAGACGGCGGGGGGTATGTTACTATTTTTTTAGGCGGAGAGGCGTCGTTTTTCCATCCATCCATCCATCCGCCTCTGAAAAAAAAGGGAGGAACATTATGTATAACGAAAAACTGAACGATCGGATCTACCGGAAACTGGAACGGGTGCTGCCGATTTATGAGAGGCTGATCTATCAGAAGGTGGGCGAGCTGGAGCAGGCGGAGGGCTTTTTGACAAAAGAGCATCTGCGCAGCGTTCCCTCTGCGGGGTTTACCCCCATTGAAAAAGGAACTGAATGGGGCGGCGAATGGCAGAACCTGTGGGTGCGCGGTACCTTTACCGTGACGGACGCGCTGGACGGGCGCGACCTCTACGTGATCTCTGCCTGCGGCGGCATTGAAGAACTGTTTTTCCTGAACGGGGTCCCCAAGGGCTTGTTCAACACCAAGAACCGCGACTTCGTCGGCGGCAATCACGCCGCTCAGTACCTCGGCAAGGGCAAAGCCGGCGAGACGCTGTCGCTGGCCTTTGAGTGTTACGCCGGTCATTTCTGCGTGGGCACTGCCCCCTACAGCAATTACGGCTATCCGGATATCCCGGAAGAGAACTACGGGCAGACCTATGAGGGGGCGGAGATCTGCACCCGCAACGAAGAGATCTTTACCCTGATTTTCGATCTGAAAGAACTGCTTGGCGCGGCGTATCATCTGCCCCAGGACGAGTTCGTGTCCGCAAAGGCCAGAAAAGCGCTGGTCGCCGTCAATAACGTGCTGTCTCTCTATCCCGCGGACGCGGATTTTGATGCGGTGATGGAAGGCGTGCGCAAGGCCCTTGCCATCACAAGGCCCTTCTTCTCCGGCGGCAATTCCCGCGTGTTCGGGCGGGTGGGGATCATCGGTCATTCCCACATGGATACGGCGTGGCTGTGGCCTGTCAGCGAGACCATCCGCAAGTGCGCCCGCACCTACGCCAACGCCCTGCGGCTGATGGAGCAGTATCCCACTTATAAATTTATCCAGTCCTCCGCCCTGCACAGCGAGTGGATGAAGGACTATTATCCCGATATCTTTGAAGAGATGAAACGCCGCGTGGCGGAGGGGCGCTATGAGCCCAACGGCGGCGTCTACGTGGAATGCGACTGCAATATCACCTCCGGCGAGCTGATGGTGCGCCAATTCCTGAAAGGCCAGCAGTTCACCCGCGAAAATTTCGGCTACACCGCCGACAGCTTCTGGCTGCCGGATACCTTCGGTTATAACGCCAACATTCCGCAGATCATGCAGGGGAGCGAGGTCAAGTATTTTTATACTACCAAGATCAGCTGGAACGAGCAGAATAAGTTCCCCTTTGAAAGCTTCGTCTGGAAAGGGCTGGACGGCAGCGAGGTGCTGACCCACTTCAACCGTACCCATTGCTGGCCAAACGTTGCGGACGGCTCCGCCTGCGTCAGAGAACTGACGTTGAAGGACGCCTCCGACCTGCGCTTGCTGGCCTACGGCTACGGCGACGGGGGAGGCGGCCCCACCCCCGGCATGATCGAAAGCTCCCTGCGGGCGTCTCAGATGGAGGGTATGCCTGAGATGGAGAGCATGACCATCAGCGACTTCATGCACGAATTGGAGGCCCAGAAGGATGATCTCCCTGTCTATCACGACGAGCTTTATCTGGAGCTGCACCGGGGCACCCTGACCCAGATGCACGACGTGAAGCGCAAGAACCGCAAGGCGGAATACGCCCTGCGGAACATGGAGTACTTCAACGTGCTGGCCGGTAAGCCCCGTCACCCGGACAGCGACCGCTGGCTGAAAACGCTGCTGAAAAACCAGTTCCACGATATCCTTCCAGGCACCTGCATCACGCCGGTCTATGAAAAATACAACGAAGAGATGGATGCGCTGCTGGCAAGCTATGAAAGCGCCGCCGGCGAATACGCCGAGCGCCTTTGCGGCGGCAAGGAGGGTGTGACGTTGTTCAATACCCTTTCCTTTAAGCGGAACGATCCTGCGGTGATTCCCTTTGCGGGCTTTGCGAAGGATTACCCCTCACAGCGGTACACGGACGTGTGCGGACGGGACCTGTTGGCGGTTGGCGGCGTGACGCTGGAAGGCTTCGGCAGTCAGGTGATCGCGCTTGCCGACGCGCCCACCCGGGCGGCGTCTGTCTTTACCTACGACGGGACCGTCCTGACCACTCCCTTTGCCAAGATCGTCTTTGATGAGGACGGTTATATCGCTTCCTTTATTGACCTTGCCTCCGGCAGAGAGCTGCGCAAGGCGGGGGGCGATCCGCTGAACGTGCTGCTCTTCGGCGAGGACGTGCCGCTGAACTACGACAACTGGGATCTGGAGCGGGACGCCATCGGCAAGTGCCACCCGGTCCACGGCTTCAAGGGTCGTACCGTCGTTACGGACGGCGCAGTGGAGATCCGTCTGCGCAGTGAATTTGATATCGGCGGCGGCACCACGGCGGTGCAGGATATGGTCTGCTATGCCGACAGCTCTCGGGTGGACTTCCATACCCTTGTGGACTGGCATGCGCCCCACCGTCTGCTGAAGGCCGGGTTCGATCTTGATATCGCCGCCGCCACTGCCCGCTGTGAGATCCAGTACGGCTCCATCGAGCGGCCCACCACCGAGAACAACAGCCTTGAAACGGCAAAATTCGAGGTGACAAACCGCAACTTCACCGACGTGAGCGAACCCCGCTTCGGCGTGGCCGTGCTGAATTCCAATAATGGATACGGGCTTCTTCAGAGTACGCTGAGCGGCTGCTTCAGTGCCCTCGGTTTTACCCTCAGCCTGCTTCTCTTCAGCTGCATCCGGGAGCGGCTTGAACTCAGCGATATGCCCAAATGGATGCAGGGCTTTCCCGGAGCGCTGATTGCCGCCGGACTGATGGCTGTTTCCTTCATGGGCTTCAGCGGACTGATAGGATAAAGGGGGATCGCACAGAACATGGAAGTACTGTATGCGGCACTGGTCCTCGGCGGCATGGGGGCTCTGTTCGGAATCCTGCTGACCGTCGCGGGAAAGATCTTTGCGGTTCCCTCCAATCCTCAGCGGGACCGGGTCAGAGAGGCGCTGCCCGGTGCAAACTGCGGCGGCTGCGGTTTCCCCGGGTGCGACGGCTGTGCGGACGCGATCGCCTCCGGCAAGGCGCCCGTGAATTCCTGTCCCGTCGGCGGAAGCGAGTGCGCGAAGAAAATTGCGGAAATTATGGGACTGGATGCTCAGGAAGAGAGCGTACGCATGGTTGCCCAGGTCCTGTGCCAGGGCGATCTTGAGCATTGCAAAACCAAGTTTACCTACAGCGGGATTCAGGACTGCGTAGCGGCCAGTCTGGTGAATGACGGAAACCGGGGATGCAAATACGCGTGCCTAGGCCTCGGAACCTGTGTGAGAGCCTGCCCTTTTGACGCGATTCATGTGGATCCGGTCAAGGGATTCGCGGTGGTGGACCGGGAGAAGTGCCAGAGCTGCGGCAAATGCGTCGATGTGTGTCCGAAGCATGTGATTCAGCTTCAGCCCGCGAATCTTCCCGTACGGCTGATGTGCCGGGCGGCCGACAAGGGGATTCTTGTCAGCGACAACTGCCGGGTGGGCTGCATCGGATGCGAGCGCTGCGCGCATGCCTGCAAGTTCGGGGCGATCGAAATGAAGGATCATCTCCCGATTATCGATCCCGAAAAATGCCGCGGCTGCATGATGTGCGCGGAGGCCTGTCCGACCAACGCCATCTGGGCAGCCTGGGATCAGAGGAAAATTGCCGAGATTGACAAAAACAGCTGCATCGGCTGCGGACTGTGCAAACGGCAGTGCCAGTTTGAAAGCATTGTCGGCGAGGTGAAGAAGCCCCATGAGGTGCTGGATGCCTGCACGGGATGCGGGAAATGCGCCGAAAAATGTCCCAAGAAGTGCATCACCATGAAGGTGCGGGAGCACACGCGGGATGCCTTCTCGAAAATCGGGACGACTCCCGAGGCGGTTTCCGTGGATGTGCCGGCTCCGGCGACCGCGGGAAAAAAGAAGTATTCGCCGGAGGTTCAGGCCAAAATTGACGCGGCGCTGAAAGCCAAGGCGGAGAAGGAAGCGGCCGCGAAAGCAAACGGCTGAATCTTTCAGGCTGACTGAATCGGTTGATCGGCCCGGGAAAAGGCATTTTCCCGGGCCGGTTCTTTTTCCGCCCCTGAAAAAGCAAAGAATAATAACGGCTCCTGAGCCTGAAGATTCAAATTTTTCCTTGCAAATTGAGGGCGGTGTGACTATAATGAAAACGATGTGCGTGGGCCGATGGTTTAGGCTGTCAGGCATGCGCCGAAATTGATCGAGGAGGAGATTAACATGTCCCACAAGTACCTTTACCTCTTCAGTGAAGGCAACGCTCAGATGCGCGAGCTGCTGGGCGGCAAGGGCGCGAATCTGGCCGAAATGACCAACATCGGTCTTCCGGTTCCCCAGGGGTTCACCATTACCACCGAAGCCTGCACCCAGTATTATGAAGACGGCCGTCAGATTAATGATGAGATCCAGGCCCAGATCATGGAATACATTGCCAAGATGGAAGAGATCAACGGCAAGAAATTCGGCGATCTGAAGAACCCGCTGCTGGTTTCCGTCCGTTCCGGCGCGCGCGCTTCCATGCCCGGCATGATGGATACCATTCTGAACCTGGGCCTGAACGACGACGTGGTGGCCGCGATGATCGCCGGCAACCCCGATCCCAAGTTCGAACGGTTTGTATATGACAGCTATCGCCGTTTCATCCAGATGTATTCCGACGTCGTGATGGAGGTCGGCAAGAAGTACTTCGAGCAGCTGATCGACGACATGAAGGCGAAGCGCGGCGTCACCTTTGACGTGGAGCTGACCGCGGCGGATCTGAAGGAGCTGGCCGCGGCCTTCAAGGCGGAGTATAAGAGCAAGATCGGCGAGGATTTCCCCTCTGATCCCAAGGAACAGCTGATGGGCGCCATCAAGGCTGTTTTCCGCAGCTGGGACAACCCCCGTGCCAACGTGTATCGCCGCGACAACGACATCCCCTACAGCTGGGGCACGGCCGTCAACGTGATGCCCATGGTGTTCGGCAACCTGAATGATAATTCCGGTACCGGCGTGGCCTTCACCCGTGATCCCGCCACCGGCGAGAAGAAGCTGATGGGCGAGTTCCTGACCAACGCCCAGGGCGAAGACGTGGTGGCCGGCGTGCGTACCCCCATGCCCATCGCTGAGATGGAGAGCAAGTTCCCCCAGGCCTATGCGGACTTTATCCGTGTGTGCGATGTGCTGGAGAAGCACTATCACGACATGCAGGATATGGAGTTCACCGTGGAGAACGGCAAGCTCTACATGCTGCAGTGCCGCAACGGCAAGCGCACCGCTCCCGCCGCCCTGAAGATCGCCTGCGACCTGGTGGACGAGGGCATGATCACCGAGCAGCAGGCCGTGGCCATGATCGACCCCCGCAACCTGGACACCCTGCTCCACCCCCAGTTCGACCCCAAGGCCCTGAAGGCCGCCACCCCCGTGGGCAAGGCCCTGCCCGCCTCCCCCGGCGCCGCCTGCGGCAAGATCGTCTACACCGCCGAGGACGCCAAGGCCTGGGCCGAGCGCGGTGAGAAGGTGGTCCTGGTCCGTCTGGAGACCTCTCCCGAGGATATCGAGGGCATGAAGGCCGCCCAGGGCATCCTGACCGTCCGCGGCGGCATGACCTCTCACGCCGCCGTCGTGGCCCGCGGCATGGGCAAGTGCTGCGTGTCCGGCTGCTCCGCCATCGTCATGGACGAGGAGCACAAGCAGTTCACCCTGGCCGGCAAGACCTATCACGAGGGTGACTGGCTGAGCCTGGACGGCTCCACCGGCAACATCTATGACGGCGCCATCCCCACCGTGGACGCCTCCGTGGGCGGCGACTTCGGCCGCATCATGGACTGGGCCGACAAGTATCGCCGCCTGCAGGTCCGCACCAACGCCGACACCCCCGCCGACGCCGCCAGAGCCCGTTCCCTGGGCGCCCAGGGCATCGGCCTGTGCCGCACCGAGCATATGTTCTTCGAGGGCGACCGCATCGCCGCCATCCGCGAGATGATCTGCTCCGACACCGTCGAGGAGCGCAAGGCCGCTCTGGCCAAGCTGCAGCCCATGCAGCAGGGCGACTTCGAGGGCATCTACGAGGCCATGGAGGGCTGCCCCGTCACCATCCGCTTCCTGGATCCCCCTCTGCACGAGTTCGTCCCCACCGAGGAGCACGACATCCGCATCCTGGCCGAGACCCAGGGCAAGACCGTGGAGGACATCAAGTCCATCATCGCCGGCCTGCATGAGTTCAACCCCATGATGGGTCACCGCGGCTGCCGTCTGGCCGTCACCTATCCCGAGATCGCCGAGATGCAGACCCGCGCCGTCATCCGCGCCGCCATCAACGTCCAGAAGCGCCATCCCGAGTGGAACATGGTCCCCGAGATCATGATCCCCCTGGTGGGCGAGGTCAAGGAGCTGAAGTTCGTCAAGGACGTGGTCACCAAGACCGCCGATGAGGAGCTGGCTGCCGCCGGCGTGACCATGAAGTACCTGGTGGGTACCATGATCGAGATCCCCCGCGCCGCTCTGACCGCCGACGAGATCGCCAAGGAGGCCGAGTTCTTCTCCTTCGGCACCA
>CADAMO010000109.1 GCA_902788995.1 Oscillospiraceae bacterium
TGATGCGCAGCATTCGTTTGCACCAGCTTCTCCATCGTTTCAAGCGGGATCCGGTCCACCTCATCCTCTTTGACGACCAGCCCCTGCCCGTAGTCCTTTTCGACGACGGCAGGCTTGTTTTCATCGAAATGACGAAGCTTGTCGAAGAATTCGTAATTGGAGAAGTAATAGAACAGGAAATAGATGACCGACAAGATGCAAACCATATACGCCATGTAATAGTTTGTGACCATGGTATAGGCAAGCGCGAAGATATAAAGGATCGGCCTCTTCTTATCGATGATGCGTTCGATCCCGAGCATGACAAGCGGAAACACGCACATGGCATCAAGCCACATGATATTCCAGGAATAGGCCACAAAATAGCCGGAGAAGGTGTAAAGCAGCGCGAAGCCGATGCTGATGTGCTGCACGGTACCAGTGGATTTATTGATATAATAGGTGAAGGTGACCGCCGACAGCACCGCGTTGAGCAGGATCATAATGGCGATGGCGTCCGGCATGTTCTGGTGCCCCGTCAGCAGGATGACCAGCGCGAAGGGGCTGCAGCAGTAGTTGTACAGATTGCCGAGGAACGCCCCGCCGAGGCCGCTCGTCCAGGAATAGACCAGCGAATAACCGTTGACGATGCGGTCGTACAGTTCCGCGTACAGCGGGCCGTACTGGTGGTAGAGGTCCATGCGCAGCACGGTGTTCTTCCCGAACGTCAGGGTGTTGTCGTGGCACAGATAGACGAACATCATCACCGCCGCAGCCAGCAGACCGGCGATCAGGCAGTATTTGCGCAGCAGATAGGTTTCATCGCTGCCGTTTCTCTTCTTCAGCAAAGGACTCATCGGATCGGCACCTTTCAAAAATCAGAAGTATAATCATACATCGTAATAATATCATACCTTTTTATTATTTGCAAGATAAAAAGTGAAAGACACAAACGCTTGACTTATTTTTCAAAAAAAGGTACAATATATTGGATAATGACAAATCACTCTGCGGAGGGAAACATGGCAAAGAAAAAAGAGTACGGAAACGAAAGCATAACGCTGTTAAAAGGCCCGGATAAAGTCCGCAAGCGCCCCGCGGTCGTCTTCGGCGACGACGGGCTGGAGGGCTGCGAGCATTCCGTTTTTGAGATCATCTCCAACTCCATCGACGAGGCAAGGGAAGGATTCGGCAATCGGATCGTGGTAACACGTTTTCTGGACCACTCCGTAGAGGTGCAGGACTTCGGCCGCGGCATGCCAGTGGAATTCAACGAGAAAGAGCAGCGCTGGAACTGGGAACTGCTGTTTTGCGAGATGTACGCCGGCAGCAAGTACGACAACAACGACGGCGGCAGCTACGAGTTCGCACTGGGCTTGAACGGACTGGGGCTGTGCTCCACACAGTACGCCTCCGAATATATGGACGCTGAGATCCATAATGGTGGCTTTTGTTACACACTCCATTTTGAGAAGGGCGAGAATGTAGGCGGCCTGCACAAGGAAGCATACGAAAAGAGGGACACCGGCACCCGCATCCGCTGGCGGCCCGATCTTAAAGTCTTCACAGACATCGACATCCCCCTCGCCTACTATCAGGACGTGCTGAAAAAACAGGCGGTGGTCAACGACAAGGTACGGTTCATCCTGAAAAACCAGATCGGCGAAAACCGCTTCGAGACCTACGAATACCGCTATGAGAACGGCATCGTGGAATATGTGAACGAGGTCGTGGACAACCGGGGGATCGTGCCCGTGCAGTTCTGGAGCGGCGAAAGAAGCGGCCGGGACCGGGAGGATTTGCCGGAATACAAGGTGAAGATCTTCGCCGCCCTCACCTTCTCCGAAAAGGTGCAGATGAAGGAGTACTACCACAACTCCAGCTTTCTGGAGCACGGCGGCGCGCCGGACAAGGCGGTGAGGAGCGCCTTCGTCTCACAGATCGACGCCTACATGAAGCAGAACGGCAAGTACAACAAGAGCGACCCCAAGATCACCTTTCAGGATATCGAGGACTGCCTCGTGCTGGTGATCTCCTCCTTTTCCACACAGACCTCCTACGCCAACCAGACGAAAAAGGCAATCACCAACAAGTTCATTCAGGAGGCCATGACCGACTTCTTCAAGCACCAGCTGGAGATCTATTTTATCGAAAACAAGCTGGACGCGGACAAGATCTGCGAACGCGTCCTCATCAATATGCGCAGCCGTGTGCGGGCGGAGGCCACCCGGATCAACGTGCAGAAGACCCTTTCCGGCGGCAGCGACATGCTCAACCGCATTGAAAAGTTCGTGGACTGCCGCAGCAAGGACGTCAGCGAGCGGGAGATCTTCATCGTGGAGGGCGATTCGGCATTGGGCGCCTGCAAGCAGGCAAGAGATTCCGCCTTCCAGGCGGTGATCCCGGTGCGGGGTAAAATTCTGAACTGTCTGAAGGCCGACTACGCCAAGGTGTTCAAAAGCGAGATCATCACCGACCTGATCAAGGTGCTGGGCTGCGGGGTGGAAGTCAGCGGCAAGGGCGTGAAGGGCCTGCCGGAATTCAATCTGGACAACCTGCGCTGGAACAAGGTCATCATCTGCACCGACGCGGACGTGGACGGCTTCCAGATCCGGACGCTGATCCTCACCATGATCTATACGCTGATGCCCTCCATCATCAAGGCGGGCAAGGTGTTCATCGCGGAATCGCCGCTGTATGAGATCACCAGCGGCAAGCAGACGTGGTTTGCCTACACCGAAAAGGAAAAGGCCGCCGCGCTGGAAGAGATCGGCAGCGCGAAATACACCATCCAGCGGTCAAAGGGTCTCGGTGAAAACGACGCCGACATGATGTGGCTGACCACCATGAACCCGCAGACGAGGCGGCTCATTAAAATCGAGCCGGACTACGACCCGCAGTCGGTGGCAGACAAGTTCGACCTGCTGCTGGGCGACAACCTGCAGGGGCGCAAGGACCACATCGCCACCAACGGCCACCAGTATATTGAGCTGGCCGACCTTTACTGACAGAGGGAACCGACATGGCAAGAAAGAAAAAAGACGAAGAAAAGAAGAATACCGGCACGCCGATGGACCAGAACGCCCATATCTTAGGCGCGGGCGAGGTGGAGGAGCAGTTCATCACCCACACGCTGGAGACCAACTACATGCCCTACGCCATGAGCGTCATCATGAGCCGCGCCATCCCGGAGATCGACGGCTTCAAACCCAGCCACCGCAAGCTCCTCTATACCATGTATAAGATGGGTCTGCTGACGGGCGGACGGTCGAAATCCGCCAACATCGTGGGCGCCACCATGAAGCTGAACCCCCACGGCGATATGGCCATCTATGAGACCATGGTGCGCCTGACAAAGGGCAACGAAGCGTTGCTGCACCCATATATCGACAGCAAGGGCAACTTCGGCAAGGCCTATTCCAAAAACATGCAGTTCGCCGCCTCCCGTTATACGGAGGCAAAGCTGGACCCCATCTGCGCCGAGCTGTTCGCCGACATCGACAAGGACGCGGTGGACTTCGTACCAAACTACGACAACACCATGCCGGAGCCCACCCTCTTTCCGGTCACCTTCCCGAGCGTTCTGGTCAACGCCAACTCCGGCATCGCCGTGGGCATGGCCAGCAATATCTGTTCTTTTAACCTGCGGGAGGTGTGCGAGACCACCATTGAGCTGATCAAGAACCCCGACCATGAGTGCCTTGACACCATGAAGGGGCCGGATTTCAGCGGCGGCGGTTCCGTGATCTTTGAGATCGACAAGATGCGGGAGGTCTACGCCACCGGCCGGGGCTCCATCCGCGTGCGGGGCAAGTGCGCCTACGACAAATCCAGCAACTGCATCGACATCACCGAGATACCGCCCACCACCACCTGCGAGACAAGAGCGGCCTGAAGGTCACCATCGACCTGAAACGCGGCGCGGACCCGGAGAAGGTGATCCGCACCCTTTACAAGAAAACCCCGCTGGAGGATCCCTTCCCCTGCAACTTCAACGTGCTAATCGGCGGCACCCCCATGACGCTGGGGGTGAAGGACCTGCTGAACGAGTGGATCGCCTACCGGCAGGAGTGCGTCAAGCGCCGCACCTATTTTGAGCTGGGCAAAGCAAAGGACAAGCTGCATCTGCTCAAGGGTCTTGAAAAGATTTTGCTGGATATCGACAAGGCCATCAAGATCGTCCGGGAAACCGAAGAGGAAGCGGACGTGGTGCCGAACCTGATGATCGGCTTCGGCATCGACGAGACCCAGGCGGAGTACGTGGCGGAAATCAAGCTGCGCCACCTGAACCGGGAATATATTCTGAAACGACTGGACGACATCGAAAATCTGGAAAAATCCATCGCGGAGATGGAGGACCTGCTGGCCCACAAGAACAAGATCAGCAAGGTCATCATCAAGGAGCTGCAGAAGGTCAGCGAGAAATACGGCAGGGACCGCAAGACGCAGATCGTCTACGACGACGAGATCGAAGAGGACGAGGCGGAAGAGGCCGCCCCGGACTACAACGTGATGATCTTCTGCACCAGAGAGGGCTATTTCAAAAAGATCACGCCCCAGTCCTGGCGGATGGGCAACACCCATAAGCTCAAAGAAGGGGACGAGATCGTCCTGGCCATGGAATCCACCAACAACACGGAGCTGCTGTTTTTCACCGACAAGCAGCAGGTCTATAAATCCCGGGTCAGCGACTTTGACGAGTGCAAGGCAAGCGTGCTGGGCGACTTCGTCAAATCGAAGCTGGGGATGGATGAGGACGAAAACCTGCTGGCGACCATTCCGCTGACGAAATACGCCGGCTATCTGCTGACGTTCTTTGAAAACGGCAAGGTGGCCAAGGTGGACATGAGCGCCTTCGAGACCAAGACCAACCGGAAAAAGCTGCTGAACGCCTATTCCGGCAAATCAGTGCCCGTAGGCTTCCGCTACGTGACGGAGGACCGGGACTTCGTGCTTTCCACCAGCAACGGGCGGTATCTGCTGTTCAACTCCGGCGCGATCCTGTCCAAGACCACCAAGGACACCCAGGGCGTTCAGGTGATGACCGTGAAAAAAGGCCACAAGGTGACGGCGGTGCAGGAATATGAAGAGGGACGCTTCGTCAAGCCCAGCCGTTACCAGTCAAAAAATCTCCCCGCCGCCGGCGCGATTTTAAGCGCGGAGGATCAGGGAGAACAGATGACGATGTAAATGGCCGTTCCGCAGTTTGCGGGAAACAATGAAATCAAGTTTATTTCAGGGAGAAGATGAAAATGAGAAATCCTTTAACGGCACCCCAGCCGGGAAAGAAAAAAAGAGACTCCAATCTGGAGCTGTTCCGGATCATCACCATGTTCCTGATCGTGCTGCACCACTACGTGGTCAATTCAGGGCTGACGGATGCGGGAGGCGCGATCTATTCCGACCCCCTTTCATGGCGATCTCTGTTCTTACTGCTGCTGGGCGCGTGGGGAAAGATCGGGATCAACTGTTTTCTGATGATTACGGGGTACTTCATGTGCAAGTCTGAGATCACAACGAAATAATTTCTGAAGCTGTACGGCGAGATCGTGTTCTACCGTGTGATCTTCTTCCTGATCTTCTGGCTGACCGGTTATCAACCCTTTTCCGTCACGGAGTTTTTGCTGCTTCTGTTCCCGGCCAACAAGATCAGCAACGGGTTTATCGGCTGTTATCTGGTCTTTTTCCTGTTTATCCCCTTTCTGAACGTTCTGCTGAAGCACATGAACGAAAAGCAGCACCTTCTGCTGCTGGCCCTCTGCGGGTTTACCTACGTGCTGTTCGGAACCCTGCACCGGGTCACCATGAATTACGTTTCCTGGTTCATGGTCGTCTATCTGATCGCAGCCTATTTCCAACTGTATCCCAAGAAGGTATTCACGGACAAAAAGGTCTGGGGCATACTGACAGCCGTCTTTATGACGCTGTCCGCCGCAAGCGTGGTCTGCTGCGCGATTCTGGGAAGCAGGCTTCACAAGGAGATCGCCCATTTCTTTGTGTCAGACTCCAATACCTTCCTGGCGGTCGGCACCGGCGTTTGCTCTTTCATGCTGTTCAAAAACCTGCCGCTGAAGTACAACAAGGTGATCAATACCATCGCCGCTTCCACCTTCGGCGTGCTGTGCATTCACGCCAACAGCGCGACGATGCGCCGGTGGCTCTGGGGCGATCTGCTGGACAACGTCGGTCATTACGGTTCCCCCATCATGCCGCTGCACGCCGTCGGATGCTGCCTGCTGATCTTTGCGGCATGCACGGCGATCGACGTCGTCAGAATCCGATTAGTGGAAATGCCGTTTTTCCGTTTGGTCGATCGCCATATCGACAGAGCGGAGCAGACCGTCAGGGACAAACTCAATACGTTGACGTCAAAGTTCCTTACTTCAACGCTAGAAAACTGACAGGCAGATAAAAATCCACCCCCTGCGAGGTCAGTCACTGCATCCATAATTCCTCTCACAGAGCTCCGCTCTCCGCTCTGACTTATACCACCTGCAGCAGATAGAACTTGAGGTACTCCGTCTCCGGCACGCCGAGAAGCACGGGGTGGTCGGGGGCCTGCTGGCGGTATTCGATGACGCGGAGCTGCACCTTGGCTTCCATGGCCGCTTCATGCAGCATCTGACGGAACAGCGCGTCCGTCATGAAGTGGGAGCAGGAACAGGTGGCAAGATACCCGCCACGGGGCAGCAGCCGCATGGCGGCCAGATTGATCTTTTTATACCCCTGATACGCCGCGGCCACCGTGCTGCGGCTTTTTGTAAAGGCGGGCGGGTCCAGGATAATATAATCGTAGGGGGACTTCCCTTCCCGGCCCAGCGTTTCCAGATAATCGAACACGTCCGCGCAGACGAAATCGAGGTTTTCAAGGCCGTTCAGTTCCGCGTTGCGGCGGGTCATGGCGATGGCCTCTTCGGAGATATCCACGGCGGTGACGCGCTTTGCCCCGGCTTTCGCGCAGTTCATGGCGAAGGAACCGGTATGGGTGAAGCAATCCAGCACCGTCTTGCCAGCTGCGAGGGAAGCGGCCGCCCGGCGGTTCTCCTTCTGATCGAGGAAAAAGCCGGTTTTCTGCCCGTTGACGAAATCCACGTGGTAGCGGATCCCGTTTTCCGTGATGACGACGTCCGTTTTGCCGGAGGGCTCTTTGCCGGGGAAAACGTATTCCGCTTTGTAAAGGGGCAGCCCTTCCTTGGCGCGGGTCTTCACGTCGTTGCGCTCATAGACGGTGGAGACGGCAAAGCCCTCCTCCGCCAGCGTTTCCGTCAGGGCGGCGAACAGCAGGTCTTTGATACGCTCGATCCCGCAGCACATGATCTGCACGGAGAGCACGTCCTCAAACTTATCCACCACGAATCCCGGAAAGCCGTCCGCGTCGCCGAAGATCAGTCGGCAGGCGGAAAGGTCCCCCCGCAGCACCGTTTTGCGGTAATCCACCGCATAGCGCACGCGCCGCCGCCAGAAGGCCTCGTCAAACCGGTCGTTGGCGTTGGTCGACAGCACCCGCACGAGGATCTTCGACTGCCGGTTGAAAAAACCCGCGCCGAGAAACCGGCCCTTGCCGGAATATACGTCCACGATCTCGCCGTCGGAGGCGTCCGGGATCTCCGTCGCCTCCTCCGCGTAGACCCAGGAATGGCCGCCCCGCAGGCTCTGCTCCGCTTTTTTATTCACCGTAACGCGCTGATATTCTCTCATATCCGTGATTTCCTTATCTGAAACTCTCGTTCTGTTTTCAGAAAGTATATCACAGCAGCCGGGCGTTTGCAACACCGGCCGCAGGGAAAAGACAGCAGAAACCGAAAAAAAATAAAATTTCCGAAAAAAAGACTTGATTTTTACGGGACGATGTGGTAAGATACCTTAGCAATCAGGAAATGGTTGCCGATTATTACGGAAAGGACGTAACAAAATGGCATGGTATGAAATCCTTATCGGTATTCTGTTGATTCTTACCTCGGTCATCATTGTGATCGTTGTTTTGATGCAGCAGAGTCGTCAGGCAGGTTTGTCCGGTGCTATCGCTGGTGGGTCCGATACGTTTTTCGGCAAGAATAAAAGCAGAACGATCGACGCGAAGCTGGCGAAGATCACCAAGATCATCGCGGTTGTGTTCTTCATTTTTGCGCTGTTGACCACTTTCCTGCTGGCGTTTATGAACAGCCTTTGATCCAGTAGCTCAGTCGGCAGAGCACCTGCCTTTTAAGCAGGGTGTCCGGAGTTCGAATCTCCGCTGGATCACCAGAAAAAGTCTCTTTTGTCCCATGACAAAAGAGGCTTTTTTTGAACCTGAATTACCTTTTTTCACGGAGGATCAGCCTACCCAGCGTCTCATACAGCAGCACCGGCACGATGGCCGCGCCGCCGACTTCTTTGGCGCTCTCCAGCAGCAACGATACGCAGCAAAGGGCGGTATCGTAATCCGGGAAGAAGCGTTCCGGCGCAAACAGCAGCACGATCGCCGCCAGATACAGCAGACTGACCAGCGCCAGCCCCGCCCGCAGAATAACCCGGGAGACTGGGTCCATCGCCCCGCAGCATTCGTTGATTTTACGCAGCAGCATTTGCATCACCGTTTTTGATTTTATACGCACAAACGCCAAAACGCAAGCTGTAAATATTGCCAGTAGAAAGGAGCCCGGTATGAACAAGCTCGGCATTTCCTCCGCCTGCTATTATCCGCTGGTGACGGAGCAGTCCTTTGACAAGCTCTGCCGCACCGGCGCCAAGTGCGCCGAAGTGTTCTTCAACTCCCCGGGAGAGCTGGAGCCGGCCTTCGTCCGGGAGCTGGCCGCCAGGCAGAAGGAATACGGCGTGGACGTGGTCTCGGTGCATCCCTTCATGTCCTTTGCGGAGGATTTTTACCTGTTCAGCAACTATGAACGGCGTTTTTATGAAATTATGCCGCTGTATGAGCGGTTCTTCGAGGTATGCCAGGCCCTCGGCGCGCATATTTTCGTGATGCACGGGGCGAAGATCCCCGGGACGCTGCCGGACGAGGTCTATTGTGAGCGTTTCGCAAAGCTGGCGGAAGCAGGCAAGCCCTACGGCGTGCAGGTCTGTCAGGAGAACGTGGTGCATTACCGATCGGAAAGCGCGGCGTATCTCAAAATGATGAGGGACGCCATCGGAGAGAATTTCGGCGTGGTGCTGGACGTGAAGCAGGCCAGAAGGGCGCTGATCTCCCCCTACGACGTGATCGACGCGGTGGGAGACTGCATCCGCCACGTACACATCAGTGATTACCGGGCTGACAAGGACTGCGTGCCTCCCCTCTCCGGCAAATTTGATTTTCCGGAATTTTTTGAGACGATGCGGGGGATCGGCTACGAGGGCGCCTATATCATCGAGGTCTATCAGCATTCCTACGACGACGAGCGGGAAATCGCGGATTCTTTCCAAAAAGTTCAGGATTTACTTATTGAATAATTCTGAAAGATATGGTAAGATAAAAACGAACTTTAAGAAAGACGGTAAAAAGCAATGAAATGCCCTTATTGCCTTTATTCGGAAAGCAAAGTGATCGACTCCCGCCCCGCCGACGACGGGCAGCGGATCCGCCGCCGCCGGGAGTGCATCCAGTGCGGCAAGCGCTTCACCACCTATGAGATCATCGAGACCCAGCCGGTGATCATTATCAAGCGGGACAAGTCCCGGCAGGTCTTCGACCGCAACAAGCTGCTCAGCGGCATGCTGCGCGCCTGTGAAAAACGCCCCGTGAGCCTCGACAAGCTGGAAAACGCCATCGACGAGATCGAAAGCCAGCTGCAGAACTCGCTGGAACGGGAGGTCACCTCGGTGGAGATCGGCGAAATGGCCCTGAGCAAGCTGAAGGATATCGACGAGATCGCCTACGTCCGCTTTGCCTCCGTCTACCGCGATTTCAAGGATATCCAGTCCTTTATGGATGAGCTGAAATCGTTGCAGGTGAATAGGCAATAGGCAGTAGGCAATAGGCAATAGTTTTCTAATGTTTTAGGGTTTACGGTCAATATGAAAACGGCACAGAGAAGAACGTCGATTCTCCCTGTGCCGTTATTTTGTTGGTTTTTCGGATGGGCCGTAAGCATGACCGGCAGGAATAGGCCTTCAGATGCATTCCTATTGCCTATTGCCTATTGCCTATTGCCTATTGCCTACTGCCTATCGCCTATTGCCTATTGCCTACTGCCTGCGGAACCGCTTCATGGCCGCGTTGACGGCGCCGCCGATGGCGGAACCGAAGATGGCGCAGACGGCGATCTCAATGGGACAGTTGACGCCGATGGCGATGGTGATGACGGTGGACATGACGCTGTCAAGCCCCCCGAGGGATTCTGCCTGGTCCGGAGAGAATTTCACCCGGCCGAAGATCAGCATGAGGCACCCAAGAAACAGAATGGTGTTGAGCAGCGCGCCGGAAGCGCCGGCGATGGCGTAGCTCCACTTTCCCGTTTTGCGCACGACCCGGAAAATCAGGCCGCAGAGAAAGCCCACCAGCGTGCGGGTGACGACGCAGTTGACAAAGGTGCCCACGGGGCTGACGCTGATAAGGATCGCGCCGAGGGCGTCGCCCATAAAGCACTGGGCGAAGCTGGTGCAGCCGAAGACGAAGCCGAGAAAGGCGCCGACGGCAGGTCCGCAGGTGATGGCCCCGATAATGACGGGGACGATAATGAGTGTGATGGACAGCGCAAACACCCGGATATACCCGATGGGTGTAAACGCCATGACGACGATCATTGCCGTGAGCATCGCGGTCGCGGTCAATGTGAACGTCCAGTTCTTTTTGGTTGCTGAGTCTGACATAATTGCCTCCTTGCTGCCGCTCGCCCTCCGGCGATACGGCGCAATATAATGTATTGCACGGCCTTTCGGCCATGAATCCTGAGGGATCGGACGGAATAGTCGCCGTCCGTTGTTTAACGGCGCGAGGCGCCGTGCTGCAGTCTATCGCCTATTGCCTATTGCCTATTGCCTGACGTTCTTTTCATATACGATCCGCAGGCCGTCAAGGACCAGATTGGGCTCATAGACGGGCTTGCGCTTGCAATGCTTGGTGATCTCACCCGCAAGGCCGCCGGTGGCCACAACGGTTTTGACCGGGGTGCCGAGGCTTTCCTCAATGCGGTCGCAGAGGCCGTCCAGCATAGAGGCGGTGCCGAGGATGATGCCCGCCTGCATACTGGTCACCGTGTTGGTGCCGTAGGCGGGACAGTTTTCCACGTCCAGATTGACGGTGGGCAGCTGCGCGGCGGAGTCAGCCAGCGCGTTCAGGGACAGGGAAACGCCGGCGGAGATGGTGCAGCCGCGGTAATTGCCCTGTTCATCCAGTACGCTGATCTTGGTGGCCGTGCCCAGGTCCATAATCAGGCAGGGCAGCGCATAGCGGTTCACCGCCGCCACCGCGCCTGCCACCAGATCGGCCCCCAACTGGGCGGGGTTGTCGATCTTGATGTTGAGGCCACTTTTGAGACCCGGCCCCAGCACAGAGGGAACGATGCCCGTCAGCAGGAACACCGCCCGCTTGAGCACGCCCGTCAGCTCCGGCACCACGGAGCTGATGATCGCCCCGGTGACGGAAGACATGGATTTTTTATCCAGCGCCGCAATCTGGTTCAGCTCCAGCGCGTATTGCTCGGCGGTACGGCGGGTATCCGTCGCCAGCCGCGCCAGGAATATCAGCTTCTGCGCATCGTAAAGTCCGATCGTCAGATTGGTATTTCCGATGTCGATCGCAAAAAGCATGGGAATCACGCTCCTTTTTGTTACGTTGATTATACTATACCAAAACAGGAAAATAAATGTCAATATTGTCAAAAATATTTTTAAAATTTACTTGTACTTTTTTTTATTATATTATATAATAGTTCGATGTGTGGTGTATGATCCACCTGAATCTGAAATTGAAAGGTGCTTTATCATGGCTAAAAACGAAGAAAAAGCAAACGACTACCGTCTGGAACGGAAGAAGAGACTGGCGAAGGCCGCCAAGACCCGCAAAAAGGGCGGTGACTCCACGAAGGTCGTCAGCATTATCGTGTACGCGATCTGCATCGCCCTCGTGCTGGCGCTGTGCTGCTTCGGCCTGTATCAGTTCGGCGTACCGCAGAAGGTGATGCCCGCGCTGAAGGTGGGCGACAGAACCTACAGCGTGGCAGAATACAGCTATTACTATACCACGGTCTTCCAGACCTATGCGAACTCGCAGAACTCCCTGGGGATCGCCCTTTACGATTCCTCCAAGGATCCCGCTTCCCAGACCACGACGGATGAGGACGGCAACACGATCACCTACGACGAGCTGTTCCGCAATAAGGTCAAGGAAAACCTGGAAACCGCGAACTACTATCTTGCAAAGGCCAAGGCCGACGGCGTGACGCTTTCCGACGAGAGCAAGAGCGAGATCGACAGCACGATCTCCGAGCTGGAAAGCTACGCGAAGCAGTACGGTTACTCCGCCTCCCGCTACATCAGCGTTCTCTACGGCAAGGGCCTGAACGTGAAGAAGTTCCGCTCGCTGCTGGAAGAGCAGTTCATTGTCTCCCAGTACACTTCCGATGAAACGGACGGCATTCTGAGCGCCATTTCCGACGAAGAGATCGAAGCGAAATACGCGGAGGATCCCACCGCCTATCAGTTGGTGGATATCCGCCTGCTGGGCATGTCCCTGCCGAAAGCCGACGCCACCGCCACCGACGCGGCTGACGCCACCGCGGACGTGGTCGCGAAGTCCGAAGAGATGCTGAACCGCATCACCGACGAAGCCTCCTTCATCGAGCTGGCGAAGGAGTACTGCGACGAGGGCGACAGAGAGACCTTTGAAAGCGAGACCGCTTCCCTTGTCAAGGGGCTGAAGAAGTCCATCGTCTCCTCCAACATCAGCAGCGATCTGGCCGACTGGCTGTTTGACGCAGGCCGCGCCGTGGGCGACAAGCGGACCTTTACCTCCGACGAATATCAGTACGTGATCTATCTTATCAAGCCCGCTTACAGAAGCGAAGATCAGCTGGTTTCCGCCAGACATATCCTGATCTCCTTTGACAGCGTGAAGTCCGAGCTGGAATCCCAGGCCACCGACGAGGAAGCCACCGCCACCGACGCGGCGGATCTTGACGACACCACCGTAAAGACGGTTGACGCTTCCGACGGCACGAAGGTTTCCAACGAAGGCACCTCCTATTCCGCAGAGGTCGTGCTGAAGGCCTATGAGCAGGCAAAGGATATCCTTGAGCTGTACGAAAACGGCGAAAAGACCGAAGACGCGTTTGCCGCGCTGGCTGAGCAGTACAGCGCCGACACCGGTTCCGTGGGCGAAGAAGCGACCAACGGAGGCGGCGGCCTGTATGAGAACATTGAAAAAGGCCAGATGGTGGAGCCCTTCGAGACCTGGGTCTACGACGCTTCCCGTCAGCCCGGGGACACCGGCATTGTGATGACAAACTACGGCTGGCACGTGATGTATTTCGTTTCCAGAGCCGACGAGCCCGCCTGGAAATCCGAAATCCGCACCGCCCTCGGCAACGACGTGGTGGCCTCCAACACCGACGCGGTGAAGGAAGAGATCGGCGATA
>CADAMO010000110.1 GCA_902788995.1 Oscillospiraceae bacterium
GTCTGATCGCAAGGACAGGCGCGAACATTCAGAAGGGCCAGGCCGTTCGGCTGTTTATCAATGCGGATCAGTATGAATTTGCCACCATCATGGTGGATGAGTGCTATAAGGCCGGCGCTTCCCGTGTGGATATCGACTGGTCCTGGCAGCCGATCACGAAGCTGGATTACCGCCACAGAACGGTGAAATCACTTTCCACGGTGCTAAAGTGGGAAGAAGAGCGGCTGAAGCTGATGACGGAGGAGTACCCCTGCCGGATCTTTATTGTCAGCGACGACCCGGACGGGCTCAAGGGGATCAATCAGAAGAAGATGCAGAAGGCGCAGCTCGCCCGTTATCCTGTCATCAAGCCCTATCGGGACGCCATTGAAAGCAAACATCAGTGGACCATCGCGGCCATTCCGTCCTACGTCTGGGCAAAAAAGATCTTCCCGGACCTCAAGAAGAACGCCGCCTATGAAAAGCTGTGGGAGGCCATTCTGGCCACGGTTCACGTGACGAAGGACAACGATCCCGTGGAAGCATGGGACCGCCATAACGCCGACCTGAAAAACCGCTGCGAGTGGCTCAATTCCTATAAATTCGATTATCTGGAGTATCACAGCGCCAACGGGACGGATTTCAGAGCATGGCTGATTCCCGAAGGACACTGGTGCGGCGGCGCGGAGGCCACCAAGCAGGGCGTCATCTTCAATCCGAATCTGCCGACGGAGGAGGTCTTCACCAGCCCCATGAAGGGCCGTGCGGAGGGTAAGCTGGTCGCTACCAAGCCTCTTTCCTATGAAGGCCAGCTGATCGAGAACTTCTCCATCACTTTTAAAGACGGCAAGGCGGTGGAATGGGAAGCCGAAAAGGGCAGGGAACTGCTGGATAAGATGATCGGCATGGACGAAGGCTCAGCTATGCTTGGCGAACTGGCCCTGATCCCGAAGGAAAGCCCCATCAATCAGAGCGGTATCCTTTACTATGAGACGCTGTTTGACGAAAACGCCACCTGCCACGTGGCGCTTGGCATGGGCTTCAACGATACCATCGACGGCTATCTTGACAAGACCAACGAGGAATGCCGGAAGCTTGGTATCAACGACAGTATCATCCACGTGGACTTCATGATCGGTTCCGACGATCTTGAAATCACCGGCTATAAAGACGGCGTCGCCACCCCCATTTTCAGGAACGGAACGTGGGCTGACTGAATTACGTCATAATGCGGAATTGGCAATATAAATATCGGAGCGGGGCCGCGTCGGCTCCGCTCCTTGTGCGTTTTTTAATCGTTCATCAGGCTGTTGCAGGGAAGTGAAGAATGACTTTGAACAGGTCGCCGTCGATCGACACGTCAAACTGCCCGTCCATCAGTTCCGTGAGGCTTTTCGCGATGGATAATCCCAGCCCGCTGCCGTCGGAGTTGCGGGACGTGTCGCCCCGGACGAACCGCTCCGTGATCTCCTCCGGAGGGATATTCAGCGGCGCGCCGGAGATGTTGCGGAAGGTGATCTGCGCCGTGCCGGAAGAGGCGCCCAGCGACAGATATACCCTTGTCCCTTCCATGGCGTATTTGCAGATATTGCCCATCAGGTTGTCAAACACCCGCCACAGCAGCCGCCCGTCCGCCTGCACCGCGATTTCATCCTGTGGGATTTCACTGATCAGTTGAAGCGATTTTTCCTTTAACCGCGCGTCATATTCGCCGATGACCTGCCCCAGCATCACGTTGAGCACGGTTCTTTCCCGGTTGACCGTCAGGTTTCCCGTGGCGGCCTTGGAGGCGTCCACAATATCGGCGCAAAGCTTTTTGAGCCTTTGGCTCTGCCGGTCGATCACTTCGATGTATTCCTGTGCCTTCGGATCGGTCACTTCGGTCCCTTTCAGCAGGTCCACGTAATTGATAATGGAGGTCAGCGGCGTTTTCAGGTCGTGGGAGACGTTGGTGATGAGCTCCGTCTTCATGTTTTCGCTCTTCATCCGCTTCTGCACTTCACTGTTGACCCCGTCGCTGACGGAATTGAGGTAGTCGGCATTCTTCCTGAATTCCCCGAACAGGTATTTCGGATCGATCTTTTCGTTGACGTTCCCCTCCGACAGCCGTTTTGCGCCGGTCTGAAGCTTGTTCAGATTGACCGCCAGCAGCGCCAGCAGAGGCAGTTCGACGACCTTCCATATAATCATCAGGATCACGAATTCGCTTTCATCGTGGACGAGGAAGGAATAGATGAATTCCGCGATTCCCGATACCGCATAGAAAGCGCCGATTTTCAGGAACAGGTTGGTGTTTTCCGACGCTTTTCGGAATAAGGCGATCAGCTTTTTTACGATCCTGAAAAGTACTTTGAACAGCCAGCCGAAGAAAAAGTTTTTGCCGATGGTCTTTGCCTTGCAGCGAACGATGGTGGTTTCAATAAAGACGATCCCAGTCAACGCGAAGGCGAACGACGCGACGGCAATCGGGAGCGGACCGTCGTATTCTCCGTCTTCCACGATATAGATAAATAAAGAAATCAGAATCGTAAAAATGACAGCGCAGACGAGATCGTAGGGAATGCGGTGCAGGCCTTTTGCTTTCGGTGAATCTTCCCCTTTCACGTGTCCCGCACAGAACAGCAACAGAATATAAAACAGGACGGCAGCCAGCGCGTAGATGATCGTCAGCGGGATGATTTTATGGATATAACCGTAGGCGAATCCCACAAGACGCTGCGCGTAGTAGAACAGGTCTTTGGCCTCCATCGTTTTGGGAAGGGTATAAGTCGCCGTATAAGTCTTGTGCGGGAAGGAATCGGTGTCCCCGGACAGATCCGCCCACGTTTCGTTTGCGTGCGAGTGCCCGACAAAATAGACCATCCAGTTGTCGCTGACGGCAAAATCGTTTTCATAAAAGGTCATCCATTCGCCGTCGTATTGCGCATAGGCGTTTTCGTCTTCTTTTGTTTCATAGATCTGTGTACAGTACCGCAGGATCGCTTCATTGTAGGTGGCGCCGTCATAGTAATACCGGAAACGCCAACCGGAGCCATCGTCAAGGATATAGACGTGATTCGCGGAAAATGCGACAGGTTCCGTAACGCCTGTTTGCGGCGGTAAAGTCGTCGGTTCCGGCAGGGAGGTCGCAGGCTCTGCTGCGGCTGTCGTGTCCTCCTGCTCCATCACAGTCGTCTCTTCATTGCCGGTCGCAGTCGGCGCGTCCTGCCCGGCTCCCGGCGTGGTGGTCATCGCCTCGGTTTCGGTTTCCGCAACCCAATCGGAATGATTGGGAGAATAATCGTAATCGAAAAGCTGGATCGTTTTTGTAAAGGTCAATCCCTTGTCGACGGGAGAATCGTTGTAAAGCAATGTGTTTCCCGCTTCATCTGTGACGGTGAAGGAGAGATTGGAGTTGGCTTTGCTGAATTTATTCCGATAGATTTCAATTTCAGGGTTGCCGGGGCCGGGATTCATGATGGTCTCACGAAGGTAATTTGTAATATCCGTCTGATTATAATGTTCGATCACGTCTTCCAGCAGGATCTCGTTCAGTTGATCCTTTTCCGCGTAAAAGACGTTGGATTCCTGCAGCAGCAATCCCAAAATAATATTGGCAGTGACGCCTGCCGTAAAGAGGATGCACAGCAGGAAGCAGATCGTTTTGACAAGCCGCGAGCTTTTCAGTCTCTTCATTTTCTGTCGTCTCCTTTCTGTAACGCAAATTGATACCCGTGTCCCCAAACGACTTTGATATACCGTGGTTCATTGGGGTTGATCTCGATTTTTTCACGTAAATGTCGGATGTGGACCGCCACGGTGGAATCGGAACCGAATGGCTCGTCGTTCCAGACGCTTCTGTAAATATCGGTGGGGGAGAAGACCTTTCCTTGATTACGGATCAACAGCTTTAAGATCTCGTATTCCTTCGGCGTCAAACTGACCGTCTCGCCGTCAACCGTCACGGATTTATCGTTATCGTTAACTGTCACGCCGCCGACGGTAACGACGTTTTCATCCGGCTTGACGGCGGCTCCCAGCGTGACGTATCGGCGCAGCTGCGACCTGACTCTCGCCAGCAGCTCCACCGGGTTGAAGGGTTTTGTGATATAATCGTCCGCGCCGAGATTCAGCCCCAGAATGATATCCGAATCCTCGCTTTTCGCGGTGGTGAAAATCACCGGGGTATTGTATTTCTGCCGCAACAGGCTCAGCGCCGTAAGACCGTCCGTTTCAGGCATCATGATATCCATTAAAATCAGATGCACGGTATTGTGTTCCAGCAGTTCCAGCGCCTGGTCGCCGTTATATGCGCAAAGGACATTGTACCCGTCCGAAGTCAGATAGATCTTCAGTGCGGAGACAATGTCCTTTTCATCATCGCAGACAAGAACAGTGTACATGACGTTCCCTCGTTTCCTCATTCATTACACCGTTATTATCGCATAAATTTTCTTAAAAAACAATCGGGGGATTGTTTAAGAATTGTTTAATACCGTGTTTCCCTGGACGCAGACGTATTTCACGTTGATATCTTCGTCAAACAGTATGAGATCTTCGTCATAGCCCGTCGCAATTTTTCCCTTCCGGTCGGCAAATCCCACCACGCGGAGGGGCGTCAGGCTTGCCATCTTCACGGCGTCCCACAGTGGAATATCGCATTTTTTGACCATGTTTCTGACAAGCAGATTGCTTGTCGCCACGCTCCCGGCCAGGCACGACCTGTCAGCCAGCTTCATGACCTGATCTTCATAAACAACCGCCTGACCGTTCTCCTGCATGATAACGGTCCCTTCCTCCATGTCCATGGCGGAATACTCCAGGCCGTCCGTAATGGCGTAGGCCTTGTCAGGGCCCTTTGCCTTGTAAATCAGTTTGATGGCGCCGTAGGGCAGATGGCGCAGGTCGCCGATGAACTGCGCGGTGAAACCGTCAAGTGCAAGGCCCGCTTCGGCAACGCCCACCTCACGGAAAATGCCGTTTTTATGCATGGCGGAGCTGGCGGAAAAGATATGGGTGATGTCGGAATATCCGTGGTCCAGCGCTTCCTCCGCCACGGAAAAGTCTGCGTCGGAGTGGGCGATGGAGGCCACGATCCCGCGTTTGGCCGCTTCTTCGCCGACCCGCATGCCGTTTTCCACCTCCGGCGCGGCGCCGATCATCAGGAGTTCGTCGGAATAGTCCAACAGGGCGGCAATGTTTTCCTCTGTGGGAATCAGGATATTATCCGGGCTTTGGGCTCCCTTTTTCTTCATGGAAAGAAAAGGCCCTTCCAGATGGATCCCTAAGATATTGGCGTCCTTACAGCGCGCCTTTGCGGCGGAGATGTTATCCATTGCCCGCTGCAGGCGCTTCACCGGCGCGGCCAGGGTGGTGGGAACGATGGAGGTGGTCCCGCGCAGCGCGTGGGCGCGGCACATTTTCACAATTTCATCCGGATCGTCGCTCATAGCGGAAAAGCCTCCGCCCCCATGCACATGGATATCGGCAAAGCCGGGGGAGAGGTACAGTCCTTTGCAGTCAACGATCTGATCCGCGGGAAGATGTTCTTCCGTCACCGCTGTGATTTTGCCGTTTTCCGTATAGACGTTGGTTCTGACGATGCGGTCTTCCAGAATTACGTTTGCGTTGATATATGCTTTCATATCGTTATCACCCGTACCCATTTTAATCTTTCTCAAAGTTCTGTCAATATTTTTCGCGGAAACTATGGAAATAAAAGAAAAAGAGTGTTATAATCCAGTTATAAAAGCGGAAGGAGAAAATACTGCTATGTCTGAAACGAAAACGGTCCGCATCGGTGCGGTGGGAATCAGTGGACGCGGGTCCGGTATGCTCGATCTGCTGCTGCAGATCCCAGGCGTCGTCTGCCCCGCGGTGTGTGATAAGGTGCCCGAGCGCGCCGAAAGAGGACTGGAGATCGTCAAAAATTCCAAATCCTATACCGGCTACGATGTCCATTCCTATCTGGATTATAAAGAACTGATCGCAAAGGAACAGCTTGACGCGCTGGTGATCTTCACCACCTGGATCACTCATTCCCGCATCGCCATCGCCGCTATGAACGCGGGACTGAACGTGGCCTTTGAAGTGGGTGGCGCGGCCTCCATTGAGGAATGCTGGGAACTGGTCCGCACCAGCGAGCGCACCGGAAAGTTCTGTATGCTGCTGGAAAACTGCTGCTTTGACCGCAAGGAAATGGCGCTGTTCAATATGGTCAAGAAGGGCCTGTTCGGCGAGGTCGTTCACTGCGAGGGCGGCTACCGTCACGACCTGCGGGATGAGATCTGCCTCGGCCGGGAGAATATCCACGGGCGGCTTTTCAACTTTCAGAACCGCAACGGCGAGTTGTATCCCACCCATCAATTGGGCCCCATCTCCAAGGTGCTGGGCATCAACCGGGGCAACCGTATGATCTCCCTTGTGTCCATGGCCAGCAAATCCCGGGGGCTCAACGAGTGGATCAAGAACAACAAGGGCGAGGATTACGACCTTTACGGTTACGACTTTGCGGAGGGCGACGTGGTGACTACCATCATCAAATGCGCCCATGGGGAGACCATCACCCTGACCCACGACTGCTGCCTTCCCCGGCCCTATTCCCGCAACTATGTGATCCAGGGCACCAAGGGCTGCTTTATGGAGATTTCCGACCGCAACGCCCTGCTGGTGATGGATAACGTCACAAAGTCCAGCCATGAATGGGAGCATTTTGATGAGCATATCGACAAATTCGACCATCCCCTGTGGTGCAAATATACCAAAGACGGCGTAAAGGCCGGCCACGGCGGCATGGATTATCTGGTCCTGTCCGCTTTCGTGGAAGCGGCGAAGGACAACCTGACGCCCCCCATCGACGTTTATGATACCGCCACGTGGATGGCCATCACCTGCCTTTCAGAACAGTCCGTCGCCATGGGCGGCATGCCGGTGCCGATCCCCGATTTCACCAACGGCATGTGGATCGACCGGGAGCCCTATCGCAGAGGTGTTTACTGCCTTGAGGAGGTCTGCGAGGACTTCTTTACGGACACGGCGGAAGGAGAGTAAGTATGGCGTATTATATCGGCATCGACGGCGGCGGCACCAAGACGATGTACGCCCTGTTCAATGAGAAAAAAGAGATGCTGTCCTCTGTCAAAACCGGCGGCAGCAACCATGAAAACCTCGAGGGGTATATCCCCGAGGCGGCCGGCATCATTATGAGCGGCGTCAACGCGCTGTTGGAAGAAAACGGGCTGAAACAGAGCGATATCACCCACGTACTGATGGCGCTGGCCGGGATCGACCACCCCTATCAGCGGGACGAAATGGATGAGGAACTGCACAAGCTGGGGCTGACCATTCCGTGTTCCATCTATAACGACGGGTTTATCGTCGTGAAGGCTGGCCTCACCGGCAAAACGGGCATCGGTTATAACTGCGGCACCGGCACCTGCTGCAACTCGGTGGATTCCAACGGCAATCTGCTGCAGGTGGGCGGTTTCGGCGAGCTCTCCTCCGACGCGGGCGGCGGCCAATGGATCGCCAGAAAGACTTATAGCCTTGTCTATAACGATATCTGCCTCAAGCGCAGAAAGACCGCCTGCACGGAACCCCTGTGCAAAACCTTCGGCATCTCCGCCGACAGAGACGGCCTTTTGTCACTGATTCCGAAGATGGAGGCGCAGATCGACGATACCGTTCGGCCCATGCTGGATATCTTTTTTGACGCGGTCAACGCCGGGGATGAAGCGGCGCTGGAAGTGGTGGAGGAAATGGCGGACAAGGGCGCCGCGTTCATCGCCGCCCATATCCGCAGCCAGCAGTTTGACGACGAGGTGGTGGAAGTGGTGCTGTCCGGTTCCATCCACGTGAAACTGCCCTCGCAAGTTTATGTGGATAAACTGATGGAAAAGGCGCGGCAGATGGCGGGCCGCCCGCTGCGATTCATCAAGCTGACGGCGGCCCCCGTGACCGGCTGCATCAACTGGATGCTGGAAGACCGGTAGCACGGCGCCTTGCGCCGTTGTTAGGGAATAGCAATAGGCAGTAGGCAATAGGCAATAGGCAATAGTAAATTGAACGTTTTGCAAAATATTGATTGATCGCAATATTCTCGTAAAAGCGACCAAAGGGAGGTTTAATGATTTGAAAGAGATAAATGTGACGGTGATCGGCTCAGGCAGCACCTACTGCCCGGAGCTGGTAGACGGATTTCTGAAACGGCAGGACAGTCTGAAACTGAAGCGGCTTGTCCTGATGGATATCGACGACAGAAAGCGTACGATTGTCGGCAGCCTTTGCGAGCGGATGATCCGCAAGGCCGGTATGGATACCGAAGTCGTGATGACGGACGATCTGGATGCGGCGCTGGTGGGAGCGGATTTTGTGGTGACGCAGATCCGCGTGGGCAAGCTCCCGGCCAGGTATCTGGATGAATCCATCCCGATCAAGTACGGCCTGATCGGACAGGAGACCACCGGCATCGGCGGCATGTTCAAGGCGCTGCGCACCATTCCGGTGATCGGCGAGATCTGCAAAAAGATCGAGGCCATCTGCCCGGACGCGTGGCTTATCAACTTTACCAACCCTTCCGGCATCATCACGGATTTCGTTCTGAACAATACGAACGTCAAGTGCATCGGTCTATGCAACGTGCCCATCGACATGATCGACGATATTAAGGAGAACGTGGGCGACGATGCGGAAATCACCTATCTCGGCCTCAACCACCTGAGCTGGATCACCTCCGTCATGAAGGACGGGGAGGACGTGCTCTATAAGCTCTTTGACGAGGGCTTTGCCCCCAAAGTCATGGCAAATATCGTGGACGACGGCTTTGACGTGGAATGCCTGCGCTCCTGCGGCGGCTGGCCCTCCTCTTACTTACAGTATTACTACAACCGTGAAGCGAAGATCAAGCATCTGAAAGAGGATACCACCACCCGCGCCCGCGTGTGCATGGATATTGAAGAAAAGCTGCTGAAAATGTATCAGGACGATGAGCTGTGCGTCAAGCCTGCCCTGCTGGATAAGCGCGGCGGCCATAAGTATTCGTTGGCGGCCTGTTCGCTGATCGACTCCATCGCCAACGATACGAACGACGTGCACGTAGTCAATATCCTCAATAACGGCACGCTGCCCTTTATGCAGGACGACGACGTGGTAGAGATCGCCGCCCGCATCGGCGCGGACGGCGCTAAACCTGTTCCGGTCAAGCCCTCCTGGAACCGTCATATCGTGTCACTGATGACCACCGTCAAGGCCTATGAAAAATACACGGTGGAAGCCGGTATGACCGGCGATCTCCACGCGGCTTACAACGCCATGATGATCCATCCGCTGATCGGAGACTTTGCCAAGGCAAAGGCCTGCTTTGAAGAACTGAAGGACGCCCATCGGGAATTTCTTCCCCAGTTTCTCGGGAAGTGATTTGAGATGAAAGATATCAGATTCCTTCCAATTGATTCTTTGTCTTTTCAAAAAACCGTTTATAATGACGATTATCTGTTTGACGGCGACACGGTCAACTGCTTCTGCGCCGCGCCGGACGGCAGACTATACGTCGGCGCGGGGTACGGATTGTTCTTTTTTGACGGCGAAGTCTTCGTCAAATACGCGGCCGGTTGACGATGAATGATGAGGTGTCAGCGCTGTATCAAGACACGGAATATGGCGTTGTAATAGTGACAAGCGAGGGACTTTACAGGGCTCTTGATGGCAAGAATGAACCTTTACAGTCTGATGGCGCTGTTGAACTGACTATTCCGGTGCGGGAAGATACGCTTTCGGTAACGTCGTACGCGAGCGCGGGCGACGGTACCGCGCTGGTGGGAACAATTGACGGCCTTTACATGTTCACGCCGGACGGCGCGTATCTGTTCAGAGAAGAAACGCTGCCGGATCAGAAAGTCAACGACGTGTTTGTCGCCGACGACCGTAAAGAGATCTGGGTTGCAACAGATCTTGGAATCTGCCGTCTTCAATTTGATTCTTCGATTTAATGACTATCACATAATAAGAAACAGCCGCATTGCTCATAACGGGCTTTGCGGCTGTTGTTATTTGAAAGATTCGTTTATCTGACGACGATATTGATCAGTCTGCCCTTGACGTAGAGCTCTTTGACCAGCGTCTTTCCGTCGATCAGCGCGGCGATCTCGGGGGTGGCCTTGGCCAGTGAAAGCGCCCCGGCTTCGTCGGCGTCCGCGGGGATCATGATCCTGGCCTTGATCTTGCCGTTGACCTGCACCGCGATCTCGATCTGGGCGTCCACGCATTTGTCGGGATCATAGGTGGGCCACTGGGTCTTTGCCAGCATACCGCCGAGACCGGCGACTTCGTTGATCTCCTCCGTCACGTGGGGCGCGAAGGGGTTGAGCAATGTGATAAATGTTTTCAGCTCTTTACGGGTGATCGAACCGGCGTCATAGATCTCATTGATGAGGGTCATCAGCGCGGCGATGGCGGTGTTGTATTTCAGGTTCTCGATATCCTCGCCGACCTTTTTGACGGTCTTGTTGAAGGACGTCTCCAGCTTCTCGGAGTATTCCTCGGAATCATTCAGCAACGTCTGCAGGTTCCAGACGCGGTCGATGAAGCGCTTGCAGCCCTTCACGCTGCTTTCGCTCCAGGGGGCGGACTGGCCGTAGTCGCCCATGAACAGCACGTAGGTGCGCAGCACGTCCGCGCCGTATTCCTCCACCACGTCCAGCGGGTCCACCACGTTACCCTTTGACTTGCTCATCTTGTCGCCGTCCGGGCCGAGGATCAGACCCTGAATGGAGCGCTTGGCGTAGGGCTCCTCGCAGGGCACCGCGCCGATATCATAGAGGAACTTGTGCCAGAAGCGGGAATAGATCATGTGACGGGTCACGTGCTCCATGCCGCCGTTGTACCAGTCCACCGGCATCCAGTATTTCAGCTTTTCGGGATCCGCGAGGCACGTATCATTGTGCGGGTCGCAGTAGCGCAGGAAATACCAGGAGGAACCCGCCCACTGAGGCATAGTGTCGGTCTCTCTCTTTGCCTTGCCGCCGCACTTGGGGCAGGTGCAGTTGACGAAGCTGTCGATCTTGGCAAGAGGGCTTTCACCGTCGCTGCCGGGCTCAAAGTTCTCTACCTTCGGCAGCGTCAGGGGCAGTTCGTCATAGGGAACGCCAACCATGCCGCAGGTGGGGCAGTGGACGATCGGGATCGGTTCGCCCCAGTAGCGCTGGCGGTTGAAGGCCCAGTCCTTCATCTTGTACTGAACGCCCTTTTCGCCGATGCCTTTTTCGGCAAGCACTTCCAGCATTTTCGTGATAGAAGATTTTTTATCGGTAAAGCCGTTGAGAAAATCGGAATTGACCATCTCGCCGTCGCCGGCATAGGCTTCTTTTTCAATGTCGCCGCCCTTAATGACTTCAATGATATCACTACCGAACTTTTTGGCGAACTCCCAGTCGCGCTGGTCGTGGGCGGGCACCGCCATAATGGCGCCGGTACCGTAGCCCATCATCACATAGTCGGCAATGTAGATGGGGATCTGTTTGCCGTTGACGGGATTGATGGCGCAAAGCCCGTCCAGCCGCACGCCGGTCTTGTCCTTGACCAGCTGGGTGCGTTCAAACTCCGTCTTTTTGGCGCATTCGGAGCGATAGGCTTTCACCGCGTCAAAGTTTGCGATGCGGTCGGCGTATTTGTCGATCAGCGGATGCTCCGGGGCCATAACCATGAAGGTAACGCCGAATAGCGTATCCGGGCGAGTGGTATAAATGCGCAGCTTTTCATCTGTATCGGCCAGCGGGAAATTGACAAACGCGCCTTCAGACCGGCCGATCCAGTTGACCTGCTGGGCCTTGACGTTGGCAGGGTAGTCGACGGTATCAAGCCCGGCCAGGAGCTTATCGGCATACTCCGTGATGCGCAGGTACCACACTTCCTTGGATCTCTGCACCACGTCGGAATGGCACACGTCGCACTTACCGCCCTGGGAATCCTCATTGGAGAGCACCACCTTGCAGGAGGGGCAGTAGTTGACCAGCGTCCTGTCACGGAAGACGAGGCCGTTGTCGAACATTTTCAGGAAGATCCACTGGGTCCATTTATAATAATCCTCGTCAGTGGTGTTGATCTCCCGGGACCAGTCGAAGGAAAAACCAACGCGCTTCAGCTGCGCGGTGAAATGCGCCACGTTGTCCATGGTCACTTTCCTGGGATGGGTCTTTGTCTTGATGGCGTAGTTTTCTGTGTTCAGGCCGAAGGCATCCCAACCGATGGGGAACAGCACGTTGAAGCCCTCCATCCGTCTTTTCCGGGAGGTCACTTCCAGACCGGAATAAGCCTTGATATGGCCCACGTGCATTCCCGCGCCGCTGGGATAGGGAAATTCTACCAGCGCAAAGAACTTTTTCTTGTCGGAATTGTCTTCCGCCTTGAAGACCTCTGCCTCTTCCCATTTCTGCTGCCACTTGGCCTCAGCTGTCTTAAAATCGTAATTCATATCTTTTCTCCTTGATCGGCCGCAATCGGCCTATTTCAGATAAATCTTTTAATATTTAATATAACATTCATTTTTTTTACTGTCAATATTGAATTTCAGTCTTTGACAAAAATCAAAGAATCCACTTTACTTGCCATACGGAATGTGATAAAATGACTTTTGAAATTGTTCTAACGGAGACGTATCATGAAGTTAAAAGAGATTGACAACAGAGGGACGCTGCAGGGTTTTGTGTTTGTGCGTACCTGCGACAGAAAAACGGCTAAAAACGGTTCCGTCTACCTTGATCTGATGATCAACGACAGCGAACAGGATTTTGCCGCGAAGATGTGGGATTTCAAAGGTGCGCCGGAAGAGCAGCCGGCTGCCAATTCCGTGATCCTTGTTCGTGGCGTTCTGAACATGTATAACAACCAGCCCCAGTTCCGTATCGACCGGTTCCGGCAGTCCAACGAAAATGATGGCATCGATATCGGCAAATTCGTTCCTTCCGCCTCTTTCCCTGGGCAGAAGATGTTCGACGAGCTGGTTGCCATCGTTGATCGTTTTGAGGACGAAGAGCTGAAAAAACTGACGAAAGCGGTACTTGACGAATACCATAGCAGAATTGTGGATTTGCCGGCCGCTTTCCGTCTGCATCACGCGGTCAGAGGTGGACTCATGATGCACACCCTGTCCATCTGCCGTCTTGCCCAATGCGTCGCGGCGCAGTATCCTTCCGTTGACGGAGAGTTGCTGTTGGCAGGGGCCATTATGCACGATATCGCAAAGAGCGACGAATTCAACCTTTCGCCCACTGGGCTCGTTGACAGCTACACCGTCAGAGGAATCCTCGTCGGTCATCTGGTGAAGGGCGCGATGATCATTGATGAGATCGGTCGGAAGCTTGAAATCAGCGAGGAACTGCTGACGCTCCTGGAGCACATGCTGATTTCCCACCACGGCGAGCCGGAATTCGGCGCGGCGGTTCGCCCATCCTTCCTGGAGGCGGAAATCCTTTCTGCGCTCGATACGCTGGATGCGGATATCTATGAGATCGAAAGCGTCGTCAAAGGCGTACAGCCCGGCGGTTTTTCCACCAAGGTGTGGGCGCTGAACGACAGAAAGTTCTATAATCACGGCAGAAAAGAGCCGGTCACCGACGTCAGATTCACGTTTGAAGACCACGCCGGAAAGGAGAACTGAACATGGAAAACTGGACTGAAATCAAAATCACCGTTCCCGTTGAACGCGTCGACGAAGCAGGTGCCATTGCATCCATGACGGTGCCTTACGGGATCTATATCGAGGATTACAGCAATCTTGAAGAAGAGGCCATGGAGATCGCAAAGATCGACCTGATCGACGAAGAACTGCTGAAAAAAGACCGCACGAAAGGAATCGTTCATATCTACATTTCTCCCGAAGAAAACCCGCAGGAAGCGGTCTCCTTTATTTCCGACCGGCTGCATGCGGAGAATATTTCCTTTGAGATTGACTTGGGTAACTGCGCGAGGGAGGATTGGGAAAACAACTGGAAGCAATATTTCAAACCTATCAAAGTCGGGAAAAAGCTGCTGATCCGACCCGCCTGGATCGACGACTACGACGCTGACGACAGATGCGTTCTTACACTTGAGCCCGGCGTCGCCTTCGGCACCGGAACCCATGAGACCACCCGGTTGTGTATGGAAGCGCTGGAAGAGCACGTCTGCCCCGGTATGGATATGCTGGACGTGGGCTGCGGCAGCGGCATACTGTCCGTTGCAGGCATGCTGCTTGGCGCGAAAAGCGCCACCGGCGTTGATATCGACCGTCTTGCTGTCAAGGTGGCCGTCGAAAACGGCAAACTGAACGGTCTTTCCGAGCCGTCGTTCCACATGCTTCACGGCAATCTGACAGACCGCATCAGCGGCAAATATCAGATCGTTACCGCCAATATCGTGGCTGACGCGATCATTATGCTGACGCCCTCTGTGATTCCCTTCCTTGACAAGGAAGCCGTGTATATTGTTTCCGGGATCATTGACACCAGAGAAGATGAAGTCCATGCGTGCCTGATTGAAAACGGTTTTGATATTACCGAACGGAAAACGGAATCAGGATGGGTTTGTCTTGTCTGCAAAAGAATGTGACCCATATTCTACTCAATATTCATCAATCATTTCAAAAGGAAAGCCTGCGACGGCTTTCTTTTTTTGTTTGTTTTCAGGATTCGACGGGTTCTTTTTTCCTGTTCGTGTATAATCCAAAAAGGAGAAGGGGGGTGGCGCAGGTGAGACGAGTGATCTATGCGGATACGCTGGTATTGCTGAACACGTTGATCACTTTTCTTATTCTGCTGTCCGTCCGCGCTGTCGTAAAAGTCCATACGTCTGAAAAACGACTGATAGCGGCGGCATTTGCAGGAGGATTTGCTTCCTTATCTGCTCTGATTCCCGCCATTTCTCCTGTTTTGTCGTTGTTTATTTCGCTCACGACAAGTGCGATTGTCGTTATAATCGGCTTTTGCGTCAAACAAGTGCGATTATACGTTCGCTGTTACCTGTTGTTTCTTCTGATGACGTTTACATACGGGGGCGTTGTTTTCTTTCTGGCGCAGCGATTCCCGGGCGTGTTTCTGTACAGAAACGGATTCGGCTATTTCAACCTTCCGTTTTGGACGGTATTGCTGTTTACGACTCTTGTTTATTTGGTTTTTGTGTTATACCGCAAATATTGTCGGAGCCGTGATGAGACGTTCCGCTGTTCGATCGAACTGACGTTTCAGGGTACGATTGCAAAAGGGACGGCGCTGATGGACAGCGGGCATAACGTGACGGACTGTTATACCGGCAGACCGGTAGTGATCGTCAAAGAAGGCCTTTGCCGGAAACTGTTATCGGAAAACGCGTTTCGGGAATTGACAGCCTATCGCACGCTGAACGTACCCTCATCTGTTCATTCTTTGTCCGTCCGGTGCATTCCTGTGCGAACGGTGGCGGGTTTTGCGCTGCTGCCGGCGTTCACCTGTGATGAAACGACGATCCGACACGAAGACGCATTTTATCGGTTTGAGCATCTGACGCTGGCCTGTTCCGATCAGTTGCCCGATCAATTCGATTGCGACGCAATCATCAGCGGTACGATGCTGGAAAACGGAGGCCTTTGATGCAATTCTCATTATCAAAATTACTTCAATATCTGAAACTGAAAGTGAAGAAGCCGGACCATACCGGTCTGTGTCTCTTTATCAACGGATCGACCGTACTGCCGGAACCCCTCAGCAAGGATGAAGAAGAACGGATCTGCCGGGATATTCTTGAAGGCAATGAATCCGCTCGTGACGAACTGATCACGCGGAACCTGAGGCTTGTGGTTTATATCGCCAAGAAATTTGAAAACGCCAACGTACAGTCGGAGGATCTGATCTCCATCGGTACGATCGGCCTGATCAAAGCCGTTCGCACCTTCTGTCCCGACAGGAAAATCAAGCTTGCCACCTATGCCAGCCGGTGTATCGAAAATGAGATCCTGATGTTTCTTCGGAAAACATCAAATACAAAGACCGATATTTCGCTTGACGAACCGTTGAACGTCGATTGGGACGGAAACGAGTTGCTGCTGAGCGATATTCTCTATACCGATGAGGACACCGTATTTTCCGGCGTTGAAACGAATGATGAAATCAAGTTGCTGATGGAGTGCATCGACAGAATGGCCGAGCGGGATAAGCAGGTAGTGACGCTGCGGTTCGGTTTGTTCGGTGAAGGGGAGCACACTCAGAAAGAAGTGGCGGATCTTTTGGGAATCTCACAGAGCTATATTTCGCGCATCGAAAAAAGGATTATCAATGATTTAAAAACAGAGTTGGAAAAGGTAAATTCTTGATAAACCAATTGACGAAATAACTGAAATATGCTATTATATAAAAGTTTAGAAGGGAAATTTCGCGAATTCTGCCCTTAGCGGACTAATAACGCACCCTTCATTCTTTCAGAAAGGCGGCTATTTTGTCGGATCACTAACATGAACGAACAAAAAAATACCCCGAACGATTCGTATAATGAGCTGTTGAGGAACTACGCCAACGGTCAGAACGCACATCGTCAGCAACCGCAGCAAAACTATGGCAGGTCCCCCCAGCAGCAGCGGCAGACGCAGCCGCAAAAGAACGCGCAGCAGGCAAAGAACTATGGGCGCGCGCCGGTTTCCTCCGGCGCCACCAAGCCAAACGGCACCGGCGTTTCATTCAACCGCCCGAATAATGAGGACGTTATGCCGCGCAATTACCGTTCTTCGCAGCAAACCTCCGGCGGCAAAAAGACGCAGGGGGCCGCTTCCGCAAAAAACGCCGACGCGGCCCGTCAGGCGGCTCCGGCTGACGACCAGACGCTGAAACGACTGAAAAGCGCAGCCAGGAAGAAGAAAAAACGCGCCATGCGCCGCAAAAGCACCCTGCAGAGCATTTTCCTTGTTATTATCGTACTGGTGTTCGTTTTTGTGGCCGCAATGATGCTGAAAGTGCCGATCATGGGCTGCGTGAACGATCTGTTGGCCATTGACCGGAACAACACGGAAGTGCGCGTGGTTGTCAACGACGGTATGACTGTTGACGAAATCATCGACTTGCTTGCGGATAAAGGACTGATTTACAGCGGTTCATTCTGTAAGCTGGCCGCGCAGCTCCTTGATTATTCCGGTCCGGAGACGTATCCCGGGGGGACCTATGATCTCAGTCCGGACATGGGGCTGGAGGGAATGCTGAACCTGATCACGTCAACCGGCATTCAGCAGGGAACCGTCACGCTGACGTTCCCCGAAGGTTATACCGTCGATCAGATCGTGGCAAAGCTCAGCGAAAACAACGTAGCTTCCTCGGAAGATCTCTATGCGGTCCTCAACGGCAATGCGTTGGTTGAAAAATATGATTTCCTGTCTGCCATCACGGACAGGAGCGACCGTTACAGTATTTTTGAAGGCTATCTGTATCCCGATACCTATGAATTCTACATCGGCGAGGATCCTGAAAGCGTCTTTGACAAGTTCCTGAAGAACTTTGCCAACCGCTGGACCGATGAATACGACGATAACCTGTCTAAGCTGGGCATGACGGTTGATGAGATCATCACCCTTGCGTCTATTCTTGAAAAGGAAGCCTATGACGCGCAGCAGATGCCGCTGATCGCTTCTATTCTGTTCAACCGTATCCGTTCCACCTCTTTTGCCTTTATCAACTGCGATTCCACCAGTACGTATCTGGAATCCATCCGGCCGCACGTGGAATCGGACGCTCAGTTTGAGCACCTGACGGCGGCCTATGATACCTATATCAAAACAGGGCTTCCCGTCGGCGCGATCTGCAACCCCGGTGCGGACGCTATCAGCGCGGCCATGCATCCGGAAAGCTCCGATTATTATTACTTCCTGCATGCCTCTGACGGCACGATGTACGTGGCCCGCACCGCTGCGGAACATGAAGCCAACATCAGAGATTATCTGGACAATTAAACAACTGTGAGATGTGCGGCAGTCCGGCTGCCGCATATTTCATTTTGATTCGGAATTCACAGAAAGAGGAAAAGATGGCAGAAGTCAAAATCAACTGTGCGGTCAGTAAAAAGTGCGGAGGTTGTCAGTTGTCGAATATGACCTATTCGCAGCAGCTTTCATTCAAACAGGCTAAGGTAGTAAAACTCCTCGGGAAAATGCACAGGGTAGAGGAAATCGTCCCTTCTCCTCGTAAACTGCATTACAGGAATAAGGTGCAGGCTGCCTTCGGGCGCACAAAGAGCGGGATGATCATTTCCGGCGTTTATCAATCCAGCACTCACAATATCGTCAGAACGGACGCTTGCTGCATTGAAGATGAGAAGGCGGACGCGATCATTGTTACTGTACGGGAACTGATTAAATCGTTCAATCTGACCGTTTTCGATGAACGGTCCGGAGAAGGGTTTCTGCGGCACGTCCTCGTCAAACGGGCGTTTGCCACCGGTGAAATCATGGTGGTACTGGTGACGGGAACGCCGGTATTCAAATCAAAGAACGCTTTCTGCGAGGAACTGCTCCGTCGCCATCCGGATATCACCACCGTGATTCAAAACGTCAACAACCGTTTCACAAGCCTCGTGCTGGGGGATAAAGAAACCGTCCTTTACGGTACCGGATATATAACGGATGAGCTCTGCGGACTGAAATTCCGCATTTCCTCCAAATCCTTTTATCAGATCAACAGGGACTGCGCTGAATTGATGTTCAGCCATGCGCTGGATTCCGTCGGACTCACCGGCGATGAAGTGGTGATAGACGCCTATTCCGGCGTGGGAACCATCGGTCTGATCGCCTCCAAACAAGCCAAAAAGGTCATCTCGGTTGAATTGAATCCAGATGCCGTCAGAGACGCAAAGATCAACGCCAAAATCAACGGGATCCGCAACGCTGCGTTCTATTGTGCCGACGCGTCGGATTTTATGGCGGAGATGGCGAAGGAAAATGAGAGGGCGGATCTGGTCATCATGGACCCGCCCCGCGCGGGAAGCACCGTGACCTTTATGAAAAGCGTCCTGCGTCTTTTACCGGAAAAGGTGCTTTATATCTCATGCAACCCGGAAACGCTGGCGCGGGACCTCACGTTTTTCCTGAAGAACGGCTATCGCATCCGGCTGTGTCAGCCCTATGATATGTTTCCTTTTACGGAACATGTGGAGACGGTCTGTTTGATGTCAAGGGTCGAAGGAAAATAGGCGCGAAAGCCCAGTAATACAGCGGTTTTCGGACAATCGA
>CADAMO010000111.1:0-5857 GCA_902788995.1 Oscillospiraceae bacterium
TCTCTGCACTGTTTATGATTGAACCGCCGTGTACCGAACGGTACGCACGGTGGTGTGAGAGGTCGGCTGCTCAACTAATGGGCAGCCTCCTACTCGATTATCAGAAAAATGAAAAGGAAAGGAAGCGTATCGCAGGCCTGTTGCGGAAGGTTCAGCAGCCGTGCTCGGCAAGGTAGCGCAGCTCCGTCTCCCGGTCTGCCTTGGATTGGGCTTTGACGGCGGCCCGGACTGCTTTTCGGTTTTTGCCGATGATGCCGTTCTTGGCGAAGGCCACCCAGAACATGCCGATCAGCGCCCCCGCGCTGCCCAGGATCATATCCACCATGGTGTCGATCAGGCCGCCCTCGTCCAAAATGAAGGACCGCTGCAGCGTGTAGCCGTAGAGCCGGTCCATGGTGAACTCGTAGAATTCCCAGCCCACCAGCAGAAAGATGGAAAAGCACAGGGCGAACATGGAGGCCAGCGCCGGGCTGAGATGGCGGCTTTTGCCCTGAAACACCGTGGCGAAGTCATAGGCGAAATAGGAGGCCACCAGCCCCGCCAGAAAGTGCTCGATCAGGTTCGTGTAGGCGAAATTGGTCTTGGTGTTGAGGAAATGGCCGATCACCACGCCGAAGCCGATAAAGATATTCAGCAGCGTCTGTGAGAAATAGCCCACGCGGGTGATGAAGGACTGCCCGCCGAAGAGCTGGAACATATCCCACAGATGGGTGAAGGCGATGGCGAACAGGCCCATCAGAAACTGGGTGGTGGAGTTGTGCAGAATGCCGTAAATGCTGAAGCACAGCAGCGCCCCGCGAATCACCCACCAAAGAATGAGCTGCCCCATGGGAATGGGTTTGATCTGGTTCAGTTTTTTCATGCGGTATCACATCTTTCAGAACGAATGGCATCATCTTAACACAGAAAAAAAATTTTGGAAAGAGGCGGTAAATTTTGAACAAATCATTGTAATTTTTGAACGCTTGGGGTATGATGGTAGAAAACGGAAGAGGAAAAAAGGGAACCATGATGATGGATAAGCCGGTGCTGAACCGATTCGATATTGCCGCCGAGCTGCCGAGAGGGCAGAACAACCCCCGCAACAGCGAGGGGGATTTCGCCCAGCTGAAGGATGGGTCGATCCTCTTTGCCTACAGCCGCTACCACGGCGACGACGCCGATGATGACGCCGCCTGCGACGTGGCGGGAATGCTCTCCCGCGACGGGGGAAAGAGCTTTGCCCCGCTGCCGGAGAGGCTTGCGACGGCGGCGGAGCTGAACACGCGCAACATCATGAGCGTCTCCCTCTGCCGGATCCCCGACGGAACCTTATGCCTGTTTTATCTGGCAAAATTCGGCCCTCAATCCGCCGTGTACCTGAAGCGGGCCACGGAGGAAAACGGCCTGTCCTTCGGGCCGCCGGAGCTGTGCGTCCCGAAAAAAAGGAACGTCTATTACGTGATCAATAACGCCCGGGTCACGATATCGCCGCAGGGCGAGGTGCTGCTGCCCCTGGCGCGGCACGCCATCGTAGGGGAGAAGGGCCGCCGTCACGGCGTTTATTTCGGCGCCGCCTGCGTCTTCGCCGGTGACGGCCACGGGCGCAACTGGTATCAGAAGTCAAAGGTTTTGTCCATGCCCGACCCGGGATATTCCCGCACGGGGCTGCAGGAGCCGGGGATCGAAGTGCTGCCGGACGGCCGCCTGTACGGCTATTTCCGCACGGACCGCCACTTCCAGTATGAGAGCTTTTCCGGCGACGGCGGGGCCGGCTGGACCAAACCGCTGCCCTCCCGCTTTACCTCGCCCGATTCCCCCATGCTGATCCGGCGCAATCCCTTCACGGGGATCTATTACGCCCTTTGGAACCCCATCCCCAACTACAACGGGCGGATCGACCCCTCCCGGCGGTGGATCGCCGCGGGGCGCACCCCCTTCGTGCTGGCCCAGAGCGAGGACGGCGTCAGCTTTTCCGACTATACGGTGCTGGAGGACGACCCGGAAAAGGGCTATTGCTACCCGGCCCTGTATTTCCTCGACGAAAAGACCTTTTTGCTGTCCTACTGCTGCGGCGGGGAGGAAGACGGCATGTGCCTGACCCGCACCCGCATCCGCAGGGGAGAGCTGGCGCTGCCGGAAAAAGATTGAAAAAAGGCTTGACAAGATATTACTTGTGTGTTATTATCAATCTGAAAATAACGCACAAGGGGAAGTGATTCCATTGCAGACGGAACAGGATTTTTTATCGACCTACCGGCTGGAGGATTTCGAGCGGCCGTCGGTGACGGCGGATATCGCGGCGTTTATGATCCGTTCGGAGGTCCGCGGCAGCTACCGGCAGGATTCCGGCAATAAGCTGAGCCTGCTGCTGGTGAAGCGGGGCGGTCACCCCTTCAAGGACCACTGGGCGCTGCCGGGCGGCTTTTTACAGCCGGGCGAGACCATTGAGGAATGCGCCCTGCGGGAGGTGCAGGAGGAGACAAGCGTGCTGCCCGTGTCGCTGATGCCGGTGGCCGTGTTCAGCGAGCCGGGGCGCGACCCCCGGGGCTGGATCATTTCCCACGCCTTTGCCTCCGTGATCAGCGAGGAATCGGTGAAGCAGGCCGGTGGCGACGACGCGGCGGACGCCCAATGGTTCGACGTGAGCTTTGACCGGAAACCGGACGGCAGCTATCTGCTGACGCTGCAATACGGCGATATCACGCTGAACGCGATTCTGACGGAGGAGGAGACCCGCTTCGGAAAGACCTCCTTCCGCATCAAAGAGAGCGGCGGGCTGGCCTTTGACCACGCCCGGATCATCGCCACCGCCCTGACGGCGCTGCGCAGCGACGCGAAGAACTTTGAAACGATCTTCGATTTTCTGCCGGAGACCTTCACGCTGACGGCGCTGCAGCGGGTGCAGGAGACGATTATGAACATCACGGTTCTGCCCGCCAACTTCCGCCGGAAGATCGCGGATTACGTGGTGGAGACGGATGAATACACGCAGGGCGCGGGTCACCGGCCCGCAAGACTGTACAAAAGAAAAGACATCTCGGAGGAGGTCGGAAAATGAAGCGGTTTTTAGTGGTTGTGGATATGCAGAAGGATTTCGTGGACGGGGCGCTGGGCAGCAAAGAGGCCGTGGCCATCGTGCCCGCCGTGGCGGAGAAAATCAAAGCCTTCGACGGGGAGATCTTCGTCACCTACGATACCCATTTCGAGAATTACATGGATACGCAGGAGGGCAAATTCCTGCCGGTGCCCCACTGCATCAAAAATAAGGCCGGGTGGAAGCTGGACAAGGACGTGGCCGCCGCGCTGGAGGAAAAGGCCTATACGCCGGTGGAAAAGATCACCTTCGGTTCCACCGCGCTGCCGGAGCTGATCGAAAGAGCGGCGGGGGAGGAGGACTTCTCCGTGGAGCTCATCGGCCTGTGCACGGATATCTGCGTGGTCAGCAACGCGCTGCTGCTGAAGGCCCATTTCCCTGAAGCGCCCATCTCCGTGGACGCGGCCTGCTGCGCGGGCGTGACCCCCGAAAAGCACGCCGCGGCGCTGGAAACCATGCGCAGCTGCCAGATCACGATCGCGTAGCACGCAGCCTCAGCTGCGTTGGAGGCTCAAGTCGAAAGTCGCAAGTCGCCCTTCGGGCGGTTCTATACGGCGAAAGAAAGCGTTGCCCTTTAATGGAAAATGCTTCATGCTCAGGGAAAACGTATTATCATGGGCAACCGCCCGACGGCGCAATGCGCCGTGCTACCCTGTGACACAATCCCCATCAATGAAAAAGGAGAAATCATCATGTATCAATTCAACGCTGAAAAAATCAAAAACGAATGTGTGCAATGGATCCGCGATTTCTTTGAGAAGAACGGACCTGGCTGCAACGCGGTGATCGGCATCTCCGGCGGTAAGGACAGCTCTATCGTGGCGGCCCTGTGCGCGGAGGCGCTGGGGAAGGAGAGGGTCATCGGCGTGCTGATGCCCTGCGGCGAGCAGGCGGATATCGACAAGGCGCTGCTGCTGGTGAAGCACCTGGGCATCCGCCACTATATCGTCAACATCAAGGACGCGGTGGAGGGCGTGACGAAGAATCTCCCCTTCGAGCTGAGCCAGCAGAGCCGCCAGAACCTGCCGCCCCGCATCCGCATGGCCACGCTCTACGCGGTCTCCCAAAGCCACAACGGCAGGGTGGCCAACACCTGCAACCTGTCGGAGGACTGGGTGGGATATGCCACCCGCTACGGCGACAGCGTGGGGGATTTCAGCCCCTGCTCTCACCTGACGGTGCAGGAAATGAAGGCCATCGGCCGCCTGCTGGGGCTGCCTTCCGAGCTGGTGGATAAGGTCCCTTCCGACGGGCTGTGCGGCAAGACGGATGAGGACAACCTGGGCTTCACCTACGCGGAGCTGGACCGCTACATCCGCGAGGGGATCATCGAGGACGAGGAAAAGAAGGCCAATATCGACCGGCGTCACAGGACCAATCTGTTCAAGCTGGAGCTGATGCCCGCCTTTGAACCGGAGATCGACTGCTATGGAGAATAAACCCTACCGGCTGGGCATCACCGTGGGCCGCTTTCAGACCTTCCACAACGGACATAAATTTATGATCGACAAGGCCGTGGCCCTGTGCGACCGGGTGGGGGTGTTTATCGGCTCCTCCCAGGAGTCCGGCACCGCCAAGAACCCCTTTGACTACGAGACCCGTAAGCGGCTGCTGACAAAGATCTACGGCGACAGGCTCAGCGTGTTCCCGCTGCCGGATATCGGCGTGGGGAACAACTCCCGCTGGGGCGACTACGTGCTGGATAACGTGCTGGACCGGTTCGGCGAGCTGCCGGACCTGCTGGTCTCCGGCAAGGAGAGCCGCCGCATCGACTGGTTCGACAGCGTCAGGAGCCTGACCATCGCGGAGCTGTACGTGCCGAAGATCATCGACATCTCCGCCACCCAGATGCGGGAATACTTTCTCACCGGCAACGCGGAGGCGTGGAAGCGCTTTTCCGACCCCGCCCTGTGGGATGAGTTTGAAACCCTGCGCACCGCGGTGGAAGCGGCGCAGGGGAATACCGAGACGGCAAGCATATAATGATAATGAGCAATGCGCAATGAGCAATGCGCAATGAGCAATGTGCAATGACGGAAGGGCTTCGCCCTTACCCATTATAATGCCGACCGCAGGTCCCGACATTGCTAATTGCAAATTGCTGATTTTCCATTTGATTATTAAAAAAAGAGGTAAGCGCCATGAAATTATCCCCCATCGTCGTATCCCTGCTGGATACCGACCTTTACAAATTCAACATGGATCAGGTGATCTTCCACAAGCACACGGATCTGTGCGGGCAGTATTATTTCAAGTGCCGCAACAAGGGCGTGACCTTTACGCCGGAGATGGCGGAGGAGATCGAGGCCCAGATCGACCATCTCTGCTCGCTGCGCTTCAAAAAGGAAGAGCTGGATTATCTCCGCTCCATCCGCTTCATCAAGAACGACTACGTGGAATTTCTCCGCCTGTGGCACCCCATCCGGGACTACGTGACCGTATCCCTCTCCGACGAGGGCGAGCTTTCCATCGTGGTGGACGGCCCCCTGTTTTCCGCCATGCAGTTTGAGATCTTTTTGCTGGAGATCGTCAACGAGGTCTACTTCCGTATGGCCTACGATTATGACGCGCTGCTGGCCTCCGCCAAAGAGCGGCTGGACGATAAGATCAGGAAGCTCAACGACGGTACCTATTCCTTCAGTTTCGCCGAGTTCGGCTGCCGCAGGAGGCTTTCCCGGGAGTGGGAGGACGAGGTGGTCCGCCGGCTTGTCACCGAGACGAACAAGTGCGTGGGCACCTCCAACGTGTACCTTGCCATGAAGTATCACGTCACCCCCATCG
>CADAMO010000111.1:5900-6706 GCA_902788995.1 Oscillospiraceae bacterium
TCGGCACCTACGCCCATGAGTTCGTGCAGATGTATCAGGGCATCGACTCCATTCCGCTGGCCTACACCAATCACTACGCCATGAAGGACTGGTACGACGAGTATAACGGCGACAACGGCACGGCGCTGACCGATACCATCACCACCGACTTGTTCCTGCTGGATTTCACCCGCTCCTACGTGAACAACTATAACGGCGTGCGCCATGACAGCGGCGACCCCTACGAGTGGGGCGAGAAGATCATTGCCCACTACAAAAAGTTCGGCGTGGACCCGAAAACCAAGCTGCTGCTGTTCAGCGACAGCCTCGACTTTGACCGGGCGCAGAAGCTGTACGACTACTTCCGCGAAAAGGCGAAGGTCTCCTTCGGCATCGGCACCTTCGTTTCCAACGACACCTGCGCCGAAGCGCTGAATATCGTCATCAAGCTGCAATACGTCAACGGCCGCCCGGTGGCAAAGCTCTCCGACACCCCCGGCAAGGCCATGTGCCGCGACGAGGAGTATCTGGAGTACCTGAAACGCTCCGTCGCTTTCCGGATCAACCGGGAGAAATAAGGATTTGTCGGGCTGAAACCGCAGCACGCTGCCTCAGCAGCGTTGCAGCGCAGTTCCGTTTTTTTACCGTAAAGATCATGTAGCGTGTCAGTTTTGTCCGTACTGCGGAAAACTTCATTTGCGCAGAAAACGCAGCTGAAGCCGACCCAAATATTACTGCTCCACCAATTAATACTTGAAGATTTCTGCTTGTCTAAACGCCGCAATACGGCGTCAGAAATCCTCGACAGGCGACAGCCTGTCTTGCGG
>CADAMO010000111.1:6746-16426 GCA_902788995.1 Oscillospiraceae bacterium
AATCCTCGACAGGCGACAGCCTGTCTTGCGGTTTCTTCCTTGTCTTGCGACGTTTATCCGGCGCATAAATAATTCACGATTAAATTGGTGGAGCAGTAAGAAAACGCATCCCGGCGGAAGATCCGTCGGGATGCGTCGGTTATCTGGCGGACAACCGTCAGCGGGTGAATTCGATGGCGTAGAGGTATTCGCAGGCCACCTCTTCCGGGTCGATGGGCGGGAAGGTGATCTTCGCCTTGCCGCCGTCGTTTCCCACGGTGAGGGCGGCGGGGTGGGAGAGCAGCCGCGCTTTGAGGCCGTCTTCATAGGGGATCTCGTTGAAGGTCACGCTGCCGAAGGGGAAGCGGTCGATAATGGCGTAGACCTTATCGGCCTTCTTCGTGTAATAGACGCCCTCCTGCCGGTTTTTGGTGTAAACGCGGGTGCCGTAGATGGCGTCGCCGTTGACCTCCAGCCATTTGCCCATCTGCAGCAGGCGTTCTTCCATGATGACGGGGATGGTGCCGTCGGCGGCGGGGCCGATGTTCAGCAGGAAGTTGCCGCCCTTGGAGACCAGATCGCACAGCGTTACCAGCAGCTCTTTTGCGCTCAGGTAGTCCTCGGTGGTCTCGGCGCGGTTCAGACCGAAGGAACGGCCGATGCCCCGGCACTCCTCAAAGGGGCGGTCCAGCTCGATATCCTCGATTTTCCGGCCGTTGTCGATGGTGCCGTATTCGGTGGTGAAGTTGCCGCCGAGTCTCCCGCGGGTCTCCTTGCCCCAGCGGTCGTTGGGGACGATGTAGTCCTTCACCGGGGATTCGTTATACAGCCACTGCAAAAACTCGGTGGAGTGCCACACGCTGCTTTCATAGTCCCACTCGCCGTCGGTGAAGAGGGTGGCGGGCTCGTACTTGGTGATCAGTTCCTTCAGCATCGGGTGCAGGTGCTTGAGGGCGTACTCCTCCGGGTCCTTGAGGAACAGGGGATGAAACCACTCGTACACAGAGTGGTACACGCCGAAGCGCACGCCGGTGCCCTCCAGCGCGGTTTTCAGCTCCATGCAGAAATCCCGGTGGGGACCCACGTCCACGGTGTTCCAGTTCCAGGCGTAGTCGGATTTATAGAGGCAGAAGCCGTCGTGGTGCTTGGAGACAAGGTTCATATACTTCGCGCCGGAGCGTCTGATGAGGTCCGCCCACTGGTTGGCGTCGAACAGCTCCGCCTTGAACATGCCGGCGAAGTCCTCATAGTGGAAATCCTTCCCGTAGACCCGGTCGTGGAATTTCCGCGCCTCGGAGTCGGGGTTCTCGATCTGGCGCATGTACCATTCCGCATAGTCGCCCCGTTTGGTGAAGGCGGGCACGGAGTAGATGCCCCAGTGGATGAAAATGCCGAATTTCGCGTCGGCGAACCATTCCGGCACTGGGCGGGCGTTCAGGGATTCCCAGTTGTTTTCGTACGTCATGACAGTTGGTCCTTTCCGAGAATGTGATTTTTCTTTTCCATCATATAACAACGGGCCGCTCAATGCAATAAATTTCGGAAAAATTTTCCGTTTTCCCTTGCCTGCGTGGGCCGCATGGTATATACTATAACAGATAACATAAGAAAGGCACGGGATTGTTTTATGCCGGATACCTATATCAAAGGATTGATCGAATACGCCGTCGCGCACGGCCTGCTGGAGGAAGCCGATCGGATTTTCGGAACCAATCAGTTGCTTGCGCTGCTGCATCAGAACAGCCTCGACGACGACGCCGTTCCCGCGGAGCTGCCCCTGCACGAGTTGCTTGAAAAGCTTTGCGACTGCGCCGTGGAAAGAGGGCTGATCGAGGACTCCGTCACCTACCGGGACCTGTTCGACACCGCCCTCATGGGCGCGCTGACGCCCCGCCCGTCAGAGGTGCGGAAGAAATTTGCCGATCTGTATCGGGAATCTCCCCTGAAAGCCACCGACTACTATTTTGCCCTCAGCAACGCCACCAATTATATCCGCAAGGACCGCATCGACAAGATCATCCGGTGGGAGCCGGAGAGCGACTACGGCACCATTGAGATCTCCATCAACCTGTCCAAGCCCGAGAAGGACCCCAAGGCCATCGCCGCGGCGAAGAATGCGCCCCAGTCCGGCTATCCCAAGTGCCTGCTGTGCAAAGAGTGCGAGGGGTACGCGGGAAGAGTGGATTTCCCCGCCCGTCAGAACCACCGGATCATCCCGCTGACCATCGACAACCAGCCCTGGTTTTTGCAGTATTCCCCCTACGTCTATTACAACGAGCACTGCATCGTCTTCAACAGCCGCCATATCCCCATGAAGATCGACCGCTCGGCCTTCGCCAAGCTCCTGGAGTTCGTCACGCTCTTCCCCCACTACTTCATCGGCTCCAACGCGGATCTGCCCATCGTGGGCGGTTCCATCCTCAGCCACGAGCACTTCCAGGGCGGCCACCACGAGTTTGCCATGGAGCGGGCCCCCATTGAGACGGAGATCGCCTTCCCCGGCTTTGACGGCGTGAAGGCCGGCATCGTGAAGTGGCCTCTTTCCACCATCCGGCTGCAATCCGCAGACAGAGAAGCGCTGGTGCACCTGGCCGACCGCATCCTGACGGCATGGCGCGGCTACACGGATGATAGCGCCTTCATCTTCGCCGAGACCGAGGGCGTGCCCCACAACACCATCACCCCCATCGCCCGCCGCAGAGGGGAGCTTTACGAGCTGGATCTGGTGCTGCGGAACAACATCACCACCGACGAGCATCCTCTCGGCGTGTATCATCCCCACGCGGAGCTGCACCACATCAAGAAGGAGAACATCGGCCTCATCGAGGTCATGGGACTTGCGGTGCTGCCGCCCCGCCTGAAGCCGGAGCTGGAAGCGCTGGCGCAGGGGATTCTGGAAGGCCGCGACCTGACCGCCGACCCGCTGACCGCCTCCCACGCCGAATGGGCGTATGACTTCATGAAGAATTACGCCGAGATCAACGCGGACAACGTGACGGAGATCATCCGCGCGGAGGTGGGCAAGGTCTTTGCCAAGGTGCTGGAGCATGCCGGCGTGTACGAACGCAGTGAAAATGGCAAAAAAGCGTTCCTTCGTTTTGTGGAATCTGTGCGTTGACTTTCCGTTTTTTGTCTGATATAATTATGGTACGGAATTATTGATTGAAACGGAGGCTTTACCGGATGAAAAATATGAAAAAAGCGTTATGTCTGCTGCTTTGTCTTATTGCGGCGCTGTCCTGCTTCGCGCTGGCGGCCGCGGCGGAGGATGAACCGGCCGCGTGCGAGCATGAATACAAGGTCACGACGGTGGCCCCCACCTGTGCGGAACAGGGCTATCAGCTGCACGTTTGCTCCAAGTGCGGCGACTATTTCAAGGACAATTACACCAACCCGCTGGGCCATATCTACGGCGAGTGGACCAACGTGAGAACCGCCACCTGCACGGTGGAAGGTCTGCAGGAGCGCGAGTGCGTCCGCTGCCACGGCAAAGAGACGCGGACCATCTCCGTCATCCCCCACGTGGATGAGGACGAAAACGGCAAGTGCGACGTCTGCGGCGCGAAGGTGGAAGTGAAGAAGATCTTCTCTCCCTTCGAGTGGCTCAAGAGCTTTATCCAGTTCCTGCGGGAGTGGTTCAACAGCATTTTTGCGTAAAACAGGAACATGATCGTCAAAGGGCATGGACTTCGGTTTGTGCCCCCTTATTTTTTTGATTATCACGGATAATTGCGGGATTTGACGTTTACGAATTGGCGGTTTGTCGGGCTGATGGCCCATGCGGTAGCGCGGCACCTCAGTGCCGCTGCGAGGAAGAAGTTACATCACGTAGCACGGCGCATTGCGCCGTCCGGCGTGTCAGGTAAAGAGAATTGAATTGCAGGAAAGAACCGTCACCAATCGGTATCACACAGAGGTAAAACAAATCATCATGGGCAGGATCAGACGGCGCAATGCGCCGTGCTACGGTAGTTGTTTGCGCGAAGAACGGCACTGAGGTGCCGCGCTACGGGGTCCGCGTCGCCCCGACAAATCCTGCTTGCCGTATTGCAACGTTTCCCGTGATGAACCTATTTTTTCAGGAGGTTAGTTTATGCGTTCTGTTTTTTCCAAATCACAGCTCGGCGCTCTGGCGGGAGTCGTGTTCGTATTGCGGGCCATCGTCTCCGCCATCGGCGCCATGGACCTGAAAAAGGCCGGGGCGCTGGTCACGGTGCTGGGGCAGCTCTTCGGCGCCTTCGCCGGCAACCATCCCGTCACGCCTTATAAGGACAGCATCGACATGTCAAAGTTTGAACTGGTGTTTTCCGACGAGTTCGACCACGGCTTCGACGAGACCGTCTGGCAGGGGCATTACGTCTACGGGGATAACGACACCCAGAAGCGGGACACCGCCTGGTGGAACCGGGACCAGGTCAGCTTTACCGAGGACGGCTGTCTGAAACTCACCGTTGAATATAAAGAGGACGGCCCCGCCGGTCCCAACTACTATTCCTACGGCATGGAGACAAACCCCAACAAGAACTACAACGGCCGCCACACGGGTTACGAGCAGCTCTACGGGTATTTTGAGATCCGCTGCATTCTGCCCAAAGGAAAGGGCCTCAACCCGGCCTTCTGGCTGCTGACCGACGGCATGTGGGAGGACGATACCGACGGGGGCGTTTCCGGCGCGGAGGTGGACGTATTCGAGACCGCCACCGATAACGCCCCCGGCGACCGGGATTACGGCTCCGTGTACCACACGATCCACGTTGACGCCTACGGCGACGCCCATCGGTCAGAATGGCAGGGGGCGTTCTACGCCGACGATCCCTACAACCAATTCAACACCTACGGCGTGGAGTGGAACGAGGAGGGCTATATCTTCTACGTCAACGGCGTGGAGACGGCCCGCACCGATTTCGGCGGCGTGTGCCGGGTGCCGCTGTACCTGATCATCTCTATAGGTGTGGATGAAAACGTGAAAAAAAACAGCGACCTCCCCGCCTCTATGATCGTGGACTACGTCCGGGCGTATCAGTATAAGAATTGACCGGTTCCATCGGTTCCGGCGTTTGGCGAAATGCCGCTCAACGCCTTTTTCTTGTCTTGTTTATATAGAAATCTTTACTTTTCCGTGTTCTTCCCTTATCATAAGAAAAGAAAGACGTGTCAGGATGGCATCCGACAAGTTTTTTCTCGGATATATCCCCGGCAGGTTGTCCGCGCCGAAACGATACGCGAAAGTGAGTACGATGATGGATAAACGGCTTATTTTACAGGCGGCAGGGAAATGTCTGGCCGGTCTGCTGCTGGTTTCGCTCCTGCTGTTCCTCCCGGCGGGAACGCTGGGGTACTGGTACGGCTGGCTGTTCATCGGGGTGCTGTTCGTGCCTATGCTGATCGCCGGTATCGTGCTGCTGCTGCGCGCGCCGGAGCTGCTGAAAAAGCGGCTGAGCGCGAAGGAAGAACAGACGGAACAAAAGGTTGTGCTGGTCCTCAGCGGCGTCATGTTCCTGGCGGCGTTTATCGTGGCGGGGCTGAATTACCGGTTCGACTGGCTCGTGCTGCCAAAATGGGCTGCGCTGGCCGCGGCGCTCCTGTTTTTAGGCGGTTATGCCATGTACGCGGAGGTGCTACGGGAAAACGCCTACCTGTCCCGCACGGTGGAGGTACAGGAGAACCAGCAGGTCATTGATACGGGGCTTTACGGCGTGGTGCGCCACCCCATGTACGCCGCGACGCTCCTGATGTTCCTTTCCATGGGGTTCGTGCTGGGCGCTCCGATTTCGTTTTTGATTTTGCTGCTGTACGTGCCCATCATCGCCCTGCGCATCAAAAACGAGGAGGCCGTGCTGACGGAGGGGCTTGAAGGTTACGCCGCGTATAAAGAACGGGTGAAATACAAGGTGATTCCGTATATCTGGTGAGGGAATTAAAATGCTTTACGGAATGCCCACGCTGATCGAATGTGAGACGATCGACGAAAACCTTGCCCTGTGCCGGGAGCTGGGGCTGGATTTTATCGAGCTGAATATGAATCTGCCGCAGTTTCAGGCGGGAGAGTTGCGCCGCGATATTGAAAAATACCGGCGGATCACCGCCCAAACGGGCGTATTTTTTACGCTCCATCTGGATGAAAACCTGAACTTCGCCGATTTTAATCCGCTGGTGCGGGAGGCGTACTGTCAGACGGCGGTTGAGGCGATCGGGATCGCCAGAGAACTGCAAATACCCGTCGTCAACCTGCACATGCCGGCAGGCATCCATTTCACGCTGCCGGAGAAAAAGGTGTACCTCTTTGACGCTTACAGGGATGATTTCATGGAGGCGGTGAGACGGTTCCGGGACCTGTGCGAGAATGAAGTCGGTGGGGCCGATCTTAACATCTGCATCGAAAACACCGACGGCTACCGGGCGTTTCAGCAGGAGGCCGTGGAAGCCCTGCTGGAATCTTCCTGCTTCGCGCTGACGTGGGATATCGGCCATTCCCACGCGGCGGGGGAGCGGGACGAGGCGTTTCTGCTGGTGCATCGGGATCGGCTGGCCCATTTCCATCTCCACGACGCGGTCGGGAAAAGCAATCATCTGGCCCTCGGCGCGGGGGAGGTCGACCTTCCCGCCCGGCTGCGGATCGCAAAGGAAAACCGCTGCCGCTGTGTGATCGAGACCAAAACAGCCGCCGCGCTGCGGCAATCCGTCGGATTTCTGAAAAACATGCCTTGAATTACGATTGCTGAAATCACATACTGTTGTTATTTTGTGGATTGGGGCAACAGCGGGTTGCTTGTTTCCCGCGGGTTCCCGTGGTAGAATGGGAAGCGAGGAGGAATGATGATGAACACAAAAGACATATTATATGAATTAAGAACGAAAAGCGGGCTGTCGCAGGATGAACTGGCGGAAAAACTCTTTGTGACCCGGCAGGCGGTATCCCGCTGGGAAAACGGGGAGACCGTTCCCAATACAGAGACATTGAAATTGCTCTCAGGCTTGTTTGGCGTCTCCATCAATACGCTGCTCGGCGCGCCGAATAAGCTGATCTGCCAGTGCTGCGGTATGCCGCTGGAGGACGACGTCATCAGCCGGAATAAAGACGGTTCTCCCAATGCGTCCTATTGCAAGTGGTGTTATGCCGATGGGACATATACCTACAGCAATATGGATGATCTGATCGACGTCTGCGTGGCGCACATGGCGAAGGATGGCTTCACCGAAGAACAGGCCCGCGCCTATATGAAACAAAAGCTTCCCCAACTGGATTACTGGAAACGGTATGAAGCGCTCAGCGACGACGGGCAGTTTGAACAGTTCAAGCAGCAACTGATGGACGAGATCAACGCCCTTCGTATCGAGGGAATGCCCAAGGTGGAAAAACTGAACGCGCTGGTGGGAAAATACGTCAATCTGTCCTACCGCCTCCCCAACGGGAAGACCGTCCAATTTCTGGATGACGGGACGACCTATCTGGGAAATCAGCTGGAATCGATCTTCGGCGGGGAGCGGCGCTTCGGGGTGCTGGCAAACATGGATTTCATTTTGGTTTGCACCTATGAAAAGGACGGCGACAACCCGGAACTGGTTCTTTATAAAAAGAGATAGCCGGAAAAACAGCAAAAATACGACCGTCGGATGACTCCGGCGGTCGCTGTGCGTTATTGGCTTTTATCTTCTGTCTCTGCGGTCGCGGTTGTTGCCGCCTCTGGGACCGCGGGAATCCCTTCTGGGAGGTCTTCTGTCGCTGTCGCTGATATCGTTTTCGGGGGTCAGGCCTTCCACCTTGATCAGCGCGTTGCGGCGGCTGAGGTTCAGGCGGCCCTGATCGTCCGTGGGAAGCACCTCTACGATGATCTCATCGCCTTCCTGAACGCGATGATGGGGCTGGAAGGTCCGAACCGAATCAAGGAATTCACGTTCCGCATACAGGAAATTCCTACTCTGCCGACGCAGAAGAAACCGATTTTTGACATCGTGGGCACAAATCAGGCGGATGAACCGATTTTGGTTGAGGTGCAGCAGAACGCTAGCCAGATTTTCATTGATCGTCTGTTTTACTACGTGTCGCGCACGGTCTCGGTGCTCGTGCCGGAGGGCGCCAGCTACAGACTGCCGCACATCTACGTGCTCTCCATCTTGACGGAGGACCTGTTCGAGAGCGAACCGGATACGTACTTCCATCACGTTGCGCTCGCGAAGAACGGGAGGCCGTTCTACAGGAAGTTCGACGGGTTCCTGGTGGAGGTGGACAAGTTCCGCGAAATCGACAAGCGCACGCCGGAAGCGAGGCGCGAAAGGTCCGAACGCGCGGATATGTTGCGGTTCCTCATCGACCTGATGGAAGAAAAGCCTTTTTCTGACGATATTTTGCAGAATGAGATGTACGCAAAGTTCGTAAAAGATGTATCTTTAGAGAAGATCGAGGACGAATTGCTCCTTCGGGAGGTTGACGACATGACCGATATCAAGTACGAAAAAGAAAGCTCCTATCTGGACGGGATCAGAGATACGCAACGCGAAAACGCCAAGCGGATGATCGCCAACGGCAAGCTGTCTGATGAAGACATTGCCGAATGTTCCGGCCTTTCTATCGAAGATGTCGTAGTCCTGCGCAGCCAGGCGTAAGCATTCCGCGGCAACGCGCGTGCCCTCTATCGCTTAGTTTTTCAATATCCACTCGCCGAAGAACGGGTCTTCGAGCTCATAGCCGGTTGTCTTGATCAAATACCCCTGCTTCAACAGGCGCTTGATAGAACTAAACGACGTGCTGGTGGGCACCGACCTATCGGTTATGGGATTACCCCCGTTAGCCAGCGTCAGCATCACCTTGCGGTCGGTGCGGTTCATGCCCGCCCAAAGGCGTTCGTAGTCTAGGGAGTGCTCTTCCACCTGCCTCTTTACGGCATAGGCAACTACATTTTCCGTCACCTTACCATACACGATGGCATTATAGACTGCTGCCGCCAGCTGTTGCGTGTAGTAGGGGTGAATGTCCGTAAACTTGAGAATCTCCTCGGTGATTTTCGCCTTCTGTGCCGCAGGCATCTTGGGCAGCCTGCTTTCGATATAGGCGTAAAAATCCTCGTACGGGATTTTCTTCAGGTTCATGCGTTCGCCGAAATGGAAGAACGGGGACTTTTTCTTTTCGAAAATTTCCTCCATCATGGATTCCTGGCTGCCCATGAAAATATAGTTCAACCCCTTCTGCCGTTGCATAATGGCGCGCAGCTGCTTCGCCAGGTTCTTGTCGATGGAATTCACCTCTTGGAACTCGTCGAACACCACAATGAGGCGTTCCTTTGCAGAAGACACCTTTTCCAGCAAATCCATAGAATCTTCCAGCATAGCAGAGGCCTTACCCACCGAGGGGACAAAGCTCACATCCATGCCGTCAGTCAGCGGATTGTACGACAGCGTGGGCACGACACGAAAATGTTTCATAAAGTGCTTAACCTTCTCAAACTTGTGAAGACGGAACACCTGACGCAAGATTTGAGCGGCCAGGTCTTCCACATTCAAGACCTTCATGAAATCGATAGTTATGGACGGGCGACCGATTTGTTGCAGGGCCTTTGCCACCAGGCTACTCTTGCCGAACCTGCGGGGAGATATCAAGACTAAGTGATTCTCGCTATCAAGCATCTGCTTGATCTGTTCCAGTTCATTCACGCGGTCCGTGAAGAATTCATCTTCTACGATTGTGCCAAATTTAAAAGGATTCA
>CADAMO010000112.1 GCA_902788995.1 Oscillospiraceae bacterium
TCTGCACTGTTTATGATTGAACCGCCGTGTACCGAACGGTACGCACGGTGGTGTGAGAGGTCGGCTGCTCAACTAATGGGCAGCCTCCTACTCGATTTCAGAAAAATCGGTTCGTCAGGGTATGTGCCGCGTTTCCAGGTGTACGTTCAGAACGCCGCCGGTCAGAAAGATCTGTATGCAGAAATAAATCCACAGCAGCAACAGCGAAACGCTGGTAAGGCTTCCGTAAAAGGAGTTATACAGGTTGCTGCCGCTGCTGTATAAGGAGAAAAAGAAGGTGTAGAGCGTCACGCCCGCGGCGGCAAAGAGCGCGCCGGGCAGTTGACGGGCAAAACGCCGTTTTCCCGCAGGGGCCAGCTGATAGATCAGCGCAAAAAACGGCGTCAGCAGCAATACGGCGATCAGGTACCGGCCAACGGCCGCCCACCGCCCGAAGAACGCCTGTAAGGCGGCGGTGGCGTTGAGGATTTCATCCAACGTGTGCCCCTTGGCGTAGACCACCAGCGCCGCCCCGACGGCAAAGAGCAGCCCCAGCGTATACAGCAGCGATCGGCTCACCACGGCAAAATAACCGCGTTCTCCCTGCTTTTCATAGATGGCGTCCAGCACCCGGATCAGTGCCGTCATCAGCTTGGCCGCCGCCCACAGCAGAAACACGCAGGAGAGGGAAAAGAACGAGACCCGCACGGCGTAGGCCTCCCGCACAAGGGAGGCGATCAGCGCGTGAACGCCCTCCGGCGTGACGTGGCGCAGCGCGGCGGTCAGCGCTTCCGCGCTGATGCCGGTATAGGGCAGCTGCGAGCAGAGCAGGATAAACAGCGGTATCATCGAGAGAAACAGGTAAAAACACAGCCCCGCCGCGTTGACGGCGATCTTGTTCCGGCCGAACCTGGCGAAAAAGGCGAGCAGTTCCCGCCCCGCCGCCTGTTGTTCCATCCGTTTCCAAAGCCTGTCCAGTTTCATTCCCAAATCAACGCTCCTGTATTGATAGGATTATTTTGAATGATTTTTATCCGTTTGTCAAGTGCGGCGGATAAAAAACGCGGCTGCCTTCAATCGGAGCTCCATTCCGACGGGCAGCCGCGCCGCATGATGATCAGTTCAGTATCGCTATGCCGAGGTTGAGGTATCCCGCAAACGCGACCCACAGGATATAGGGTAACATCAGAAAGGCCGCGGGCCTGTCGATCCCCGCGAACCGGGCCGCCGTCAGCACGATCAGCGCCAGCAGCGCCGCCAGCCACACGAAGGCGAACGTAAACGCGCCGAGATTGAAGAAAATCAGCGTCCAGAAAAAATTGAAGGCCAGCTGCACCCCGTAAAGCAGCAGCGCCCGGTTGATGCGGTACTGTTCCGCCCGCGCCGTATAGATCCGGTAAGAGGCGATCCCCATCAGGACGTAAAGGATCGTCCACGCCACGGGGAACAGCCAGGCGGGAGGGGAGAGGGGCGGCTTTTGCACCGTGTCGAACAGATCCATGCGCCCGCGGGAGAGGAGCGAAGCAAAACCGCCTGTCAGCAGCGGCAGCGCCAGCGCGACGACAAGCGGTTTGATTTTGATTTTCATTTGACCACAGCCTTTCGGAAATACGTTCTCCCTACAGTATATCCAAAAGGCGGCGGCATTATGCGGTTAGTCCGTGAACAGGGGCGTGGAATAGTACCGGTCGCCGCTGTCAGGCAGCAGCGCCACGATGACCTTGCCCGCGTTTTCGGGTTTTGCGGCCAGCTGCAAGGCGGTGTGAAGCGCCGCGCCGGAGGAAATCCCCACGGAGATGCCTTCGTTTTTCGCCAGCAGTTTTGCCGCGGCAAAGGCGTCCTCATTGGCGACAGGATTGATCTCGTCATAGACGGCGGTGTTGAGCACCTCCGGCACGAAGCCCGCGCCGATGCCCTGAATCTTGTGGGCGCCGCTTCTGCCCTCGGAGAGCACGGGAGAGTCCTTCGGTTCCACCGCCACCACCTTAACGGTGGGCTTTTTCTCCTTCAGGTATTCGCCAACGCCGGTGACGGTGCCGCCGGTGCCGACGCCCGCCACGAAGATATCCACGGCGCCGTCCGTGTCGTTCCAGATCTCAGGTCCCGTGGTGGCCTTGTGCACGGCGGGGTTGGCCGGGTTGACAAACTGACCGGGGATAAAGCTGCCCTCCGTCTGCGCCGCCAGCTCCTCCGCCTTGGCGATGGCGCCCTTCATGCCCTTGGCGCCTTCGGTGAGCACCAGCTCCGCCCCGTAGGCCTTCAGAATGTTGCGCCGCTCCACACTCATGGTTTCCGGCATGGTGAGAATGATGCGGTAGCCTCTTGCCGCGGCTTCCGCCGCCAGACCGATGCCCGTATTGCCGGAGGTGGGCTCAATGATGACCGAGCCCTCTTTCAAAAGCCCCTTGTTCTCCGCATCGTCCAGCATGGCCTTTGCGATCCTGTCCTTTACGCTGCCGGCGGGGTTGAAGTATTCCAGCTTGACCAGCACCTTCGCGTAGAGGTTGAACTTCCGTTCCAGCCGTGTGATTTCCACCAGCGGGGTGTTGCCGATGAGACTGTCGAATCCCTGATAAATGTTTGCCATGATAATGCTCCTTTCAGTTGATGGCCGCAAAGCCGTTGTCCAGATCAGCGAGAATGTCGTCGATATGCTCCGTGCCGATGGAAAGCCGGATGGTGCTGGGGCGGATGTTCTGCTCCGCCAGCTCCGCTTCGCTCAGCTGCGAATGGGTGGTGGTGGCGGGGTGGATCACCAGCGACTTCACGTCCGCCACGTTGGCCAGCAGCGAGAAGATCTTCAGCGCGTCGATAAAGCGCCAGGCTTCGTCCTGCCCGCCCTTCACGTCGAAGGTGAAAATGGAACCGCCGCCGTTGGGGAAGTATTTCTGATACAGTTTATGCTGGGGATGGTCCGGCAGGGAAGGATGGTTGACCTTTTCCACCAGCGGATGATTGGCCAGATATTCCACCACCTTTTTGGTGTTCTCCGCGTGGCGTTCCAGCCGGAGGGAAAGGGTCTCAATGCCCTGCAACAGCAAAAACGCGTTGAAGGGGGAGATGGCGGCGCCGGTGTCGCGCAGCAGAATGGCCCGGATATAGGTGACGAAGGCCGCCGGTCCCGCGACCTGCGCGAAGGAAACGCCGTGATAGCTGGGGTTGGGCTTGGCGATGGCGGGGTATTTGTCCGCGTGGGCCGCCCAGTCGAATTTGCCGGAATCCACGATCACGCCGCCGAGGGTGGTGCCGTGGCCGCCGAGGAACTTGGTGGCGGAGTGGACCACGATATCCGCTCCGTGCTCAATGGGTCGGATCAGATAGGGGGTGCCAAAGGTGTTGTCGATCACCAGCGGCACGCCCGCCCCGTGGGCGATCTCCGCCAGCGCGTCGATGTCGGGAATGTCGCTGTTGGGGTTGCCAAGCGTCTCGATGAAAATGGCCCTCGTGTCGGCGGTGATCGCCGCCTTGACCTCGTCAAGGTCATGGATATCGACGAAGGTGGTCTGAATGCCGTATTGGGGCAGGGTGTGGGCCAGCAGGTTATAGCTGCCGCCGTAGATGGTCTTCTGCGCCACGATGTGCCCGCCGTTGCCGGCCAGCGCTTCCACCGCATAGCTGATGGCCGCCGCGCCGGAGGCCACCGCAAGGGCCGCCGTGCCGCCCTCCAGCGCCGCCACGCGCTGTTCCAGCACGTCCTGGGTGGAGTTGGTCAGTCGACCGTAGATGTTGCCGGGGTCCGCCAGCCCGAACCGCGCCGCCGCGTGGGCGGAATCGTGAAAGACGTAAGAGGTGGTCTGATAGATCGGCACCGCTCTGGAATCGGTGGCGGGATCGGCCTGCTCCTGACCGACGTGAAGCTGCAAGGTTTCAAATTTGTATGACATGATAAACGCTCCTTTTTTATAGATTGATAAATAGAAAAATGCCCGGGGTGCTGAAATCTCCCGGGCAAAAGGCTTTTTTCTGCAACGCGGCGACCTGCCGCATCACTCGGAGACGCGCGATGAATGACCCCGCGCCTCGGCCATATCACATGCCCGGGAGTGAAGCATTCGACAGCACATCCAATTGTTCACGGTTCGCTGGGTAAACATTTGTCGCGCCTCCTTTCATTGGTTGATCGGTATGGTGGCATTATAACACCATTAAACTACTATGTCAATAGGTAAAATGAAAAAAAGTTTACTTTTTTTATAAAAAAATCCGGGTGAAAGCCCGGAAGTCTTTTGTTTGGCCGGAGTGGAAGCGCTGTTTCAGCGGAGCGTCGTTCCTGCCGGTATTATGCCGACGGATCGTCGGTTTGCTTTTGAAAGACCATATAACGGTGAACGATGTTTCCCTTCGGATAGTGTGCCTCTTTCACCGTTTGAAAACCCAGCTTTTCATAGAAGCGAACGTTCTTTTCATCCTGCGCTTCCAGTCCGAACCGGTAGCCCAGCGGAGAGAGATACGCCATGCTGTCTTTGATCAGCTGTGTGGCGATCCCTTTTCCCTGATGCTCCGGGGCGACAAAGACGGGGGAGATGATCCAGGTGTCCTCGTCGAAGACCTTCACATCCAGCGGATGATAGGCCGCCAGCGTGCGGATGGTGCGGGGGAAGAACACGTAGAGATACAGCCAGTCGGGGCATTTCAGAAAGTCGATCGCGCCGTACTCGTTGCGGGCGTACCGCCATACGCAGATTCCCCGGTTTTCGTCGTCGATGAAGAACCAGTCTTCCCCGTTGGAGGTGTTCAGCCGCTCCATCATGAAGTGATAAACGAACTTCTCCCGGCTTTCGGGATTTTTTGTGGCGTAGGTGTGTACGGGGTCGTTGACGTAAGCCCGTCCCGCCATCTTCGCGAAATACCGCAGTTCCTTCTTTGTCAGCTTTTCGCCGGGTTTGACAATGCGCATGGGGTTCGCCTCCTTTATATCATTGTAGCACGCTGCCTCAGCAGCGTTGCAACGCAGTTCCGATTTTACGGCGTACAGCGGGAGAAGCACGGTAGCGCGGCACCTCAGTGCCGCTCCGGGTTCAAACAACTATCTTAGCAAGGCGCATTGCGCCGTCTGGCGTGTTTTGTCCAAATAACTGATTTTCAGCGAAAGAATACCGTTTGCATACGGTATTACACAGAGAAAAAACATCATCATGGGCAACCGCCCGACGGTGCACGCCGTGCTGTGTGATGTAACTTCTCCCTCGCAGCGGCACTGAGGCGCCGCGCTGCCGGATCAATCAAAACTCCGGATACATCTCCCGGATATACGCCTCGATTTCCTCTCTGTTTGCGGTGATGGCGCCGGGCTTTTCCATTTTCAGGGATACCGTGGCGGTGGCGGTCAGCAGCGCGTCCTTCACGCTGTGGGTCAGCCGCTCGGTGATGTAGCTGGAAAAGGTGGTGTCGCCGCGGCCGGTGCGCCCGCTCAGGTTTCTTGCGCGGATGGGGCAGGTGTAGATCTCCTTGCCGTCGTAGGCCAGCACCTCGGTGTTGTGGGTGATCAGCACTTCCTTCGCGCCCCAGCTGTAAAGCAGCTTCGCCGCCTCCGCCCGGTCGGTGAGGCCCGTCAGGATCTCCGCCTCCGCCGCGTCGGTCTTGAGGAAAGAAATCAGCGGCAGCAGCTCCATCTTTTCTTTCCAGTCCTCAAAGAACATCTCGCCGCCCTTGGAAAAATCGGTGTGGCGCAGATATCCCTGTACGTCCACGGCCACCTTGCCGCGCTTTGCAAGGTCGGGAATGATATTCGCGTCGTAGTCGCCCACGATCAGCCCGGCGATGTGGTAGATGTCGCCCTCAATGTCGGCGGGCACGTCGGCGGCGGAAAGCACGTCCCCCTGGGACAGGCATACCGTTCTGCGGCGCTCCTTGTCGGCGGTGAAATAGACGTTCTCCATGTTGGTGCTCTTTTCGGAGGGCAGGCAGTAGACGTCCTCTGCCGGAATGGTAAAGGCGGCAAGACGGTCTTTTTCCGCTTCGCTGACCTTGGTGACCACGGCCACCTTATGCCCCAGCGCTTTCGCCGCGGCGGAGGAATACAGCACCGCGCCGCCCGGTCCCTTCACGGTGTTGCCCAGATGGTCGGTATTGGCGTCCACGGTGATGTGGCCGATGAGAATGGAATCGTAATGCTTCATAGTAAAACCTCTCTGTTAAATGGAATCATATTGATAGCGTGATATAGTAGGGGCAGATGTTCTCATAATGCCCGTCTTTCATCAGAAAGCCCTTGGGGATCGTGCCCAATTGCACAAAACCAAGCCGCTCATACAGATGCCGCGCGTGAACGTTCGATTCCACCACCGCGTTGAACTGCATGATGGTAAAGCCCAGCCGTTTGGCGTTTTCAAGGCAGTCCTTCACCAGCGCCTCGCCGACGTGCCGGCCCCGGAAGGCGGAAGCGACGGCGTAGCTGGCGTTGGCGATATGGCCGCACCGGCCGATATTGTTGGGATGCAGGATATAAAGCCCCACAACGTTCTCCCCGTCGTCCGCCACGCCGCAGTAGCTCTGCTCGGCGAAAAACGCCGCGCCGCCGTCCGTGTCAAGAGGTTCTGTCTGCGGAAAGGCAACCCCTTCTTCCACGACCTCGTTCCAAATGGCGATCATGGCGGGCAGATCGCCCGGTTCATATGCTCTGATATTCATAAGGCCTCTCTTGTTATTTTATGTCAAAATGAAAATCGCCGTTTTCGCATTGCCCGTCGGCCTCCACGATCACATAGACCGTTCCCGGTTTCAGTCCTTCGAGGACGGATTGCGTCTCGTCTCCGGCGTTGAGGGCACACAGCTCCGTTTTACCGTCGCCGCAGTCGTAATAAACCGTTGCGCTGCCGGTCTCCAGCTTTGCTGTATAGGCGAGACTTTGCCCCGCTTGTTTGCATTTCAGTTGAAAGACCATGTTTCCCTCAAACTTCCAGAAGCTCATAAACGCGGAGTCTGATTCGTTGGAATGGACGAAGGCAGTCGCGTTGTAATGTGTGGCATACTTCTCACAGCCGGAAAAGCAGAATAGCAGCGCCATACCCAATGCAAAAACGGAAAGCATCTTTTTCATGAGAACGGTTCCTCCTTCAAAACGGTGCAGCCGGATGATCTGTTTAAAATGCGCGTCTTTTATCTCAATTGATATAATAGGTTTTCCCCTCTTCCGCCAAGAGGATATTCTCATGCTTCGGCATATCCTTTTCCGCGTCGAAGGAGGGGGCGAAATGGGTGGCGATGATCTTTACGCCGGTTTGCTCGGCGAACTTCACCGCGTCGTCGCCCGCCATGTGGGGCCCCTTGAAGCCCGCAGGCTTTGCGCAGCCGCACAGCACGCAATCCGCGCCATCCGCCGCCCGGTAGAGCTCGTCGCACAGGACCGTGTCACCGGTGTAGACGAAGGTCTTTTCGCCCTCCACCCGGATGGCGTAGTCCCGCGCCGGGTGCTTCATCTCATAGAAGGTCAGCTTCAGGCCGCCCATTTTCAGCTCCGTACAGGCGTCGATATTGATCACGTTGAACCGGGGCGAAGCAAACAGCGTGCGGTACCAGTCACTGTCCTCATACTGGGTGATGACGTTGACGGTCACGCCCAGATCGTCCAGCAGATAGCGCAGGGGCAGCAGGTCGCTGGTGTGGTCAAAGTGCAGGTGGGAAATATAGATGACGGAAAGCTTCCGGATATCGGTTGCGGCCTGTAACCGCGCCAGCGTCCCGCTGCCCATGTCCAGCATAATGGTTTCGCCGTCCGCTTCCAACAGATAGCCGCTGGTCGCCCCCGTCCCCGCCTTGGGGTAGGGGCCGTATTTGCCGAGGACCGTTAGTTTCATGGTTATTTCTCCTTTGTGAAAAGTCGTAAGTCGTGAGTCGTAAGTCGTAAGAAATAGTAGTTTTGCCAAAGAAAGATATGTATAGAGAACGCAGGTCGTCGAAATAATATACGCATGATTCATAGGAACGCCCGGAGGGCATCTTACGACTCACGACTTACGACTTGTGACTGCTACGCTTTATTCTCCCGTCTCGCTGTGATCCCTTCCGGCTTGGCGCTGATGTCGCCGGCCTTTGTCAAAGCGTTCTTTGTCAGCACGGGGCCGGCGATCTCATACACCAGCACCGCGAACAGCACGATAAAGCGCACGGTGTCGCCGATGTGGGTTCCGGCGAAGACCTCGTCGTTGGCTACGGTGCTCACCATGCCCAGCGCCACGCCCGCCTGGGGCAGCAGCGTGATGCCTAAGTATTTGACGATATTCTTGTCGCAGCCCACGGCCTTCGCGCTGCCCATGGCGCCGACATATTTGCCCAGGGAACGGAAGACGATATAGATCAGGCCGATGAGGATGAACACCGGCTGTTTGAACACGCTCAGGTCGAGGCTGGCGCCGCTGATGACGAAAAACAGGGTGTAAAGCGGCTTTGTCCAGCGCTCGGTGCGTTCCATCATCTCTTCGCTTGTCTTACAGACGTTGCAGAAGATGGTGCCGAACATCATGCAGGTCAGCAGGGGAGAGAAGCCGAGGGTGACCTTGCCGATTTTGAAGGAGAGCTTCGCCATGACCACGGTCAGGAAGACGAAGGTGATGATCAGCGTCAGACGGTTGGAACGGGAGTGGAACAGCTTTTCCACCTGGGAGATGACAAACCCGGCGAGCGCGCCGAGCAGCAGCGAGCAGACGATTTCCAGCAGGGGATTGACCACAATGGAAATCACGTCCGTATTGCCTCCGTAAATGGCGTTGGCGATGCCGAAAGAGACGGCGAACACCACCAGACCCACCGCGTCGTCCAGCGCAACGATGGGCAGCAGCAGGTCGGTCAGCGGCCCCTTCGCCTTATACTGGCGCACCACCATCAGCGTGGCGGCGGGGGCGGTGGCCGTGGCGATGGCACCTAAAATGATGCAGGCCGGGATGGGCAGCAGGTCCTTGCCGGTGGCGGAAAGCACGATGTAATGGGTGATAATCAGGGCCATGTCCACCATTGCGGTGGCGGTGACGCCCTGTACCACGCCGATGACGGCGGCCTGTTTGCCGGTTTTTTTCAGCTCCGAAAGGCGGAATTCGTTGCCGATATCAAAGGCGATAAAGCCCAGCGCCACGTCGGAGATAATGTTGAAGGCGCCCACCGGGGCCACCTTGTCGTTGAAGCCGACGGAATACCCCAGAAAAACAAAGCGCCCGAGGCAGAATGTGCCGATCAGCACGCCCGCGATCAGGTAGGCGGTCACGTCCGGCAGCTTGAAGGGTTTGAGTACGCGGGTCATCATCAGCCCGAAAAACAGGCTGATCCCGGCGCTGAGTAAAATCTGTTCAATGCTCATAAGACATATCCTCTTTCATGTTGTAATAGCACGCCACCGTCAGCTCGCAGTCGTTCAGCGCCCGGTGCTGGTTCCTCGGACGGATGCCGTAGAACCGCATCAGATCGTCCAGCTTGTGGTGGGGGAGCTGGGGCAGGAGTTTCCGCGCGATTTTCAGCGTATCCACGTAGTCGTTGCCGAAAACGGCCCCCAGCCGCGCCATGCAGTTGTCGTACAGAAAATTGATATCGAAATTCACGTTATGCCCCATAATGACGCTGTCCCCGGTAAAGTCGAAGAACCGCGCCAGCACGTCCTCCGCTTCGCTCCCCGTTGCGATCATCGCGTCGGTGATGCCCGTCAGGGAGGAGATAAAGGGCGGCAGCGGCCGGTGGATATTGATGATCTCGGAAA
>CADAMO010000113.1 GCA_902788995.1 Oscillospiraceae bacterium
GCAAGATCACCAAGGCCGCCACTTGCGCCGCGGCAGGCGTGAAGACCTTCACCTGCTCCGTCTGCAAGGCCACCAAGACGGAGAGCATCGCCAAGCTCTCCTCCCACACGTGGGACGGCGGCAAGATCACCAAGGCCGCCACTTGCGCCGCGGCAGGCGTGAAGACCTTCACCTGCTCCGTCTGCAAGGCCACTAAGACGCAGAGCGTCGCCAAGCTCTCCTCCCACACGTGGGACGGCGGCAAGATCACCAAGGCCGCCACCTGCGCCGCCGCGGGCGTGAGAACCTTCACCTGCACCGTCTGCAAAGCCACTAAGACGGAGAGCGTCGCCAAACTCTCCACCCACACGTGGGACGGCGGCAAGATCACCAAGGCCGCCACCTGCGCCGCGGCAGGCGTGAAGACCTTCACCTGCTCCGTCTGCAAAGCCACCAAGACCGAAAGTGTCGCCAAGCTCTCCACCCACACGTGGGATGGCGGCAAGGTCACCAAGGCCGCCACCTGCGCCGCGGAGGGCGTGAGAACCTTCACCTACACCGTCTGCAAAGCCACCAAAACGGAGACAATCGCCCAAACCGCCGACCACCAATGGGACGAAGGTAAGATCACGACGGAGGCAACCTGCATCACGGCGGGCATAACGACCTATACCTGTACCGTTTGCGGAGCACAAAGAGAGGAATCCTTTACCGATCGCTCCGCACACGCTTTGCGGTTGATCCCCGGCACAGCCCCCACCTGCACCAACAGCGGACTGCCCGATTATTACCAATGTCAAATTTGTATGCGGTTTTACTTTGACGCCGCCGCGGTTCAAGCGTTTGAGTTCAATCAATTACACGATCATATCATTCCCGCAACAGGGCACAATTGGAGTGAATGGCAGGTGACAAAAGCGCCGTCCACAGCGGAAAATGGCGTTGAAACGCGCATCTGCACCCTCTGCGGCGAGGAGGAAACACGACCGATCGCAGCAATCAGCCCCTCTTACACGCTGGGCGACGTAGACGGCAATGGCAAGATAGAAGCCGCCGACGCGCGGCTGGCGCTGCGGGCTTCCGTCAAGCTGGAAAAATATGAGGAAGGTTCCGCGCCGTTCCTTGCCGCCGACGCGAACAGAGATGGTCAAATCGGCCCCGAAGACGCAAGAACCATTCTCCGCGTTTCCGTGAAACTGGAATCCTTCTGATAAAAGGCTTTTCAAGCAACAAAGAATCTCCCGAATCCATACGGCAGCATGGGTTCGGGAGAAGTTTTTTACAGTATCTTTAACAGATTGATAATTACACGGACAGCAATCCCGCGTCCAGTACAAACTGGCTGCCGGTGGCGTAGCGGGCGCGGTCGCTTGCCAGGTACAGCACCAGCTCGGCGGTGTCCTCCGGCTCGATCCACGGCACGGGCAGGAGGTTGCCCGCGCTGGCCTCGGCGATCTCCTCCGGGGTCTTGCCTTCCATGGCGGCAAGGCCGTCGTTCATGGGGGTGTTGACGCCCGTGGGATGGATGCTGAGCACCCGGATGTTATAGGGCGCCAGCTCGATGGCCCACGCCTTGGTGAGGCCCGTCAGGCCCCATTTGCTGGCGGTGTAGTGGCTCAGGCGGTTGCCGCCCCGCAGCCCCATGACCGAGGAATTGTTGATGATGACGCCGCTCTTTTTCTCCATCATATAGGGGACCACCCGGCGGGTCACCAGGAAGGGTCCTTTCAGGTTGATGTCGATCATGGCGTTCCATTCCTCGTCGGTCATTTCATGCACTTTTGCGTAAGCGCAGATACCCGCGTTGTTGAACAGGATATCGATCTTGCCGAAGGCGGCGATGGTGCCCTCCACGGCGGCTGTGACGGCCTTGTCGTCCCGCACGTCCCCGGCGAAGATCTCGCAGCGGCGGCCCATGGCCTCCACCTCGGCCTTCAGGCTTTTCAGCTCCTCGCCGGTGCCATAGGCGTAGGCGGGATATTCGATCTTCACGCCCACGTCAAAGGCGGCGATATCCGCGCCGTTCTTCGCCAGCGCCAGGGCGGTGGCACGGCCCTGCCCGTGGGCGGCGCCGGTGATAAACGCGACTCTGTTGTCAAAATCACCCATTATTTTTTCTCCTCCTTGGAATCAATTCTGAAATCGTAAAGGACTTCGTCCAGATCCACCTTCGCCACGGTGTTGAACAGGTTGGTGGCGTACATGATGCCGGCAAAGGCGATGATGGTGACGATCTGCTCGTCCGTAAAGTGCTTCTTCAGCCCGTCGTAGACCTCGTCCGGCACGTTGTGGGGATCCACCGCCACGCAGGTGCCCAGCATATACAGCAGCTCTTCCACCTCGTTCAGCTTGAGGTCCTCGGTATCCTCGCCGTTCTCGTTGAGGATCTTCTTGAAGAAGGAGCCGCAGATGAGGCAGTCGTTATTGGAGGAGATGGCGTAGGACAGCAGGTTCAGCGCCCGCTCGCCCAGCACGGGCTTCAGCTCGTCGTAGAGGGTGTACCACTCCATATAGGCCTTGAAGGCGGGCACGTTGTGCAGCAGCGTGCGCTTCATATTGGTGATGCGCCCGTGTTTTGCGATCTGGTCGTCGTATTCTCTTTTCACCGCGTCGGAAGCGGTCTCATACTCCGTCATCGGGATGTATGCCATGTTTCTTCACCTGATTTCATCTTATCAAAAATGCCGGTTTTCTCAACCGGCAATATTTTATCACGGTAAAGGAAGAAAGTCAACGGGGATGTGCGTTTCCGAACGGAAAACAGTCGTAAGTCGTAAGTCGTAAGTCGTGAGTCGTGAGTCGTAAGATGTCCTCCGGACGATCCCATGAAAGCAGAGCGGAACAACTTTTCTTACGACTGCGGCGCGAAGCGTCGCCGCTTACGACTTACGACTGGGATCATTCCCGCCGCAGCGCGTCGATGGGGTTGAGGTTGGCGGCCTTGACGGCGGGGATGAGGCCGAAGGCGATGCCGATGACCGTGGAAAAGCCCACGGAGATGATGATGGCCGGGACGCTGACCGCCGAGGGCGTCTGCATCAGCAGGCTCAACACCTTGGCCAGAATGATGCCCGTGATCACGCCGATGACGCCGCCCAGTGACGTGAGCACAGCCGCCTCCGTCAGAAACTGGCGCAGAATGCGGTTCTTTTTCGCGCCGATGGCCTTTTTCAGGCCGATCTCCCTTGTGCGCTCAGAGACCGTCACCAGCATGATATTCATAACGCCGATGCCGCCCACGATCAGGGAGATGCCCGCGATCCAGATCAGCTGGCGGTTGGTGGAGGAGGACAGCTCCTGCAATTGCTTGGCCTGCTCCAGCAGGTCCTGGGCGCGGTAGGAGAAGCTCTGGGCGCTCACCAGCGAGGAGGTGAGGTATTCCGCCGCCTGCTTGCCGACGGCGGTCATGTCGTCGGTGTTTTTCACGCCCACCGCCACGCTCTGGGGCTCGTCAAACCGGTAGGCCACCGGCCAGGTGGTTTCCGGGATATAGATGCGGCCGCCCTCCGTCTGCATATAGGTGTAATAGTCGTCAAGGCTGTTGATGACGGGGGTGAAGGACTGCTTTTCCGTCACCACGCCGATCACCGTGAAGGGCTCGCCCTGAATCTCAATGGTCTTGTCGACGGGGTCCGCCCCGCCGAACAGGCTGCCGGCCACGGATTCATCCACGATGACCACCTTGCGGAACCGGCTGAAATCCGTCTCAATGAAGCCCCGGCCCGATTGCAGCGTCAGCCCGTAGATGGGGAAATAAGCCTGATCCACACCGTAGACCGAGCCGGAATAGGCGGTGTTCTGATAATAGACGTTATCCGCGTAATTGCGCTTGTGGAACACGGCCACGCCGCTGACCCGATCAAGCTCCTTCAGAGCGGCCACGTCCTCCGCCGTCACGGTGCGAACGCCCTCCGGCACGCCCTCATACTGCATCTCGTACTCATAGTCGTCTTTATACAGGTTGATCACCACGGCGTTGACGCCGGAGCCGATCAGATTCTTTTTGATCTGCTCGTTGGTGCCCTTGATGGTGGAAACGATGGTGATGATGGAGGCGATGCCGATGATGATGCCCAGCATGGTCAGGAACGAACGGATCTTGTGCGCCCACACGCTCTGAAAGGATAATCCGATATTTTCAAGCATACGATCGCCTCCCTTTAATACGCTTCATACATGGAGGACATATCCGACAGCGTCGCTTTGGCGCCGTCCTTGACGTCCTTGCCGTAGGGGAACGCGATGTAATCGGCCAGCGTCAGCCCGCTGACGATCTCCACCGTGGAGCCCCAGTAGATTTTGCCGGTCACGATCTCGCGTTTTTCCAGCTTTTCATCCTCATTCATGGCGTAAACGTAGCTATGACCGTTTTCCGTGAGGATAAAGGGCTTTTCCAGATACAGCCCGGACCCGCCGGAAGCGCCGGAGAACGACACGGAGACGTAGTCCCCCTCCTGCAGCGCGGCGGAATCATCCACCTCCACCGTGACGGGATAATAGGAAACGTTGGGGTTGCCGTTGCCGCCGTACCAGCCGCCGGCGACGGGATACTGCGAAACGGCCGTCACCTTGCCGTCGTAAAAGCCGCCGTCGTTCATCCAGGACTGGATCTCCGCCGTGTCGCCGACGGAGATGTGCTGCAGGTCCAGCTCGCCTACGCTGGCGTCGATATACCACGCGCCGCCCGCCGAAAGCGTCACCACGGGCTTGCCCTCGGCGCGGGCTTCTTCTTCGCTGCACACGCTTTTGATCACGCCGTCAAGGGACGCGGTGACGACGCCGGTGCTGATCTCCAGCTCCAGCTTTTTCAGCTTCAGCCGTTCCACCTTCAGCTTCGTCTCCGTGTCGCGGATATCCTGCTGGGTCTCGGACCGCATACGGGCGATCTCCGCGGCGGTATAGCCGCCCTCCGGGTCGATCTCCGGCAGCTCGGCGATCTCCTGCGTATCGTTCCCCGCAAAGCTGTCGTCCGGCTGGAAGACGGTAAAGAAATACCCGCCGTCGGGCTTTCTTGTAAAGGTCATGCCCCAGGTGTAGATCAGCTCGCCCTTGGGGTTGTCGTATTCCCGCACCTGAAAGACCACGGTGGAGACGGTAGCCTCATAGACGGGCCCGGCCGCTTCTTCCGCTTCCTCCGCCGCTGCGGTGGTTTCCTCCCCGGCGGGGGCGGTCTCCGCCTCTTTCAGGGGCAGGATCTGCGCGATGAACGCGTCGTCGTATTGACAAGTTTCATTCCACAGATAGACGTAGGGCTTCGCCTCGGTGCCGTTGCCGCTGAGGCGCTTGGGCAGCGCCACCGGATCCAGCGCCTCCGGCGCGGGGGCCGGGGCGGGGGTGGGGGGCACGTAGGGCGTCATGCTGTTGATGCGCCGCAGGGCCGACTGCAGGTTGCTCAGGTTCAGCTCCAGCTTCTGCACTTCGATCTTCTGGCGTTCCAGCTCCAGATCGGACAGGGTGGTATCAAAGGCGGCCAACTTGTCGCCCTTTTTCACGGCGTCGCCCTCATGGACGAACACCTCTTTCAGCTGCTGGGTATCGGACAGATAGACGCTTTGCAGGTTTTCGGCCCGCACGGCCCCGTCATACTGGGGGTTATCCATCCACATATCGGTCTGCCCGATCTCGGAGACGGCAAAGACGTTGACCGCCTTGCCGTTATGCCGGACCAGGAAGAACGCGCCGGTTCCGCCGCCCGCCAGCAGCACGACGGCCAGCACCGCGGCCACGATGCGTTTTGTTTTTTTGGATCTCAAAATGGGTACCTCCGTATCAAAGAAACAATTGTCAGTTTCCTCTTTCGGCGTCAGTTTTTATCAGGGCGTTCACCCTTATCTTCGCTTGCTTCCGGCGTCAGCTCTTATCAGGGCGCTCACCCTCAGAAACATAGTCGCCCTGCCGCCTTGGAGCGGCGGCATTGCTCCTTGTTTCTTCACTCGCTTTCCTCGCTTTTTCCGCCACCGGCGGCGCTTCGGAAAGCTCCCCATCCCGGATATAATAGATCTTCTCCGCGTGGTCGGCGATGCTCTGCTCGTGGGTGATCATGACGATGGTGGCGCCGCCCTTGTGGATGGAAGAAAACAGCTCCATGATCTGTTCGCCGCTGGCGGTATCCAGCGCGCCGGTGGGCTCGTCGGCGAACAGCACCTTGGGACGGCCCGCCATGGCGCGGGCGATGGCCACCCGCTGCTGCTGACCGCCGGAAAGCTGGTTGGGCAGGAAATCCATCCGCTCGCCCAGGCCCAGGCCCTCCAGCAGCTCCTCCGCCCGTTCCAGCCGCTCCTTTTTTGGGACCCCCGCGTAGAGCAGCGGCAGCGCCACGTTCTCTTTGGCGGTGAGCTTGGGCAGCAGATAGAAGCTCTGGAACACGAAGCCGATCAGCGAATTGCGGATCTCCGTCAGCCGGTTCTCCCCTGCGGTCGCCACGTTTTCTCCGTTGAGCAGATAGGTGCCGGAGGTGGGCGTGTCAAGGCAGCCCATCAGGTTCATCAGCGTGGTCTTGCCGGAGCCGGAGGGCCCCATGATGGCCACGTATTCCCCCTGATCCACCTGCAGGTTGATGTGCTTCAGGATCGGGACCGTTTCCTTCCCCTGCATATAGTCCTTACAGATATCGGTCAGTTCAATCAGCATGGGCCGCCGTCGCTCCTTCCTCCGGAACGATTTCCGGTATCGCCGCATCTTCACCGGCGAACGCGCCGCCGTTTTCCGCGGCAAAGCCGTCGTCCATCAGGCCTTCTCCCTCCTCAAAGGGATATTCGCCCTCTTCAAACGCGCCGTCTTCGCCGGCAAACGCGCCGTCAAAGTCCTCCTCCCCTTCCATGGGGACGTAGCCGTCGGTCTTTTCCGCTTTCATGCCGGCCTTCAGCGTCTCATCCGGGAAAGCCACGTAGTCGTCAAGCGTCAGCCCGCTCACCACGACGTATTCGCCCATCAGCTCGTCGTAATCGCCGAGGACCACCTCCCGCTTTTCCAGCCGGTCCTTGCCGTTGACCGCCCAGACCCAGGGGGATTCCTCCGCGTCGTTGACGAAATAGGCGGGGATGGTCAGCTGATCCTCCCAGGAGCCCGCGTCCTCCCCCGGCTCAATGTAGACGTGCTGGCCGATGATCAGCCCCTCGGGATCGTCCACAGTGATGTAGAAGGGGTATCTGGACGAGACGGTCATTTCATCGCTGCCGCCTTCCATATAGCCGCCGTTCTGATTGCCCTTTTCGGCGTTTTCCCAGTCGATGCTGTGGATCTTGCCGCGCCAGGTCTGCGTTTCATCCGTGCGGGAACGGATGGTCACCTCGTCCCCCTCGTTCAGCGCCCCCCGGTTCATCTCGTTGATGGTGCCCTTGATGCGCAGGTTGCCCACCTCCACGATGGTGATGAAGGGCTTTTCGCTGCCGTCGTCGGACACTTCGCCGGAGGTATTGATCTCCGTCACCCGGCCGTCGATATCGCTCTTGACCTGCGTATCCGCCGCGGCCTCCGTCAGGGCCTTCAGTTCTTTTTCCTTGAGGGTGATGTTGTATTGCGTCTCCTTGATATCCGCCTGCAGCGCCTGGATCTCAAGGGTATATCCCAGCTTGTCGGCGGAGGCGGCGGCGCTGCGCTCCCTCGTCAGCTCGCTGATCTGCGAATTGCAGGTGGCGATCTTGTTTTTCAGGCTTTCGATCTCAAGCTTGGCCTGCTCCACGTTCAGGGCGGCAGATTCGTTGTTGTAGACGAACAGCACGTCGCCGGCCTTGACCAGCTGGCCTTCCTCCACCTTGATCTCCTCCACGGTGAGGGAGGAGTCCTTTTTGATCTCTTTCGTTTTGCCGGAAACGGCGACGCCCGCAAAGCGGTCGGCCACGCCAACCGCGCCCACGTCGTTCAGCGAACGCATGGACTGGGCGTAGACCGCGTCCTCGCCGGCGCCCCCGCAGGCGGTAAGCGAAACCGCCAGCACGACGGCCAGCACGGCGGCAATGATTGATTTCAGTTTCATACGATGCTCCTTACTATTGATATTGCCGTTATATTTTGGTAGAAACGGCTTAAATATTGCTTTAAAATAACAGGATCGTTTTTTAATATTTTATTAAAAACACGCGCCTACTATGACAGATACCGAAACGGGCGGAAATGTTGCACCTTTTCGGGGAAAATCTCAAATTGTGAATTTGTCGAGGTGATGTTATATCGTAGCACGGCGCATTGCGCCGTCTGGCGGCTGAGTATTGTTTCACGTTCCGATGGTGAAACAATCTTAGATTTCCGACAAAAATGAACGTGTGTTTGAAAGGAAAACAACAGACGGCGCAATGCGCCGTGCTACGCAATTACACAAATCCCAATTTATCAATCCCGCAACCACCGCAAAATACCAAAAAACACCCCGCGGCGGGGGATGCCACAGGGCAAACGACAGTGTTACCGTTGATCAAAATATCAATATCCCGATCACCGTTCCGGTCGGCTCTTTTTTGCGTCCCGGTTCTTTTTCCGGAACCGGATTAGGAAGACGGCCCCGCCGACGATCAGCGCCGCCGCGATCGCCCACGCGATGCCCGGGATCAGCGTCAATACGCGGAACATACCGGCTGCGTCCTCCGGGGCGTCCTTGACGGTCTGACGGATCCCGTAGAAAAACGGGAATATCCCGACGGACAGCAGCACCCCGTAAACGAGCATCGCCGCCCCGATGATCCATCCGTACTTCCGGTAAAGCATCCCCGTCTTTTTTACCGCGGCGTCGCCATTCCCGGCCGAAACGGGCGGCGCGGGCGGCTGATACGGGTACTCTGCCTCCTCGTCCAGCAGCCAATCCGTCGTCACACCGAAGCTCCGTGCCATGGGCAGCAACTTGGATATCTCCGGCAGGGCGTCGCCGGTCTCCCACTTGCTGACGGACTGCCTCGATACGCCCAGCAGCGCCGCCAGCTCCGCCTGCGAACACCCGCTTGTCTTCCGGCATTGATAAATCTTTTCACTGATCGTCATATTACGGTTCCTCCTTGTTCTGTGAAGTCTGTTTCCGGCTCCAGTGTATCATACCCAACCGACAAACACAATCGAACAAAGTTGGAAATGCCGCAGCCGGCGGTTGCGAAACGGCAACGGACGGCTGCGGCGGCATTTTTACGGCAGTTTTTTACAGACTGCGCAGATAGTCGATGCTCTTTTTCACCGCGGAAAGCTCGGTGTTGCCCTTGTCGGGCTGGTCCTGCTCCACGATGAGCCACTGCGCGCCGGACTGTTCGGAAGCGGCGATGATGGCGGGCATATCCTGCACGCCGTAGCCCACGGGCTTGAAGCTGAAGGCCTCGTCGGCGGCCTGCTCCTCGTCGTCGTCAATGCCGATCAGCGCATAGAGCTTTTTCGGCTTTTCGCGGCCCTGCATCACGAAGTCCTTGAGATGCACCACCGGCGTTCTGCCGGAATACTTTTCAATGAACTTCGCGGGGTCCTCGCCGCCCACGTTCACCCAGCAGGTATCCAGCTCCGTCTGTAAATGGTCGGCGGGAACGGTCTCATACATCACGTCGATGCCGTATTTCTCGCCGATCTTCACGAACTCGAAGTCGTGGTTGTGGTACATCAGCACCAGGCCCGCCTCTTTGCACTTGGCGCCGAGGGCGTCGATCTTTTTCAGCGTTTCGGGATAATCCGGCGTGCCGGGGCGGTA
>CADAMO010000114.1 GCA_902788995.1 Oscillospiraceae bacterium
GAGGTCTGCGGCGGCGATATGCGCAAAGCGCTGAATATTGTGGAGCTGTGCGCCCTCGGCGCGCCCCGGGGAAAAGAGACGGGCCGCATCGCCGTCTCCATGGAAACGGCCAAAGCGGTGTGCGCCCGCAGCGGTATGCACTACGACCGCAAGGGCGACGAATACTACGATATGCTCTCGGCGTTCCAGAAGTCCATGCGGGGCTCCGATCCCGACGCGGCCATCCACTACCTGGCCCGGATCCTGGAGGCGGGGGATTTGGCCTCCGCTGCCCGGCGGCTGCTGGTCTGCGCCAATGAGGACGTGGGGCTGGCCTATCCCATGATCATTCCCATCGTCAAGGCGGCGGTGGATACCGCATTTCAGGTGGGGCTGCCGGAGGCCCGCATCCCGCTGGCCAACGCCGTGATCCTCATCTGCAACTCCCCCAAATCCAACTCCGCCTACAACGCCATCAATCAGGCCATGGCGGACGTGGCGAACGGCAAGGCGGGTCCCGTGCCCCGTCAACTGCAGAATAAGCATTTCGACGGCGAGGACGCCGCCGTGAAGGGGCAGTTCTACAAATATCCCCACGATTTCAAAAACCACTGGGTGAAGCAGCAGTATCTGCCGGATAATATAAAGGATATAAAATATTATATATATGGCGACAACAAAAACGAAGCCGCCGCCAGAGAGTATTGGGAGAAGATCAAAAAATAAGCCCATTTTTTGAACGGTCAAAACAAGAAACGCCCCGGACGACTGTCCGGGGCGTTTTGCCGTTCCGCCTTGGCGGCGGTGTGCGTTTTGCTGTTTACTGGAGATCGTTGACGATCGGGGCGTAGACGAACTGGGTGTATTCCGTGGTTTCCACTCTGTCGAGGGTGGCGTCGCCGGTCTTCCACATGTTGGAGGAAATGGCGAGACCGTTGATGCGGCCGTCCACCGCGAAGTGATAACCAACCGTCTGCTTGAGGGATTCCAGCTTGTTGGTCGTTCTGGCGACAACCGCGCTGACGGAACCGTTGGTATAGGTCAGGTCAAACTTTGTCACGGCGTTGCTCTCTCTGGAGCCGTTCCACCAGCTCTTGTCATGGAAAGCAGAGGCGAAATAATCGCGGGTCTTGGCGGGAAGCACCTTGACGATGTGAGAGGCGCCGTAATTGTCGTCGGCGTTCTTGAAGGTGATGTTGATCGTATACTTGCCGTTTTCATCCAGCTTGCAGCTGGCGCTTTCAATGTCGTTCTCAGAGACCGCGCTGCTGATGAACAGGTTGTCGGCGGCTTCCTTGCTGCCCTCTGCGAAGGCCTTCGTCTCGTTGGATTCACCCTTCTTGGCGAGGGTGCTGTAGAAGTTGACGGAGGCGGCGGGGCACATGTCGGAGCCGGTCACCGCGTTGGAGGTCTTCTTGGTGTAGCCTGCGCCGTATCTGACGGCGTAATCAACGGCGTTGATATAGGCCATCAGGATCTCGGTCTTGGTCGCGGGCATATACAGCAGGTCTTCCGCGGTGAAGGCTTCCAGCTCCACCACCAGACGAAGGATCGTTCTGGCGTCTTCGGGCGTGACCTTGCCGTCGCCGTTCACGTCCGCCGCATGGACGTAGATGGGATCGGTCTCGGTGTCAAGGCGGACGGCCAGACGAAGGGCCAGTCTCGCGTCGGCGGCTTCCACTCTGCCGTTGCCGTCAACGTCGCCCAGCTTGGGCATTTCGGTGACGTCATAACCGGCGTCTTTCAGCGCCTGCGCAGCGTCGGTGGCAGTGTACGCGTAAATCTTGGGCAGATAGTAAGAGCCGTCGTCCATCTCTCTGAGGGCGAAGCAGTTCTCGCCGAGATCGGTGACGGAAGCGGGTACGAAAACGGAGGAAACCACCCAGGTGTAGCCGCTCTTGGATTCGTCGTCCCCTCTGTCGGAGGAGGCGTAGCAGCCCATGAAGCAGTCGGGGGCGATGGAGGTGACGGTGTTGGGGATGTAGACGTACTCATCGTCGCCGAGATATTTGATCAGGACGTTGCCGATGGTGAAGAAGTCGCCGTCGAAATCGTCATAGTAAGGCGTGCCGTCAAAAATGCCGGAACCGATGTTCTTCACGGAGCCGAAGGTGGCGAAGTTCACGTTCTCCAGCGAAGAGCAGCCCGCGAAAGCGTTGTCGCCGATGGTGTCGACGTACTTCGTGATGTTGACGGTCTTCAGTTTTTCCTTGCCGGCGAAGGCGCCGTCGCCGATCTTGGTCACGTTGAGCGGAATGGTGACTTCCTCATCGTTGCCCTTGTAGAAAACGAGGGTGCTGCCGTTCATGATGAAATCCACGGGATAATTCTTCATATAGGGAGAATCCTTCTGATCCGACAGGCCGACGACCTTCGCATCGTCGTTGAGGGAAATATCCGCAAGGTTTTCGGCGGAGGCAAGCGCCTTCTCTTCGAAGGTGGCGTCGCTCTTGAAGGTCAGCTTCGTCAGGGACTCGCAGCCGTAGAAGGATTCCTCGCCGATCACGGCGGCCTTCTCAAAGGTGACTTCCTTCAGCTTCGGGCAGTTCAGGAACACGTGGTCGCTCAGGTCGGCTTCGCCCTTGAAGGTCACTTTTTCAAGCGCGGGCATATTCGCGAAAGCATAAGAACCGATCGCCTTGATGCCGTCTTCCACGATCAGCTCGGTCACGGTCTCAAGAAACGCCTTGGCGGAATCGTTCACGCCCGCGTCCTTGCGGTTGAAGGCGTTGTCCTGAACGCCGATGAAGGTGAACGTATAGACGACGAATTTGTCGCCCTCTTTGACGGTGGCCTTGGTGGACGGCATCAGGTCGAGGACGCCGTTTTCTTTGCCGTTTGCGTTGTAACCGGTGATCAGCTTTTCCGTCTGGCTGGGGTCGCGATCATAGGTCTGATCTTCAGCGGCCGCCAGCGCGCTGACGCCCAGGGAAAGCACCATCATTGCCGCGATCAATACGGCAACGATTCTTCTGCATAACGTTTTCATAAGAAACCTCCTGCATATTATTGTACAGACATTTTAGTATAAAAATAAAAAATATTTATGTACTGTTTCATTATAGCCGAACCGCCCCTGCATGTCAATTAAATTCTGAAAATAATTCTGTTGTTTTTTTTGTCGATCTGTGATACTATAAAATAGATTTTTTATTATCTCATCAGGGGGAACGTCATGAAAAAGGTTCTGAGCCTGCTCAAACCCCACAGGGTCACGCTGATTTTCTCGATCCTGTTCGCAACGGTCAACACCGTGATGCAGCTGCTGCTGCCCTCTTATACAAAAAATATCCAGACCAGCATCGTCAACTACGATATGCCCGGCATCTGGCGTTTCGGCGGCTATATGATCGCGTTTACGCTGATCGGCATCGTTACCTCCATCGCCAACACCTATTTTTCCACAAAAACCTCCGTCGGCTATTCCATCACCCTGCGGAATTTCATCTTCGGCAAGGTTTCCCATCTTTCGCAGAGCGATATTGATAAAATCGGCGTGTCCTCCCTTGTGACGCGCACCACCAACGACATCAACCGGGTGCACGATATCGTGCTTTCCACCCTCAAATCCCTGGTGCCCATTCCCATCATGCTGGTGGGCGGCCTTGTGATGGCCTTCCGCACCAATCCCGAGGTGCTGAAGATCGCCCTCTGGATCATTCCCGTCCTGCTGGTCGTGGTGGGCGTGCTGATGGTCATCATCATGCCCATGTATTCCAAAATGCAGAAGCTGGTGGATAAGGTCAACCAGATCCTGCGGGAGAAGATCAGCGGCATCCGCGTGATCCGCGCCTTCAACCGCACGCAGTATGAGGACGAGCGCTTCGCCGCCACCAACAAGAATCTGACGGGCATTTCCCTGAAGGCCACCCGCATCATGGCGGGGCTGATGCCCTTCCTGACGGTGGTGCTTTATTCGCTGATCTGCATCGTCATCTACGTCAGCATCATCCACGTCAACGATCTGGATCCCTCCACCCAGAGCGCGGAGATCACCGAGACCATTCCCAAGCTCAACGCGTTCATCGCCTATTTCTCCCTGATCATCTCCTCCGTCATTTCCGTCATCAGCATCATCGCCTCCATCCCGCAGGCGCTGATTTCCGGCCGCCGCGTCAAGGTCATTATGGACGCCGTCCCCGAGATCACCGAGCCGGAAAACCCCGTTTCGCCGGAGGAGGCGCACCGGGGCGAGGTGGAATTCCGCAACGTGACCTTTCAGTACAAGCCGGTCCCGAAAGAGGAGAAGAAAAAGAAACGCGTCAAAAAGAAGGAAGCCGAAGAGGAAAAGCCGGAATCCATGTTCACCCTGCACGACGTGAGCTTCGTCTCCCGACCGGGCGAAATGACCGCCATCATCGGCGTCACCGGCTCCGGCAAGACCACCCTGATGAACCTGATTCCCCGGCTGTACGACGTCAATGAGGGCGAAGTGCGCGTGGCGGGGGTGGACGTGCGGCAGCTCTCCTCCGAAGAGATTGAAAAGCGCATCGCCGTGATCCCGCAGCAGGCCTTCCTGTTCAGCGGCACCATCGCCGACAACGTCCGCTACGGCAACCCGGACGCCACCGACGCCGAGGTCTGGCGCGCCATCGAGATCGCCCAGGCCAAGGCCTTCGTCGCCGCCATGCCCGAGGGCCTCGAGAGCTTCGTCTCCCAGGCGGGCAAGAACTATTCCGGCGGGCAGAAGCAGCGGCTGGCCATCGCCCGCGCCGTCGCCAAGGGGGCGGAGATCATGCTGTTTGACGACAGCTTTTCCGCGCTGGACCTGGCCACGGACGCGCGCCTTCGCGCCTCGCTGAAGGAAAACCTGACCGATACCAATATCATCATCGTGGCCCAGCGGGTGGGCACCGTCATCAACGCGGACCGCATCATCGTGCTGGATAACGGCTGCGTGGTGGGGCAGGGCACCCACAAAGAGCTGCTGAAGACCTGCGACCTCTACCGGGAGATCGTGGTGACGCAGATGTCCGAGGAGGCGCTGGAGGAAGACGATACGTCCGCCGATCCGGAAAACGCTTCTCCGGAGGAAACGCCGCCGGTCATTCCGGAGGAAACGGACGGAAAGGAGGCGGAAGACGATGCGTAAGCAGAAGGAACTCAACCTCGTCGACCAGACCTACGAAAGCCGCTATTCCGCCTACCGCAAGCAGCGCAACGACGAGCAGAAGCCGGAAAACGCGAAGAAGACGGTAATCCGCTTCTTCCTGCTGATCCGTCCCCACGCCTTCGCCATGGCGGTGGTGGTGCTGGCGGCCATGGCCAGCACCGTGTGCAACGTCATGGCGCCCAGCTACATGGGCGACGTGATCGACATCATCCAGAAACGGCTGGAGGAACGCGTCGCCACCGGCGTCGCCTTCGATTTCTCCGCCACCTATCAGAAGCTGATCTGGCTGGCGTCGCTGTACGGCGCGGCAAGCCTGTTCTCCTTCATTCAGGAATTCGTCTCCGCCGGCGTGTCCCAGCGGCTGGTGTGCACCCTGCGCGAGGAGCTCAACGGCAAGCTCTCCCGCCTGCCCCTGAGCTATTTCGACAAGCAGACCAAGGGGCAGGTCATCTCCAAGATGATCAACGATATCCAGAACGTCAGCTCCAGCGTCCAGTCCAGCATCCTGACGGTGATGACCAGCGCGATTCAGGTGGTGGGCAGCTTTATCATGCTCATGAGCACCCGCAACTATTGGATGGTGCTGGTGGCGGTGGCGCTGGCGCCGGTGTCGGGCCTGCTGTCCTACCGGGTCTCCCGCATCTCCAAAAAGTGGTTCCGCCGCTATTGGGATATCATGGGCGACATGAACGGCCATATTGAAGAGATGTATGCCGGCCACACCATCGTCCGCATCTTCGGCCATGAGGACGCCTCCATCGCGGAGTTCTCGGATATCACCAAGCGGCTGGGCCATACCAGCTTCGTGGCGAATATGATCTCCGGCCTGCTGAACCCGGCGCTGACGCTGATCAAGAACATCAACTACGTGGCGCTGTGCATTCTGGGCGGCTATCTCTACGTCAGCGCCCGGGGCACCGCGGCGGCCGCCGGTGTGGGGGGCCTCGGCTCCATCACCAAATTCCTCACCTATTCGGGCAACTTCTCCCAGCCCATCATCAATCTTTCCACCATCATCAACAACATCCAGTCGTCCCTGGCCTCCGCCGAGCGGGTCTTTAACCTGCTGGACGAGCCGGAAGAAGCCCCCGACTGCACGGACAACGACCCGTCGGAGACCGCGAAGGGGCTGGTGGAATTCCGGCACGTGGCCTTCCGGTATAAAGAGGATATCCCGCTGATCGACGACCTGTCGCTGACGGCAAAGCCCGGCAGCGTCACCGCCATCGTGGGCCCCACCGGCGCGGGCAAGACCACCATCGTCAACCTGCTGATGCGCTTCTACGACGTGAACGCGGGGCAGATCCTGCTGGACGGCACCGATATCTACACCATGTCCCGGGACGCCCTGCGGGCCAACTTCGGCATGGTGCTGCAGGATACCTGGCTGTTCAAGGGCACCATCAAGGAGAACATCCGCTACGGCAACGCCGACGCCACCGACGAGCAGATCGAGGAGGCGGCCAGAGCGGCCCACATCTACGACTACATCATGAGCCTGCCCAAGGGGTTCGATACCGAGCTGACCGAGGACGCGGCGAATATTTCACAGGGCCAGCGCCAGCTGATCACCATCGCCCGGGCCATCGTGGCGGACCCCGCCGTGCTGATCCTGGACGAGGCCACCAGCTCGGTGGATACCAAGACCGAGCAGCAGATCCAGAACGCCATGAACACCCTGATGGCGGGGCGCACCAGCTTCGTCATCGCCCACCGGCTTTCCACCATCAAGAACGCCGACAACATCCTCGTGATGAAAAAGGGCGCCATCGTGGAGCAGGGCACCCATCAGGAGCTGCTGGACGCCGACGGCTTCTACGCGCTGCTGTATAACTCCCAGTACACCGACGGCATCCCGCCGGAAGATTAAGCGCGGCAAAGCCGCGCAGGTGTGAGGTTACAGGTGTGAGGTGTGAGGAAATCCATTCCTGCGACAACTTCTTCTCAAACCTCAAACCTTTTTAGATTTATAACGAAAGGACCTGATCCCATGTTAAAAGGCATCTCTCCCATCATTTCCCCCGAACTGCTGAAAATCCTCTGCGAAATGGGCCACGGCGACGAGATCGTCATCGGCGACGGCAATTTCCCGGCGGCCTCCAACGCGAAGCGGCTGGTGCGGCTTGACGGCCACGGCGTGCCGGAGATTCTCGACGCGGTGCTCAAACTCATCCCGCTGGATTCCTACGTGGAGAGCCCCGCCATGCTGATGGCCACGGGCGAAGGCGAGGCCACCCCCGAAATCTGGGCGACCTATGAGGAGATCATCAACAAAAACAACGGTGAGACGAAGATTTCTTCCATCGAGCGGTTCGCGTTCTATGAGCGCGCCCGCAACGCCTACGCCGTTATCGCTACTGGCGAGACCGCTATCTACGCGAACATCATCTTAAAAAAGGGCGTTATCTGACCCGGTGCGGCGACGTTCCAGATCAGAGTTCGCAGAGCGGAGATGTTCCGGAAACACCTCGTCCATCCGGCGAGCCTGCGCGAACTCATAACGTAGCACGGCGCATTGCGCCGTCAGGCGTGTCCCCATGATGAATTGTTTGCCTTCGCGTAATATCCAATTGGAAACGGTTTTACGCTGCAACGCAGTTGCCTGCACTGATCCCGCCGGACGGCGCAATGCGCCGTGCTACGCAAAAGTTGTTTGTGCTATGAGCGGCACTGAGGTGCCGCGCCACCGCCAAGATCTAAAAACTAAGAACTAAGAACTTTTTGGGAGCATCACTATGAAACGTATCCTCGCATTTGACTTCGGCGCGTCCAGCGGACGGGCGATCCTCGGCACCTTTGACGGGCAGACAATCGCATTGGAAGAAATTCACCGTTTTTCCAACGACCCCGTGCTGGTGGGCGGCACCTTCTACTGGGACGTGCTTCGCCTGTTCCACGAGATCAAGCAGGGCATCCTCAAGGCCAAGCAGGCGGGCGGCTTCGACGCCGTCGGCATCGACACCTGGGGCGTGGATTTCGGCCTGCTGGATAAGGACGGCAAGCTGCTGGAAAACCCCGTCCACTACCGGGATGCCCGCAACGTCGGCATGATCGAAAAGGCGGCGGAGTGCATCTCCAAAGACAGAATGTACGATATCACCGGCATCCAGTTTATGGATTTCAACACCGTCTTCCAGCTCTACAGCCTGAAGCTGAACCGGCCGGAGCTGCTGGAGCGGGCCGACACGCTGCTGTTCATGCCGGACCTGCTGGGGTACTTCCTGACGGGCAAAAAGACCGCGGAATACTCCATCGCCACCACCAGCCAATTGGTGGATATCCATACCCGTGAATGGAGCAAGGAGATGGCGGAGGCCCTCGGTCTGCCGCTCTCCATTCTGCCCCCCATCGCCCCCACCGGCGCGGTGCTGGGCAAGCTCTCCGACGACCTGTGCGCGGAGCTGGGCGTGCCCCCCGTGGACGTGATCTCCGTCTGCGGCCACGATACCCAGTCCGCCGTCACCGCCGTGCCCAGCGCGGAAAAGGATTTCGCCTTCATCAGCTGCGGCACCTGGTCCCTCTTCGGCACGGAGCTGGAACAGCCCATCGTCAACGAGACCTCCAAGGCCTTCAACGTCACCAACGAGGGCGGCTACGGCTATTCCACCGCCTTTTTGAAAAATATCTGCGGCTTGTGGCTCATTCAGGAGAGCCGCCGCCAGTGGAAGCGGGAGGGGAGCGATTACTCCTACGCGGAGCTGGAAAAGCTGGCCGTGGCGTCGAATCCCTTCCAATGCTTTATCGACCCGGACGCGCCGGATTTCGTCGCCCCCGGCGACATGCCCGGCCGCATCAAGGAATTCTGCCGCCGCACCGGCCAGTACGTCCCGCAGACCGTGGGCGAAACGGTGCGCTGCATCTATGAGAGCCTGGCGCTGAAATACCGCCACGTGTTCAACGGGCTGAAGGACTGCACCGGCAAGGATTATAACCACATCAACGTGGTGGGCGGCGGCACCAAGGACGGGCTGCTGTGCGCCATGACCGCCGCCTCCTGCGGGGTGCCGGTTTACGCCGGTCCCATCGAGGCCACGGTGCTGGGCAATATCGCCGTGCAGCTCATGAGCCTCGGCGAGATCAAAGATATCGCCGAAGCGCGCCGCGTCATCGCCGCAGGCGAGAACCTCAAGACCTTCGACCCTGCGGATACCGCCGCGTGGGACGAAGCCTATGAGACCTATGTGAAATATTTGTAAACGGATAAAAAAGTTAAAAGTAAAAAGTTGAAAGTTGAAAGGCGGAAGCCCTTCGGGCTTGTTTATGATTATTACTTCGGCAATTAAATAATTTGAATGATAAACGACGGTTTTACTGCTCCACCAATTTAATCGTGAAATATTTATGCGCCGGATAAACGTCGCAAGACAAGGAAGAAACCGCAAGACAGGCTGTCGCCTGTCGAGGATTTCTGACGCCGTATTGCGGCGTTTAGACA
>CADAMO010000115.1 GCA_902788995.1 Oscillospiraceae bacterium
TCGGGAAGGTCACGGAATGAGAAAATGGAAGATAATGGAAAATGGTAGAATGTACCATATTGAATATTTGAGGATGAAGGGAAGTGTATGGGAACAATTTTGATCCCATCCACTCCCTCGCATCCTCATTTGTGCAAAGTGGCGTATCCTGAACGATTTCCGTTCAGTCTTCAATTCGTCATAAACCAAAAAATCCCTCCGGGACCGAATGTCTCAGAGGGATTATCATTTGTGTCAGCTTTTATCTTTCATCTCTTATCTTTTCCGTCACTCCGGCAGTTTGTCGGACATGGCCATGAAGTCCAGCTTGTCCATCTTGGTGCGGGGCAGGGAAGACATGAAGACGATCCTGCGGGGCACGGAAAAGCCGTTCAGGTGCTTTTTGCAGTAGTCAAAGAGGTACTCCCGCAGGGCGTCCTCGTCCGCGGCGGGGTCCGCCTTCACCACGCACAGCTTTACCAGCGGCTTGCCCTGTTCGGTATAGCCCTGCACCGCGCAGGCCTCCTGCACCTCCGGCAGGGCGTTGATCATCTGCTCGATGGAATAGGGATAGATGTTGTAGCCGGAGATCACGATGATCCGCTTTTTGCGGCCGGTGAAGAAGAGGAAGCCCTCCTCGTCCACCATACCCATGTCGCCGGTGCGCACCCAGGCCTTGCCGTTTTCGTCATGCCAGAAGCCGTCAAAGTCGTCGTCCTCGGTGGGCAGATAGCCGTTCATCATCATTTCGCCGGTCAGGGCGATCTCGCCCTGCTGCCCGGCGGGCAGCTTTTTCAGGTCCTCGTTCAGCACGCAGACCTCCAACCCCTCCAGCACGGGGCCCACGGAATGGGCCTTGCAGCGCAGGTGGTTGTTGGTGGAGCAGATGGCGCTCATCTCGGTGAGGCCCCAGCCCCGGAACAGCTTGCCGATGGAACCGCGCTTCGCCAGCGCCGCGTTGAATTCCTCCACGAAGTGCTCGCTGACGATGTCGCCGCCGGAATAGAGCACGTTGAGGTTTTTCAGGCCCTCGTTGTCGAAGTTCTCCGCTTCATACATCTTGTGGAACATGTTCGGCACGCCGCTGATATACTGCACTTTATACCGTTTGATATAGTCGTTTGCCTTTATCGCGTCGAACTTGGGCATGATGATGGGCGTGTAGTTGTTGCACAGGCAATAGTGCATGCTGGCCCCCAGTCCGAAGGCGTGGAAGCAGGGCAGCACGCAGAGGGAATAGCTCTCGCCGTAGTCGTGGCACACGTCGATGGCGTACTGATGGAAGGCCACGGAGTTGAGGGCGAAGGCCGACAGCTGCACGGTTTTTGATTTGCCCGTGGTGCCGCTGGAATGCATATACACCGCCGTGGCAAGGCCGTTGCCCGTCACGGTGGGCACGGCGGGGCAGTCTTCCGCCGTCAGGTCCCGGTAGCGGAGAATGCTGTCCCCCTGCGGGATCACGGCGGCGGCCTCCACGTTGGCCTTGACGAAATCCGTCACAGGTCCTTTGGTGAAATCCGAGGTGGAGCAGATCACGGTGAAAATGCTCCGGTAGACCGCCGCGAAATTGGCGGCGGACAGGTCCAGCCCGAAGACCGCCTTCGATTTCGTGAAGGCGAGGATCTCCGCCAGCTTGTCCGGCGGGGTCAGCGGGTGGATGAAATTGCAGACGGCGCCGATTTTGCTCAGCGCGTAGAACAGCACGAAGGCGTGGGCGGAGGTGGGCAGGAAGACGGCGATCACGTCGCCCCTGCCAAAGCCCTTCGCGGTCAGCGCGGCGGCCAGCCGCTCGATCTCGTCCTTCAGCTCGGTCATGGTGAATTCGCAGTCGCAGTTGACAAAGGCGCCGTAGTCGCGGCCCAGCAGCGCTTCCATATTGGCGTTGCAGGCCAGCATCCATTCATAGCAGCTCTGGTCCTTCGTCGGCTGCGGCAGCAGGTCGTGTTCGGCATGCAGCATAATTTCTCTCTCCCAAATATCATTTTACCGACATGATGTCGGTAATTATATATTCTGAGGCTATTGTACAACATTTCCCGGGCGGTGTAAAGAGACAATCCGTACCATTGTTGTTGGTAATCGCTTCCCGCACCCGGCGACGCGTCAAAAGTGCCGCGAACAACTATTGACAATCGCGTTTGGCGCGCGTAAAATAAATGTGAACAAACTGCGTTGTTTATTGATTTTTCGGGAAGGGGATGGTACAATATGGTCAGAGCCAGAATCAAAAAAGTGGAGGACAAATCCATTGCCACGAAGGGGTTCGCGCGGTTTCTGTTTTATCTGGTGCAGTTCACCTGGGGGCTGCCGGTCAACCTGTTCGGCGGGCTGGGGTATTTGATCCTGTATAAGAAGTTCCGGCACGAGCGGTTCAAAAACGCCTTTGTCACCTATATCCCCGGCAACTGGGGCGGCGTTTCCCTCGGCCTGTTCATCTTTATTGCGGAGGGCCGCCCGGAGGGATGGGAGCGCAACACCCGCATCCACGAATACGGCCACACCATCCAGTGCCTGCTGCTTGGGCCGCTGTACTGGTTCGTGATCGGGATTCCCTCTTTCGTCTGGTGCAACCTCCTTGAGGGCTACCGCCGGAAGAAGGGTATTTCCTATTATAAGCTCTACTGTGAAAGCTGGGCCAACAAATGGGGCAGCAAATGGAGCGGTATGAAGCAATACGGCGTCAAGTGACCGTATTTCGTCATAATACAGCAACAGAAACGGAGAAGAAACCATGAAGAAATTATTAAGCATTGTTCTGCCTGTACTCATCGTACTGGGCTGTTGCGTGGGCGCGTTTGCCGCGGGCGGCGCGCTGACGGCCGCCAATTCCGGCGATAAGACCCTGAAGTTCAACGTCGACGGCACCTTCAAGATCGTCATGCTGAACGACACTCAGGACGTGGGCAAGAACGGCAACCCGAAGATGACCGACTTCGTGAAGAAGGTCCTCGATACCGAAAACCCCGACCTGGTCGTGTTTGTCGGCGACCAGCTCTCCGACGTGTATCCCCTTGCCAACGCGGAGGATTACGGCGTGGCCATCAACAATATCTGTCAGCCTCTGGAGGAGCGCGGCATTCCCTTCATCGCAACCTTGGGCAACCACGACCACGACAGGGCCAGCGTGCTGAACGAGGCGGAGATGTACAAGCTCTATCAGCGGTATGATATGAACTACTCCTCTGAGAACGGCCCCGATCCCTTTACCTGCAACGTGGAAATCAAGAGCCACGACGGCAGCAAGACGGTGTTCAACATCTACATGATGGATTCCAATAACCACGCGCCCGAGGGCGGCTACGCCGGCATCACCAAGACCCAGCTTGACTGGTACAACGCCAAGAGCGCGGAGCTGAAGGCGGCCAACGGCGGCGTGGCGGTGCCCTCCATGAACTTCCAGCACATCCCGGTGAAGGAGATCTACAACCTCTTCAAGGAGTGCGACTGGAATACCGACGGCGCCATCTATTCCCGCCGCGACGGCAAGTGGTATGTGCTGGATGAAAACAAGATCGTCAACGACGGCGGCCGCCTGGGCGAGGCTCCCTGCAGCGAGAATTTCGACCACATCACCGGCCAGTATCAGGCCTGGCTCGCCAACGGCGATATCATGGGCGCGTTCTTCGGCCATGACCACGTCAACAGCTATTGGGGCATTACCGACGACGGCATCAAGATGGGCTACAACGGCGGCGCAGGCTTCCGCTCCTACGGCGACGGCGGCTACAGAAGCGCCCGCGTCTTCGAGTTCACCGAGGACGACGTGACCAACTATACCACCCGTCTGATTTTCCACGACAATCTGATGGAAGAAAAGGCCGGCTTCGTGTTTGCGGATTACGCTTCCCCCGCCCTGCTCACCAAGGTGATGAAGGTTGTCTACTTCCTCTTCGGCTGGGCCATCAATATGTTCAAGAAGTGATCGAGTGATTGCTGACCGGGACCTCTGAACCATGCGTTCGGAGGTCCTTTTTGTATGAGGCGATAGGACAGAGCGGAGAGGCCCGTAGCACGGCGCCCCGCGCCGTTTTTGGCGCAAACATATTTCGTAGCACGGCGCATTGCGCCGTCTGACAGAAGGGGAATGAACGGCCCTCCGCAGGGGATCCGCCTTTGGCTTCGGCCTGTTTTCGCAGAGGCAACAGATCGCGGTGGGGAAGCGCCGGACGGCGCAAGGCGCCGTGCTGTGGATTGTTCCCGCCGACGGACGCAGCTGAGGCTGCGTGCTACCGTCCTATTGCCTATTGCCTATTGCCTACTGCCTATCTCCTGAAACGTTGTTTTGCGCCGCGCCCCTTTTTTTACATTTTCTGTTGATTTCTTTCCTGAAAAAGATTACAATAAAATAGAATTATTAGTTTCCAAGGAGAAGAAAAAATGAAACGCACCCGAAAAGTCCTGTCCGTCCTTCTGGCGCTGGCCATGGTGTTCTGTCTCGTTCCGGCGGTGAACGTCGGCGCGGCGGCGGAGCCTGTCGGTCAGGTGAAATTCGCCACCATGTCGGACGTGCATTTTTATCCCCAGTCCCTCACCGGCGGCGGCTGCCCCGCGTGGCTGTCCTTCTGCCGCAACGACTGCAAGGAATATGAGGAGAGCGAGGCCATCATCGACACCGCCCTCGATACCCTCCGGGCCCGGGTGGCGCGTGAAAATATCGACTACCTGCTGCTGCCGGGCGACCTGACCCGGTACAGCGAGAAGCAGGCCCACGTGGAGCTGGCCGAAAAGCTGCGTAAATTCGAGGCGGATACCGGCGTGCCGGTCATCGTCATCGACGGCAACCACGATATCAACACCTACAAGGCCGTCACCTTTGAAAACGGCGTCAAGGAGGCCGCCGAGCCCATCACGGCCCAGGGCTTTTACGACGTGTATGCGGACCTGGGCTACGACCTGGCCGACAGCTTCTACGCCATCGAAAACGGTCAGGTGCCCGCCGTGCAGAACGCCCTGTCCTATACGGTGCAGCTGAACGACGCCACCCAGCTGATCGTGGTGGATTCCTGCATGTATAGCTTTGAGGAGGCCGCCAAGGATATCACCAACGGCGCCATCTCCGACGAGTGCATGGCCTGGATCATCGACCGGGCCGAGGCGGCCTACGCGGACGGCAAGGAGAGCCTTCTGATGATCCACCACTCCATGGCCCCCCACATGGAATGCGAGCCCTCCGTCACCTTCGCCTTCGTGCTGGATAACTACTTGGAGCGCAGCGAGGAGCTGGCGGACCACCATATCCACTACGCCCTCACCGGCCATCTGCACATCCCGGATACCGCCCAAATCGTCAACGACAACGGCGAGGTGCTCACCGACGTGCAGACCTGCGCCCTCACCGCTTTCCCCAACCAGTACCGTGAAAACACCTTCACCGTCTACTCCGACGGCAGCAGCGATATTGCCACCGAGGAGGTGGATTTCGACGCGGAGGCCCCCTATACCAATAAAGGGAAGACCTACGCGCAGGGCTCCTTCGCCCAGGAATCCCTTGGCCTGTGCTTCGGCGGCCCGCTGGATAACAACGACGGCATCGCCAGCCTGACCGGCTTCGTCCACGGCCTTTACAACAACTACGCCGTGGGCATCTTCGATCAGATCATCGAGGCGGGCGGCCTGCTGAACTTTTTGAAGGAAAAGGGCATTGACCTCGAAGCCATCATCGGCGGCTTTTTGGAGCCCTATATCGGCACCGGCCTCAAGGTGGCGGGCAAGACCGTCCTCTCCGTGGAAAACGTCATGTGGTTTTTGCAGGACCTCTCCGCCCAGATCGACGGGCTGATCGGCGACCCGGAGGCCCTTTGGAACGCCATTGAGCCCGCCGTGCGCAAGCTGGCCGGCATGAAAATGAGCGACCTGCCGGTCGATCAGGCCATTCAGGATAAAGTCGGCGTGGGCCGCGGCCACGACTACGCCACGCTGGAGGACGTGGTCTTCTCCACCGTCTACTACTGGACCACCGGCAACGAGAAGCCCTTCGGCGAGGACGCCATGATCGCCGACGTGGTGAACCGCCTCAACGAGCCGGTGACCGCTGATTCCGGCATGCACATCTTCAGCGCCCTGCTGGATATCGTCTACAACGATCTGGTCAACGGGGTCATCCTCTCCAACCTCCACATCCGGCTGAACACCCTCTTCGGCCATACGCTGGCGGGCAAGGCCTTCGGCGAGCAGATCAACAGCTTCGTCAAGCGCTTCCTCCACGGCGACACCAGCTACCTGAACCTGGTCAACACCTTCTTCTCCCTGGGCGCGCTGGATTACACCAGCCTCTACGACGTGCTGGATAAGCTCCTGCTGCAGGAATACTGGACCCCCAGTCAGGACGAATCCCTCAATGCCACCATCGCGTGGTTCCTGGTGGATTTCACCACCGATACGGACCCGCAGCTCTATGGCGACTACGGCGTGAGCTGGTCCGCCGAGAAGCAGGAACCGGAGGTCACCACCAAAAACTACCGCAAGCCCACCATGGTCTCCGTCACGCTGGGCGATACCCCCGCGCAGGCCAATATCAACTGGTTCGCCAAATACAGTCTGCCGGAAACCGACATTGAGATCTACGATCTGGACGAAAACGGCGCGAAGACCGCCTTTACCGGCAGCTATACCACGGAATCCGCCGACGTGACCCGCTACTTCCCGGGCATTGACCTGGGCATCATCGGCTTTATCAAGTATCAGTTCGCCATGACGCAGCACACGGTGCGCCTGTCCGGCTTAAAGCCGGGGGCGAAGTACGCCTACCGGGTGGGCAACGCGAATCGCGGCTGGTGGAGCGACTGGGCCACGCTGGAAGCGCCGGACGGCTCCGACAACGTCACCTTCCTGCACGTGTCCGACCCCCAGTCCCAGAACGAGAAGCAATATACCGAGGGCTGGGCCAACGTGCTGAACAAGGCCTTTGAGCTGTACCCGGAGGCGAAATTCATCGCAAACTCCGGCGACCTCGTCGACTACGGCATGAATAACCACCAGTGGCAGTGGATGTTCGACACGGCCTCAAACAACCTGATGAACACCTACCTGATGCCCGCCACCGGCAACCATGAGGAAAAGGACGACTTTTCCACCGTCAGCAACTTCGTGCTGCCGAACGTGCCGGAGCAGGAGACGGTCAGCGGCGTTTACTACTCCTTCGATTACAACAACCTCCACGTGGCGGTGCTGAACACCAACGACCTGGCGGATAACGACGCCCTCAGCAACAAGCAGATCGACTGGCTGAAAAAAGACATGAAGGCCAGTTCCGCCAAGTGGAAGGTGGTCATGCTCCACAAGGCCCTTTATTCCAACGGCAGCCACTATGATGACGACGACGTGACGGCCATGCGGAAACAGCTGGGCAAGCTGATGCCGGAGCTGGATATCGACCTTGTGCTGCAGGGCCACGACCACGTGTATCTGCGCACCTACTCCCTGAACAACAACAAGAAGGTGAACGAGCAGGTCACCTACCTGCGCTACGGCGCGGACGGCACGGCCTACAAGACATTCGTGCAGCCCACCGGCACCCTCTACGCCATCGACGGCTGCGCCGGCGTGAAGCTGTATAAGACCAAGGACGCGACCGCTACGGATGAATATTTCCCCCGGGCGGATGAGATCGTGGACGCGGACGCCCCCATGTTCGCCGCCGTTCAGATCCGCGACGGCGTGCTGTACGTGGACGCATACCTCGTCAAGGGCGACGAGGCGGTGAAGGTGGATTCCTACGCCATTCAGAAGGATACCGATCAGGGCGAGGAGCTCCCGAAGAGCGAATGGCCCTCGGACGACGACGAGGCGGTGAAGTTCTCCTTCAAGGCCTTTGAAAAGTTCATCAGCATCATCAAAAAGATTCTGACCGTGCTGAACAATTTCAACAAGATCTTCCTGTTCGGCACCACAGACGTCGGCATCGGCAAGGCGCTGGAGCAGGTGTGCTGATGTTAGGCAGTAGGCAGTAGGCAATAGGCAATAGGCAATAGGCAATAGGGTAGCGCGGCACCTCAGTGCCGCTATGGCGTAAAACAACCCCGCAGCACGCAGCCTCAGCTGCGTCGCATGGCGCAAAGCAACATTCGTAGCACGGCGCATTGCGCCGTCTGACAGAAGGGGGACGAACGACCTTCCGCAGGGGCAACCGCCTTCGGCACCGGCCTGTCCGCGCAAGGAAAACCGATTGCCGTGGGGCGGCAGCAGACGGCCAATGCGCCGTGCGGCGCGGCGATTTCTGCTCTCCGCTCTGAAATATTCCGCATTCCGAATTCCGAATTCCGAATTATTTCCGCTTTGTTCTGCCCTTTCGCCGTGTTGCCTCCCTATTTTACCATATTCCCTAAAACGCTGCGTCCGGTTTGGCGCATACGGAAAGAAATTATACAGATTTAAATTATTTGTATAAAATTCATTTTCGTGCACAAAACCGGACGCAGGATTTTTTTCTTTGTGCTATCATCCCCGTGACAAACGAAAACGGGGGTGTTTTTTTGCTGCACTATTTTGACCCGGAGGTGGCCAGACGCTTCGGCGTAAAGGAAGCGATCCTGCTGCGCCATCTGCAATTCTGGATCGAACGGAACCGGAAGAACGGGCTCCATCTGATCGAAGGGGACTACTGGACCTATAACAGCGCCAAGAAAATGAGCGAGCAGCTGCCGTATTTTTCCGGTAAGCAGATTCAGCGTCTGCTGCACCGTCTGGTGGAGGCGGGCGTTCTGCGGACCGGCTGCTTTAATGAGCGCCCCGGCGACAGAACGCTGTGGTACACCTTTACCGATTTCGGTAAAGCCGTGCTGGCGGAACAGGAACCGGATGGCCCGAAACCGTCCGACGGAACGCCCGGAAACGTCCAAAGGATTGCCCGGAAGCGTCCAATGGACGACCCGGAAACGTCCAATGGATGGCCCGGTTCCGGGCAAGCGTTACCAAGGAATATACCAGATCATCTGCCTGATAATGGTACAGGAGCAGTACGGCAGCCCGCTGCGCGGTTTGCCCCGCCCACCCGTGAAGAGGTGGCCGGTTATTGCCGTGAACGCCATAACGGCGTGGACCCGGACCGCTTCGTGGATTATTACACCGCCAACGGCTGGAAGGTGGGCAAAAACCCCATGAAGGACTGGAAGGCCGCCGTGCGCACGTGGGAAAAGGGCGACCGCGCCGCCACCGCCCGCCCCCGGGACGACACGCTGGACGGGATCCTGTGAGGACGGAGGCATCGCGGAAGCGGGGCTTGTTGATTGAATGCGGAATGAGGAATGCGGAATGAGGAATGCGGAATGAGGTGAACCTGTATAATAAAAATGTACATTTGAAGTTCGTAATGGTATAATCAAGAAAAAGGAGATGGACTTCAAATGGGAACACATGGAGAAAGTAGCA
>CADAMO010000116.1 GCA_902788995.1 Oscillospiraceae bacterium
CTCTGCACTGTTTATGATTGAACCGCCGTGTACCGAACGGTACGCACGGTGGTGTGAGAGGTCGGCTGCTCAACTAATGGACAGCCTCCTACTCGATTGTGGCGCATGTTTGTCAAACAAGGATTTGGCGAGGTGACAACTGGTAGCGCGGCACTTCAGTGCCGCTCTTGACAAATGTAGCTTTTGAAACGGATTTTGGGATTATTTGCCGTTTTCTTTTACATAATGAGCGTTAAATGACCGGGCAATGTTTCATAAAAGTTGTTTGCGCCTATAGCGGCACTGAGGTGCCGCGCTACCGGATTACCTTGACAAACCACCAATAAATCAAAGCTTTTCCCGGTTTTACGAGAAAAAAACGGCCGACGGGGTTCGTCGGCCGGAGGGGATACGGGAGTCTGTTTACCGGGGTGAGAGTTTGGCGAAGAAGTTGTAGACGTAGGACATGAAATGCAGGAGCTTCGCGTAGATCTCCATTACGTAGACGGAGCCGCCGGGAATGCGGGCGTCCTTGCCCGGGGTGGTGACGACCGGCTCGGTCGCGTCGCCCAGCCCCAGCTCCGCCAGTTTTTCCAGAATGGCTGCGGCAATCTTTTCATTTCCCGCCGCGCTGGGGTGAATGCGGTCCGCGGCGAAATCCGCCGGATGGTCGGTCAGCCGGGCGGCCACGTCCACGATCTCGATCTCCCCCGGGTGCTCCTCCGCGTAGCGGTTGACGGAGTCGTTGATCCACTTGGTGCCGTGGTCGTATACCTCTCCCACATAGCCCGTCTGCGGGTTATAGAGGGTCTGCATCAGGATCACCGCGTCGGGGTTCCACTCCCTGATGGCGCCGATGATCTCGCACAGGTCGGCGTAATAGTCCTCTCCGATGGCGGCAAAGCCGGAATCGTCGCCTTTGACCAGTACGTCCGCCATCAGCTTCATCATATTGCCCAGCAGATAGTTGTTGCCGCCGATGGAGATGTTGATGATATCCGCTTTTTCAATGTCGGCCTTTACGTTTTCTGTCTGCATCAGCCGCAGCAGCGCCGTGGTGGTGTAACCGGGAATGGCGTCGTTGGCGTAGTCGTAGCCGTTGGTATCCGCCACGATCTTGCCGTAGACGGCTTCCCTCGGATTCGACAGGCCGGAGCCATAGCCGATGGAATCACCCAGCACCAGATAGAAGGGCGCGTCCTCCTCGGCGGCCGCGCCGAAAACCGGCAGGCAGACGGCCAGCAGCAGACAGAGCACCAGTGCGATCAATCGTTTCATTTTCATTTTTATTCCTCCCCGAATGATGGTATCAATCATCATCTTACGCCCTTTTTGTTGCGAAAATGAGAAATAAATGTAAAAAAACGCCCTCGCCGCTGAATTGCGGCAAGGGCGTCGCTGTTTTTTCGCGGTTATCCGATCCGCACGTAGCCGCTCTTCTCAATCAGCGTCTGTCCTTCGTCGGACAGCAGCCAGTCGATGAGGACCGGGATGTTCGGGTTGTCGTTGTCCTCCCGGTAAACGGCGTAGAACTCCGCCACGATGGGGTAGGACCGGTTTTGTATATTTTCTTTGGTCGGGGCCACGCCGTTCAGCGCCAGCATTTTTACCGCGTCGTTGCCCACGATCCCCTCCATGTAATACCGGAAGGAATATCCGATGGACGCGCCGAAGAGCACCAGCGGAGATTTGCGTCCGTAGGGAGTATCGCCCATAAAGCGGTCCATGGCGGTCTGGCTGCCGCTGCCTTTCAGCCGCGTCACCGGGTTGATGGGGCGGTGAACGCCGCCCACCTGCGACCAGTCGGTGATCTCCCCGGCATAGATGGCCCGGATCTGCTCCGCCGTCAGAGAATTAACGGGGTTATGAGCGTTGACGAAAAAGACGAAGGCCTCCAGCCCGATGGGGACGCAGCGCAGGGCGACGCCCTGTTTCTCCGCGTATTGCCGCTGCTCCGCCGAGGGGGCGGCGGTAAAAAAGACGTCCGTTTCGCCGTCCACCACGGCCTTGTAGCCCCGCACGGTGTTTTTGTACTGCATCACGCTGTCCGGCGCGAAGTTCTCGCCGTAGTAGTTGTCGTCGGAAAAGGCGCCGCCTTCATAGGTGACGCTTCCTTCGGGATAGATTGCGTTGATCGCCGCGGCGTAGACGGGCACCAGCGCCGCCGCGCCGTCCAGCACCGGCAGATCGCCGGACAGACGCAGGGAGGTCTCCACCCGCGCCAGGTCGGAGGTCTCTTCAAAGGGGAGATACCGCCCCACGTCGATCATCTTCGCCTGATTTGCCCCGCTGAAATTGTTGGAGAGCCGCCGGGTCAGCAGCAGGTACAGACCGCCGTTGAAGGAGGCGAACAGCAGTACCACGCACAGCAGCAGCGCAATCTGCCGCAGGATGTTTTTACGGCGCGACATGGCCCCACACCTCCTTTGCGATGAACCAAATGATGGAACAGTGTTTGTAGGCGTAGACGTCGTAGGCGAAATGGGCCACGGTGACTGCGACGCAGATCAGCAGCACCGCCAGCAGCAGCCGGTAAAAGGTTTTTTCTTTCATGGCAGATCCTCACATAAACGCGATGGCGCCGAAGCGCAGCAATAGAAAAACGCCGAGCAGCAGCGACCAGGTGATCAGCGCGACGATGCCGCAGGCCTTGCCGTTGATCCGGCAGTCCTCCAGTTTGTCCTCCGGGTAAGCGCCGGGCGTTTCTTCATTTTTTGCCCGTAAGACCCGGCGGCGGATCCCGTAAATCAGCCACCCGGCGGTCGCCGCCACAGGCAGACCGAAAATCAGAATGATCATCATCAAGGCGTCCATGAATGGCATCCTTTCTTTTTTTACATGTGCGCCACCGCGGCGGAGAGCAGCCAGTAGATCCCCGCGGACAGGGCGGCAAAGGTCAGGGCGACGATACCGCCGATCTTCGCGTCGTGTTTCGCCTCGGCCAGCTTCTTCGGCGGGACCGCGCCCGGGTCCCGCTGATGCTTCCGTTTTAATACGATCAGATAAATCAACGTGATGAGGAACGCGACCGCCGAAAGCACCGGCACGCCGAAAAATAAAACTACGATAGTGGGCATGTTATACGCCTCCCGCAACATCGTTGGAATAACCGCTTTGCAAGGACAGTATAACATGGATCATGCAAAAAATGGGCCGGAACGGCATAAATGCCCCGGCCTTTGTCAAAACTATTTTTTCTTTCAGGTAGATTTCAGTCTTGCCGCAGGATCTCTTTGCCGGTCCGGCGGATTGTCACGGAACACTCGATCTCAGAGGGAAAGTCGGCGGGGGAGAGGGGAGACGCGGCGGCCATGGCGCGGTAGGCCCCAGGGCGGCGCAGGTGGAAGCGGGTGTAAAACCGGCAGAGGTCGCAGCCCTCCCGGTAAAAGCACCTGTCCAGCAGGGAAGCGGTCGTTTCGGTGAGGAACGCCGAGGCGGCGTCGGCGATGGCGCGGACCTGCCGGGTGTCCAGCGGCGTGAAGGCGGCGGAGACCACCTCCGTGATATCGCACCGGGCGTCTATGGCGATTTTGAAATACGGGCGGCCATTTTTCTCCGCCAGCCGGATCTTCGTTTTGCCCCGCATCAGCCGCAGGGTGCAGCGCGTATCGCCGCAGTTGACGGTAAAATCGGCGTTGCCTGTCTGATCGGTCAGAAAAAGCAGCGGAAGCATATCGCTTTGTGTAATCGTTGTCCCTATCTTCGTACCTTGAAAGACCACACACCCAAGGGGCCGGGCCAGGCTGTCTCCGGTGAGGGGATTCTCCCGCACGCCCAGCAGCGGGCAGCAGGCCGCGTCCGTTTCGCTGAGCAGCAGATTCATAAAGGCGTACAGGGGCACCGTCAGCGCCGCGCCGTTTTCTTCTCCGGATCGCAGCGCGTCCTCCAATACGCTTGCCCCCACCCGGTTTTTGCCGAAGGAGGCGGTCACGACTTCCTCTGCGGTGTGCTCCGCCACCGCCACGGCGATGTCCGCCCGGGTGTTCTGCTCCCGCAGAAAGAAGTCCAGCGTTTCGCAGAGGTTCTGTTCCGCGGTGGGGTAGCCGAGGAGCAGCAGCCGCGCCTGTGAGTACAGCGGCGACAGCCCCGTCTGCGCGCCGATACGGCTGAAGGCCTCGCCGACCGTTGTCCCATAAAAGGTATAGCACTTTGTCACGCCGCTCTCCGGCACGCCCTCGTCGATGCCCACGGCCAGATTGTCCAGCGCCTGCACCGTCACGGTGAAGCCGCCCTCCGTTCTGTCGATGCCGATGGCCTCGATGATCAGCCGGTCGCTGAGCTCCGTCAGGTGCAGCCCGCAGCCGGGGAGGAGGATAAGCGTTGGAATAAGGATGAGGGAAAAAAGTTTTTTCATGGCGGATCCTGTCAGTCTAAGAGCTTTGTCAAAATCTGTTGCGGTAGCGCGGCACCTCAGTGCCGCTTTTTGCTGAAGTTAATTTTAAAAAACTGAAAAATCAGGTGAATCGTTTTTTTTCAGAGAACTGTTGTTTGCCGGTTTGTCACAATAATTTGTTTATGTCACGAGCGGCACTGAGGTGCCGCGCTACCGGGAATATCGTCGGCGCTCCGTTTTTTGATCCGATGCGCGAGGATCACCGTCCCCGGCAGCGCGACGGCGGCGAGGAGGAAGACGGTCTCCGACGCGGCGAGGGTGGCGGCGCCTTCGGTGTGGGCGGCGAGTGTGGAAAACAGCAGGAACAGCGCGAACACGACGCCGCCCCCGGCGAAGACCGGCGCGGCGTTGAGATTTTTGCCAAATGCCTGTTCCACCGCCGTCGCCGCCAGCCGCAGGAAGAAGGCCGCCTGTAAGAACGCCCCGAGGATCCACAGCCCCGTCAGAATGGCGTCCAGTCGTTCAAACACGCCGAACCGGGCGATGGCCGTCACGGTGTAGAGCTGGAACATCTGCTGCTCCCCGTAGCGGCCCGTCACGCCGCCGATGACGAAGAACACCGCCGCGGCGGTGAGGGTGAAGACCGCCAGCCACCCGACGCCCGTCTTGCGCAGGTTCCCCTTGGTGAACGTCGGCGCAATGGAAAGGGCCGTCAGCTCCATGGTACGGCAGGCGGAACGGAAGCCGTTTTTCAACACCGGCGTCACGCCGCTTTCCAGCGGGGGCGTCAGGTTGAGCGGGTCGAACCGGTCCGCCGTGGCCAGCAATATGAACACCATGGAGGCCGCCAGCAGCGCCAGCAGCACCGAGGCCGTCCGCCCCAGCGACTGCATCCCGTGGACGGCCGCCGCCGAGGCCGCCGCCAGCAGCAGCGCCGTCAGCAGCAGCGTGTCGCCCTCCGGGAACATGACGGTGCTGACGAACAGCTCGAACCGCAGTACCCCCAGCGCCGCCGCGCAGAGGAACGCCCCGCAGAGGACGGTTCCGGCGGTTTTCGCAAGGGCGGGGGAGACTTCTCCCGCTAAGCCTACGATCCCCGCCGGGTGTTTTGCCGTTAGAAACACCGGCACGGCGCACAGCAGGCAGAACAGGAAAAAGGGCAGCGTGAACAGCACCCGGTCCCCGGCGGAAAAACCGGTCTCCTGGGGCACCGTGAAGGTGAACAGCCCGATGATCCGGCTGACGAACAGCACGGCAAAGAGCTGCGCCCCGCTGATTGCTTCCTGTTTCATTCAAACTTCATCTCTTTTACCGTCAGAATGGACCGTCCCAGCTTTTTCCACCCTGCCCGCCAGACCGTGTCCCGCTGGGCGGGACCCACGAAGGGGGAGACCGGCGCGGAGTAGGGCACGCCGAAGGGGGCCACAGCGCACAGGTCCGTCAGCATCAGCCCCGAGAACAGCATCACCCCGTAAAGGCCCGTGAGGCCGCCGATCAGGATCAGCGCGAAGCGGATCAGGGAGACGGTCTCGTGGAGCCGCACCCCCACCGAGGAGCAGACCGCCGTCAGCGCCACCACGATCAGCATGGGCGCGCCGATGAGTCCCGCCGTCACCGCCGTATCGCCGATGACCAGCGCCCCCACGATGCTCACCGCGTGACCGATGGCCACGGGCATCCGCAGACCCGCCTCCCGTACCACCTCATAGATCAGGTGGATGATCAGCGCCTCCGCCATCAGCGGAAAGGGCGTTTTGCTCTCCGCCTCCGCGATGTCGAACATGATGTCCGCCGGGATGATCTCCGGGTGAAAGACGCACACCGCCACGAAAAAGCCGGGCAGGGTGGCGGCGATCACCACGCAGGCCACCCGCAGCGCCCGCATGAAAAAGGCGTAGAAGGGCCCGGAGAGGTAGTCGTCCACCGTGTGGAAGTGGTCGATGAACAGATAGGGCACGACGACGGCGTAAGGGGTGCCGTCCACAATGATCCCGACGCGGCCCTCCGTCAGCATGGCCGCCAGCGTGTCCGGCCGCTCGGTGACGCCGGTCCCCTTGAACAGCGAGGGCCTGCGCCCGTCCAGAAACGGACGCAGATAACCCGCCCCCAGCACCGCGTCCAGCTTCGCGCTGCGAAGCCGTTTCCTGACCTGCGCCAGCATGGCTTCGTCCGCCCGGCCCCGCAGCCAGCACAGCACCACCGGCGTGGCCGTGGTCTCGCCCATGGTCAGCAGTTCCGTGGCAAGGGCCGGGGTGCGCAGCCTTCGGCGCAGCAGGGAGACGTTGTCCTTGAAATTGTCGCAGAAGCCCTCCTGACTGCCCTTTTCATTCTGTTCGCTTTGGGGTTCCCCCACCGCCCGGCGGGGGTAGCCCTGCACGGAAAACACCAGCGCCGCCGCTTCGCCCTCCGCCAGCAGCACCAGCGCCCCGCCCAGCGCCGCCCGGGCTGCGTCCACGGCGGTGTAAACGGTCTTGACGTCTGTCCCTTTGAACAGCCGTTCACGGATCGTCTCAAACAGCGTCCCCGGCCGCGTCTTCGGCGCGTCCTTCGCCGTCAGGGGCTTGAGGATCGCCTCGGTGATCTTCATTTCGTCGCACAGGCCGTCGAAGGAGACGGTACAGGCTTTTATGCCCGTCGCGTCCAGTTCCCGGACGATCAGGTCGAAGCTGTCGCCCAGCAGATCGGTGAGCGCGCGCAGGTTTTGGTTGACGGAGGGGGTGAAGGTGGCGTCGGACATGGGGGCTCCTTTGTAGCGCGGCACCTCAGTGCCGCTTGTTTGCGTCGGGAGCGGCACTGAGGTGCCGCGCTACCGGGTGACGCAGAAAATCATCTGCCTAAGGTATTGACCGCCCCGTTCCCGGCTATACTCTTGGCGAGGTGATTTTTTTGTTGATTTCATTTATCCGCGCCGTGATACTGCTGGTCACGGTGATCATTTCTCTGCGGCTGATGGGCAAGCGGCAGATCGGGGAGCTGCAGCCGACGGAATTGGTGGTGACGATCCTCTTGTCCGAGATCGCGGTGGTGCCCATGCAGGATAACGACATCCCCATGCTCAACTCCATGATCGCCGTGTGCGTCTTGGTGGGCATCGAGATCCTGCTGGGGGCGGTGAGCGTCAAAAGCGACCGGTTCCGCAGCGTGCTGCAGGGCAATTCGGTGCTGCTCATCAAGGACGGCGTATTGGATCAGAAAAATATGAAAAAACTGCGGTATAATCTGGACGACGTGCTGGAGGCGCTGCGGCAGAAGGACGTGTTCGATATCGCCGACGTGCAGTACGCCTTCGCCGAGACCAACGGGTCGCTGAGCGTGTTGCTCAAGCCCGAAAAGCAGCCCCTCACCGCAGGCCTTGCGGGAAAAGCGCCGCCGGACCCGGGGGTGGCGGACGCGCTGGTGATGGACGGCAAGATCATCGGCCTGCGGCTGAAGGACAGCGCCGTCACGGCGGAGGAATTGCGGCATATCATAAGAAAGACCGGGATCAGACAGGAGGATATCTTTCTGCTGACTGTGAACAAACAGGGAAAAGTCAACGTGATCGAAAGGGAGAAGGGCTTATGACGAAACGGGTGATCGCGGCGGTGGCGCTGATCGCCGCCGCGCTGACGGTGAGCTGCGTGACGCTCCGCGCCGTCAAAAAAACGGGCGGCGCGCTGATAGGCTTTTTGGAAGAGGCGCAGACGCAGTATAAGGAGGGCGGCGACTACGGCAAGCCGCTGGACCAGGCGGAGCAGCTCTGGAACGACAAGCGGGACCTGCTGGGGGTGCTGCTGAAGCACAGCGATACGGATGAGATCGAAAAGTATTTTTATCAGATCGGGCGGCTGCGGGAGCTGGGAGAGACGGAGGACCTTTTTGAGGCGGTGGAGACCTGCCGCACCTCCATCGAGGTGATGCTGCGGGGCGAGGACCCGGCGGCCCGGAATATTTTTTAAAAACCTCTTTACTTTTGCGCCGCCGTTATATATAATAATATAAATATTTCTCTTATTTTCGGCGGAGGTCCGTTTTGACTGATTTTTCTTTACCCGGCGTATCGCCCGGCGAGCTGGACAAGCAGCGTGAATATACCGCAAGGGTCCGCGCGATCCTGGAGGCGCAATTCCCCTCGCAGCCGCCCAAGGCGTTCGTCCACACCTACGGGTGCCAGGGGAACGTGGCGGATTCTGAACGGCTGAAAGGGCAGCTTTCCGCCATGGGGTACGTGTTCACCGAGGAAAAGGAACAGGCGGATCTGGTGCTGTTCAACACCTGCGCCGTGCGGGAACACGCCCAGGACCGGGTCTTCGGCAACGTGGGGGCGCTCAAGCCCGTGAAGGAAAAACGCCGCCACATGAAGATCGTGCTGTGCGGCTGCATGATGCAGCAGGCCCACGTGGCGGAGCGCATCAAACGCAGTTATCCCTTTGTGGACCTGGTGTTCGGCACCTTCGCCGTCCACCGCCTGCCGGAGCTGCTCTACAAAACGCTGCGGGGCGGCAAGCGGGTGTTTGAGACGACCGAGACCGCCGGGGAGATCGTGGAAGGCCTTCCGGTGTGCCGGGACGGGGATTTCAAGGCGTGGCTGCCCATCATGTACGGCTGCAACAACTTCTGCACCTACTGCGTGGTGCCCTACGTGCGTGGCCGCGAGCGCAGCCGCAGCCCGGAGGCGGTGATCGCAGAGGCCAAAGAGCTGATCGCCGGCGGCGCGAAAACCATCAGCCGCCTCCGCACGCAGATTGCCGCGGAGGAGGGCCGCCGCCAGCAGCTGGAGATCCAGCTGGCCGAGCGGCAGAACCTGCAGATGATCGGCTACGAGGCCGTGAGCCGCCTCGGCATGGTCAGGCCGGGTTCGTGGTCGGTGCGCGTCGTCACGCTGCCGGGCGAGGCTGTTTCCGGCGAGGGACAGACCGCTTACGACGCGGCGGGGGAATCCGCAACGCCCTGACTTTTAATCAGGGAGGGTGATGGAGCGTGATCGCCACGGGTTCCGTCATACGAAAGCGGATTCTGATCATGATGGCGGTG
>CADAMO010000117.1 GCA_902788995.1 Oscillospiraceae bacterium
GTTCGCGGATTCCACTTTTGACGAATAATCCAGATGGGTGTATATATTGGACGTGGTGGAAATATCGCTGTGTCCGAGCCATTCCTGGATATCCTTCAGCGCCACGCCGTTGGCGTACAGCATACTGGCGCATGAATGCCGCAGGTCGTGGAAGCGGATGTGCCGGAACCCCTCGCGATCCAGAAACGCCTGAAACCGTCTCGACAGGGTATCGGGCGTGACCAGCTCCCCGAGCTCGTTGACGTAGATATACGCCTCATATTCCGTGTGGTAGCTTCTGCCGCAGAGATTGCGGTTTGCCTCCTGCTTCATGCGCATGTTCCGCAGCAGCTCCTCCACCTGCGGCACAAGCGGCAGCGTCCGGCAGCTCGATTTCGTTTTCGTGCGGTCCTTGGGGATGATCTGCCGCTTGCCGTCCACTGTTGTCTCCGTCACGGTGTGCCGGATCGAGATCGTTTTGGTGTCGAAATTGATGGCGCTCCATTTAAGGCCCACGACCTCGCTTCTGCGCAGACCGTAGAACGCCGCCATCACGATACCGAATTCCACGTTTCTGCCCTTTGCCGCTTCCAGAAGCGCGTGCAGCTCGTCCATGGAATATGGCTCGGAGACGAATTTCTCCTTCTTCGGGCGCTGTACCCGGTCGGCGGGGTTGCTCTCGATCATGCCGGTCTTATATGCGTAATCCAGCGCCTTGCGGATGTTGGCGTGGCGGTGGATCACCGTGTTGGCGGACACGCCGCAGACGTTCAGCTCATAAGTGTAGTAGTCCTGAATGTGCTTCGGCGTCACGTCGATGAGCCGCAGCTTGGGGAAGCGCTTGTCAAAGTACGGGATGACCTTGTTCCTGATCGTCATGCTGTAGGAGGAAAAGGTCGTACTCTCCACGCTTGCGCGCATCATTTCCAGCCAGTCGGAAAGAAACTGCGTAAAGCGCGTCGTCGTGTCGATGGTTTCGCCGCCCGATTGCATGCGCATCTGCGTATACAGCTTTTCGCTTTCCTCTCTGCGGATCCGCTGCAGAATGTCGTCCGCTTTTTTCTTGTTGCCCTTCACGGGCAGCCCGGTGGAAAACTCCCGGGAGATGCGTTTGCCGGTCGTGTCCGTGTAGCTCACAACGACGTAGTATCTGCCATTGCGCTCCTTCAGATGACCTGCAACCAGTTCGGAGACCACTATCAAGCCGTTGTTAAAACAACAGGACTGCACCTCATCAACAAAGAAATCCTCGCAAAGCGAGGATTTCTGAGCTGTTTGGATTATTATTTGAATTGAACCGCCGTATGCCGAACGGCACGTACGGTGGTGTGAGAGGGCGGAGAAATTCCGCCCTACTCGATTGTCACAATTTCTGTTGTATTTGTTATTCTTCCGATAGAAAAATCAGGGAGTGGGTCGATAGCTTGTGATGCGGACCATAGAGCCGACGTCGATGATGTGGAACAGGGAGCCGTCGGCCAGCGGACAGATCGCAATGCCCTCTCCCTCGGCGTCAAGCCGGCCTGTGCAGCGGACAAAAACCGGCTCCACGTGCCCGGACTGCAGATCGACCGCATACATCGTTTTGTTGCGCAGGCCGGAATTGGTCACGATATAAAGCGTATCATTATAAAACTCTCCGCCCTGCACCTTGAAGAGCGTCGTATCGAGCTTTACAGCGCCGAGATAGGAGTAGTCCCGAAGGTCCAGCATGCGGATCTCGTCCACATCGTTTGACTGAGAGTAATACAGAACGCCGTCCTTGATCGCGCACCACGGAATACGGCCGTTCCCGCGTCCCTCGTCGGGCAGCGTATGGAAATCCACCGCCTCCAGCGTTGCGGGATCGTACACGATCACGCCGGGGTGGCGGAAGCCGAAATCCTCCAGCGCGATATAGAGACCGCCCTCATACAGGCAGCCGTCGCCGAGATGCGAATAGCCCTTCAGCAGCAGATCCTTTGGCAGACACATCTCGCGCCGCTCTACGATTTCGCCGGAAGCGATATCGATTTTCGTGATCGCGTTGTAGTCCAGGAACTTGTAAGCGCCGATGCCGTAAAAGAACGTCCCATCTGCCGCAAGCCCCTGACAGAAGCTCACGCCGTCGGCATAGGTAAACTCCAACGTGCGGGCGATCTCCATATTCCCGGCGCGGATATAGGGCTCGCCTGAAATCGATCCCCCGATCCAGGCGACCATTGCGAACAAAACAGTCAGGCTTCTGCGAAAAAAGGATACCGCCTTTTCCATCTGATAACTTCCTTTCTTTTATCGTACCGGCTCTTACAGCTCAAAAACAAAGTAATTCGTGCGCCAGATCGCGGAGCAGATCTCCTCCGTCATGAAATCGCCCATGATCCAGCCGTAGTACCGCCCTTTTGTCAATTTGTTTTGATCATAAAGGCTGCCGTTGACCCTCCGGGCAATCGAACGCGGGCTTTGCACCAGAACGACGCTCGCGTTGGTTTTCAGCACGTTGGCAGAGGTCAGGTGCCGTTCGGGGTCCTTACTCATTTCTGTCGAAAATTCTTTCAGAAAGCACTCTGCGTATGCCGTTTTCAGGGCAGAGGGAACGCTCCAGTGGTTTTCATAGTGGAAGGTCATTCCCATATAATCGGTTTCCCCCGCGTTGTTTTTGGCGTCCAGCATATCACCGGCCTGAACCTCCTCATAAAAAGGCGTCATGAGAATGATTTTTCCCCGTACCTCTGAAAGCGTGGGCATTTTTGTGTAGACGCCGTTTCCGTTTTCGGTATAGAGATACGCCTGCCCTGTGGAAGGATTGATTTCTGTTTTCAACGTTTCTATCTGCGCTTTGAAGAGCTGTAAAAACGCCTCTGTATCGCCGTTTTCTTTTTTCGCGGTGATAATCAGGGTTTCGCTCGGATTTTCTTGTAAAAACGCTTTTATCTGCCCGAATACGCTGTCGCCGGTCAAGGGGACGGTACACGCCTCGTCTTCATAGGCGTAAAACTCCGTGTCCAGGCTCAAAAGGGGAGCGTCCGATCCGCCGATCAATTTCAGGATGGGGAGGAAAAAGCTCAGGATTTTTATGACTTTGTTCACAGCCGCCACCTTTTCGATGTTTCCGTGACAAAGCAGCAGCGTCCCTTCCTTCGGCGCAAAACGCAGGTCCAGATACCGTACCCCCGCATTTAGCTGCTCGGACAGGGTGAGCGACTGCGTTCTGGCGTATTCCCCGGAGTTGAATACGGGGCGCCCCAATAACTGCACGTAATTGTCCGTTGTATTTTTGCAATAAGCCGTTGCGCTGTCGTGGGTGCCGGGAATGTTGATTTCATAGATATACCTGCCGTCGGGGATCCCCGACATCCAGTTTCGGCCGTTCAGGCTGTCTTCACCGGCGGCGACGGCGGCTTGGCCTGCCGCATAACCGCCGCCGAAGGATAGCACGCTCGCCAATAGTGCTGTAAGCAACCCCACAGAAATCATTTTCTTAAAAATCTTTTTCATAATGTTTATCTTTCCTGCGTTTTCTCGCTGAGATTTTCTTTAAAAATTTATGTTGAATAAATGATATTATATCATGTTTTCCGCGTCTTGTAAACAACGATTTGCACGGCGCAGCCGGGTTGGGGCGGTGTAGAGGAAGATTTCCCCGCAGTGCGGGGAAAATGTCGCAACGCGACAAAAGGGGATTGTAATGTCGGCGCGCGCTGCCGCATGGGCAAACAGATTAGCAACTTGCCGGCTTGTTCCATTTCATCAAGTGGGAAAGCTGGGCAAATAGTGTTGCGGGTATTGATAAATCTGTCAAAAATATGTTAAGATAGCGCCAAATCGTCTTTGGTGATGTTGCGTAATAGCTTCACGTATCAGCAAATGATTCGACAAATTCGGAGGGATCAACGGATGAGAAAAAGAATAGCTGCGTTGTCGCTGGTTGTGTGCTGCGTCTTATGCAGTTTCGCCGGGTGCGGGACCTTGGCGAAAGACGACGCCGCGCCTGCAACGGCGCCGACGGACATTGACACGGAGACGGCCGCAGACGTCGCCGTGTCTGCGTCGGAAACGGTGGAGGCGGACGGCAAAAAGGCGCTTTTCCGCCGTATGGCGGATTCCACGCTGTGCATTTTTACATCTACCGGCAGTAACGGCACGGGTTTCCTTTACGGAGATAAGTATTTGATCACCAACGCGCATGTGCTGTATGAAGCCGAGAGCTTTACCCTGCTGGATATGCAGGGCAAAGAACGTCAGGGGACCGTGGTCTTCACCGACGACGGGGAGGATATCGCCGTCATTCAATTAGCGGATTATCAGGGAACAAGCGTGACGCTCGGCGATTCCGACGCTCTTCCTTTGTGGGAACAGGTCCTTCTGATCGGGAACCCTGCCGATGGGGAGCCCTTCAGCTACTGTACCGGCCGGCGGGTGAAAGCGGAGGGGGATCTGTTCCGGAGCATCGATCCGAAACAGTATCTTCCGGTGGACGCGCCGATCGTGTCCGGCTATTCCGGCGGTCCCGCCTTCAATATGAAGGGCGAGCTGATCGGGATCAGCAACGCCGCCTTCACGGAGGATCTTTCCGAGTATGGTTTTGAGCATCTGGGGCTTTTGATCCCGATCAACCGCGTGAAGGAGCTGATAGCGGCGCACTGCGGGTAAACCGGCCGCTTCGAAAGATTTCGCGCCGCTTTTCAATAAACCGCAACGTCCCGCCGGGCAGGGCGTCCGACCGCATTCGTGATCTCTATCACAAGCCCGGCGGCCGTAAGGCTCTCAAACGGCACGATCCGCTTGTGGCCGATGCAGGCGCTTTCATAAACCGGTTTGCCGTCGGCAAGGATGCGAAACGCCCGAATGCGCTGCCCCTCGCTGATATCTTCGCGCAGCACATGATAGAGTACCCGCTGCGGCGCGTCGAACCGGATCTCGCAGCGGCAGTCCGCCAATATCGGGCGGTCGATCTGCCTGATCGGACCGGAAAAGGTTTCACGGATCAGTTTTCCAAAAGCGCGAAACTGTTCCTCATCCTGAAAATCCCCGTCCCGGCTGATCGCCATGTCCAGAAGCAGATTGGAGTTTCTTCCCACCGAACGGATATAACAATCCAAAAGCTGCTCCGGCATATAACACAGATGCTCCTCGTTTGGCTGCCAGCTCCAGCCGCCGCCGAAGGCTGCGTGTGTGCGGTTGGGCATATCGGTTTCCGCCGGCCAATAATATCTGCCGTCGGGGTCGCCTACGCCGGCCTGCTCCTCCGGTATCGTGCCGTTAAACCGCGCGTCTCCCGCGTTGGTGGTCGCCCAGCAGTTTTCCGGCGCAAGGCCGTCCTCGTTGCCGACCCACCGGACGTTTTGCGGCCAAGCCTTCGGCCCCTGAAAACAGATCGCGTCCGGCCGGTACATTTTCAGACAGTAATGGATCAGAATGCCGAGCTCCAGCTCGTGCCAGTCCAGCTGCTGTTTTGTGGGTTTCGCTATGTTTTCCAAAGAACCGCCTCCCTGTCCCAATCTAAGAGGATTATAGCAGAAACCGCGATCGTTTTTAATATTTTTTCTCATCAGGCTTGAAAGAAAGGACAATTTGTGATAGCATATACCAAAGGTTCTATCAATCCGAACAACGGGAGGACGCGCACTTGTTTCAGAAACACAAAGACAATCCGATCTTCGGCGATCCGGCGCTCGGCACCCTGTTTGACGTATATTTGACCGCTCTGCCGGACAGCCGGCTGCGCATGGATCTTTCCACGAGAAAAAACAACGCCCTGTCCGTTTCTTTCTCCGACGACGGCGTCCGATGGTCGGACCCGACCGTCACGCTCCCGCCGGACAATTCCTCTGGCTGGGAGGATATGGTCAACCGCAACTGCGTTCTGAAAGTCGGGGATACTTATAAAATGTGGTATACCGGGCAGGCGCACGGCAACAGCTATATCGGCGTTGCCGAAAGCAAAAACGGGATCGATTTTTACCGCGTCCGCACAGATCCCGTTTTGTCTCCTGAAGCCCCTTTTGAGGGGGAATCCGTGATGAACCCCTGCGTGCTTCATGAAAACGGCCTGTACCGCATGTGGTACAGCGCCGGCGAAACCTACGAGCCGAACGTGCTTTGCTACGCCGAAAGCCGGGACGGACTTATCTGGGAAAAATCCTCCCGGAACCCCATTCTCGAAAAGAACCCGGAGAAGGTCTATGAGCAAAACCGTATCGGCGGCTGTCAGGTAATCCCGCATCCGACGCTTGGGTATCTCATTTTCTATATCGGCTACCGGGATATCAACACAGCCTGCATCTGCGCAGCGTGCTCTGAAGACGGCATAACGGATTTCAGAAGGTGCAAAAGCAATCCTTTGGTCTTTCCCACCGCCGGCGAATGGGACGCGGACGCATGCTATAAGCCCTCGGCGCTCTACGACAAAGAGAAAGACCTGTGGCGCATCTGGTACAACGGGCGCGCGAACGGCATGGAGTATATCGGCATGGCGGAAAAGCACGGAGATTTTACAAAGAATGATTTTGAGTAACACGATAAAACAAAAAAAGGAGTCAAAAAAAATGAAAAGAAAACTGTTTACCCTGATCACATTGACGCTCTGCGTCCTTATGGCCGTACTTTGTCTGACCGCCTGCGGCAATAAAGGCGGCGACGCGAAAGCAAACCAAACCACCGCCGCAGAGGACGCCAACAAGGGTGAAACCAAAGAAGCCTCAGCGCTTCTCGGCACGTGGAGCGCCAACGAAGCGGAAGGCTGCGCCTATACCTTCGAGGAAGACGGCAAGGGCGTATGGGACGCGGGCGAAGGCATGCTCATGAACTTCACCTATGCCGACAAGGGCGAAACCGTTGAGATCACCTACGAGGGCGCGTCCACGACGCAGATCTGGGAATACACAATCGACGGCGCCGATCTTACGATGAAGGATACCGACACCGGCTCGATCCTGACCTACACGAAGAAGTAAATACAGGAGACTTTTTTACCGAAGAAAAGCTTGCAAATTCGTTATCGTTATTGCTAAAACGTGGACTAACAATAAGACACCTCCTATGATACACCGGAAGATCGTATCATGGGAGGTATCGTTTTTACGGCAAAGGGTTTGCTGTATTTACGGAAATACGGAAGCGGAACAGATCGGTTGTATTTCAGTAGAATATGAGTTTTCTCCGGTCAAAAACGACCGTTAAAGGGCAGACCGTTTTTGGCGCGGATCACTTGATTGAACAAAGAGGCGCTGTTATCGGCAGGCACGTCGCACGAATCATGCCACGCGAACACGCCGCCGATCCCGTTGTTTTTGCACCACATGGTTTTCAGATAAATATCAAGGGGCGTGTTGAAGCTGGCGGTTACGCCATGCTCCTCGTCCTCCATATAACCGAAACGGTCGATCTTATCGTAATAATCGATATAATCATACCAATAGGGGCTTTCATCTGTGGGCCTGGCGTAAAACGCGAGGCCGAGGTCGATCTGCTCCTTGCGGAAGCCGGTTTTCAGCATTTCCTCCACGCAAAACGTGCCGATGCCGACGGTGGAATGCTCGCCGATCCGGTCAAACAGATCGTAATCCATACGCATGTCTTCTTCCCGAAAATCACGCAGAAAGCGGTCGGCCTTGCGCTCCCCGTGACCATGATCGCCTTATTGCTGATCTTTTCCCCGCAGGTTGCCTTCGAGGCGCACGATTTTCTCCCTGATGAACCCTTCTTCTCGGCAGAGGCGATGCTTTCCGTGGAGGACGACTCCATTGCGGAGGTCGCATTTGAACAGCCGGAGGAGGGGAGGATCCTGATCGAGGCGCATAAATACGGTGAAACCGGTATCACCGTAACAGACGGAGAAAAAATATATCGGTATACGATCGTAATATACGACGATAAGGGTGTGGACAGAGCAAAAATAGAACCCGTCGGACAGCCGTAAGGCAGAGCCGAGCTGTTTCCCGAAGCAATAGCCGCTACTCCCCGACGGCATACCATAATACGGAAAACCGCCCCGTCGTTTCCGACGGGGCGGCAGTGGGCAATACCGTTTTTGGTAGGGACTCACCCTTCGATGGCAATGGTCTTTTTCTCGGGCAGCTTCGGCTTTTCTTCCTTCTTCGGGATATGCAGCGTCAGCACACCGTGCGCCAGCTTTGCCTTGATATCCTCTTCCGTGATTTCTTCGCCCACGTAGAAGCTGCGGCGCAGGCTGCCTGCGTAACGCTCCTGGCGGATGACCTGACCGGACTTTTTATCCTTTTCATCCTTGTCAAGGCCCTTGGCCGCGGTGATGGTCAGATACCCGTTTTCCAGACTGAGCTCGATCTCGTCCTTATGGAAGCCGGGCAGTTCTACCTCAACCTCATAGCCGTCCTCGTGCTCACGCACGTCCGTCTTCATCAGGTTCTTGGCATGGTGTCCGTAAAGCGGTTTCTCCATCAGCGCGAACTGGTGATCCATGTCATTCATCCAACGATCCATCAGATCTTCACCAAAAATACTGGGCATGTACAACATAAGACAAACCTCCAATCATTTTGGTCCTGGATGCTGTTCAGGGCTATTGTTATGGTATATGCCGCAAGGGGAAAGAGGAAACCCCGGAACCCTGTCCCGGAGCTCTCCTTACCTTGCAAGGATATAATAGCACAAAAGTTAGCACTTGTCAATAGGGAGTGCTAACTTTTTTTGATTTTTTTGATGTTTTTTTGATGAATGAATCATAAAAACGATAATACCGCCATCAAGAGGCCCATTCCTCAAGGCATATTTTGATCTCACTGGCCGGAATCAGAACGCCGTATCGGAACCTGCTTCCGTCTGCGGAATAATACCCGCCCGGCGTAATACCGATCAGCTGCATCCGCTCATTGACGGCGGCCCCGCCGCTGCTGCCGACCTGCATATAGGCGGTATGCTTCATGGCGTTGCTTGGAAAACCATGGGGTTCACCGAACTTCCGGATGCCGGAAGTGACTTTGCCGTAGGATACCTTTCTTATTTTCACCTATTTAATCGCCGCACTAATAAAACAGGATCACACAGTGATCTCCCGGCAGATTTCCGGCACGATAAACCGGATCTCCGGATGATTTTTTTCAATGGTACGCTGCAGCCGTTTTACGCTCACGTTTCTTGTCACGGGCGGGAAAGCGTTGTCAAAATGGTCAACCAAAATCGCCTTCGGCCGGTATTTTTCAATAAACGCCGCGCTTTTTTCCGGGACGAATACGCTGCCGCCGTTGGCAAGGATCAGCAAATCCACGTTTTCCGGGTATGCAACGGAGCAGAAAGATCCGCTTGTCGCCGTTTGTGATCTCATATGCCACGATTTCCCCGTTCTCCGGCATTTTATGGTTCAGATACGCCTGCCGGAACAGCTGCGGGAACATCGCCACGCATTTGGGGACCACGGTCAGAATATAGATCGGATCGAATACGATATGGCGGAATTGCCAAACTTTTACGATAAAGGAGCCAAAGCGCAGGACGTCGCCCGGGCTGACGATATGGATCCTGTCCGCGGCCGCGCCGCGGGCGACCATCGTCTTTTTCGGCGTTTCGGTGCAATAGACCGGCACGCGACCGTCCGTTTTCATCAGCGCCGGGATGCTGTAGATGTGGTCCAGATGCCCATGCGTCACCAGCACGGCGTCGAACCCGGCAAAACCCTCCAGAGGCGTGGTTTAAATCCGCCGGTTCATCCGAACAAACGGATCGAACAGCAGCTTTGTTTCGCCGTCGGTCAGGCCGATGGTGGCGGTTCCATACCAAGTAAGCTTCATATGCTCCCCCTGCCCCTGTGCGATAATCCAAGTATAAACGATTGACAGCCTTCATAGCAAGCGTTTTGTAAAAAACAAAGCCGAACCCCGTCAGAGAGCCGGCTTTGCGGACAGTATAAATACCGTTTTTGAAACAGTTTGATCTATTTCACGCCGAACAGATGGGCGAAGAAATAGAGGATCCGGTGCAGGAACCCGATAAACCTCTGCCACAGATTGCCGGAATGATCCTTACCGCAGAATTGACAGAGGCCTTCCGCCTCGCTGCCGTCCAGGCTGACGAATCTGACGCCCGCGATCCGGCAGTTTTCCGCTGCGCTGCTCTTGCCGGGGGCGGTCACGGTCAGCCATTGGTAGGCGGCGAAGCCCTCCTGCGGGTCCGGATAGAGGATCAGCTCCTCCAGCCTGCTTGTATCGTTGACGCGCTCCATTTCCGCGTCCACAAGGGACTGAAGCGCCTCGTCCGTCACGACCTCGGTACCCCACTCTGCCTCTTCAACAGTAAAAATCTGATCGGGAGCCGTATAATCCGTTCCGAAACGGGCGTTCAGCAGGGCCAGCGCCGTGGGGACCAGGTCCTCAAGGCTGTCGGCCTCCTCGCCGAAGGCCTCGTTGTAATAGACGAGGGTATCCGCGATCTCCTCTTCCTCCGCCGCATAAGCGCCGCTCTGAATGGAGTAGACGAACCGCAGCAGCTCCAGGGGCAGTCGATCGTTCCCGAACCGGTCAATGTCCTCCTGCTGCGCGATGTAGCCGTCGATCGCCGCTTCCAGATCGGGGTACGGCTCCGCGTCGCTGTGGTAGGCCGCTACCTTGAACTGCGCGTAGGGGAAGGAAGCGCTTTTGATGAGGACCTCCTCCGCGAAAACGGCGTTGATCGCCTGAAACCCCAGCTCGGTAAGGGTAGAGGGCAGCGTGATCTTCCGGGGATAGAAGAAGTCGAATTCATCCTCCGGGACGACCGTGATCCCTTCCTCCACGATGATTTCCCGGACGAGGGCAAACCGGGCGCGCTCGGCGTCCGCCACGCTCATACCGGCGGTCTGCGCGCTGTAATAATCGTAGATCAGCGTGCCGATGCTCTCAAATTCCGTGACGGAGGAGCTGCCGTCCTCGTCATATTCCTCTTCCTTGTGGTCGACGATGGGGCCGCTGCCGCTGACGGTCAGCACGCCGTCGTCTGTCAACTGCCACGTGACGCCGTCGCCCGCCGTGCCGGAGAGGACGACCCCGTCCCCGGCGGCAAAGACCGAAGCCGTCAGGCCGAACGCCAGCAGCAGGGAAAGCAGCAGAGCAAGTGATGTTTTCAAAGTTTTCATAGTTTTTCTCCTTATATTTTGTATCACGTGATGGTCCCGACAAAAGCGGAAATCCACAACGACCCATCAGCAGACGGTGCGCGACGACATATCCTGTTTTGCCTTCGCCACCGCGTTGAAGAGCGAAGCGTCGTTATCCGCGGGCACGTCGCAGGCGTAATGCCAGATCATCACGCCGCCAAGGCCCCTTCTGATCGTCCACACTGTTTTTTCATATACCACCTCGGGGGTGTTGAAGGAGGCGATCAGGCCGTGGGCCTCGTCCGGGGCGCAGCCGTTTTCATCGAGCTTGTCATAGTACTCCTTGTAGTCGTACCAGTACGCCTCCTCCGTGGTGGGCCTGGCGTAGAAGGGAATGCCCACGTCAAGCTGTTCCCGCTTGTAGCCGAGCTTCAGCATCCCTTTGATGATCGCCTGGGTGATCTCAAAGGAGGAATGGATCCCCGTGCCCTCGTCCCACACGTCGTAGCACATGACCTCCACCATATCCAGCGCGCGGATGGCGTCTTTGGAAAGGCCCGCGCACCAGGAGGACTCCGCCGCGCCGAGCAGGTAATCCTCGCCGAGGGTCTTTTTCAGGGACACCAGGAATTTGCTGAAGGCGTCCTTGTGCTCCTGCGCCACAGGGAACTCATAGTCGAAGAAAACGCCGTCCAGCTCGTATTGCTCCAGCACACCGCGGATGTTTTTCTCCAGCACGCCGCTCTCAAAGGCCTTGCGGTGCTCCTCCCCCTGCGCGAACATATTTTCTTCAAACGTGCCGTTCGCGGTCGCCCAGGGGCCGTTCAGATTCAGGTGCAGCCGGATCGGGCGGTCGCCGATCTTTTCCCTGGCAATCGCAATGATCTGATCGAAATCGCCGCTGAGGTTCACGCGGCCCGCGTTATCGAAGCCGCCCAGCGAGCCGATCAGGATGATATCGGTGAGACCGTCAAGATGCGACTCGTCCACCGCTTCCATCATTGCAGCGTTGTCGGCGATGATATACGCCACCACGCGCAGCGCCTTCGCCCTTTGGGGAACGGTCAGCCCCGTGGTGCCCAGCAGGGACAGCAGCAGGGACATGAAAAAGGAGAATACCTTGGTGATGATTGACACGGTCGTGATCCCTCCGATTTACAAAAAACTTAAAAGGCAATAGTCCGGCGTTTCCGGGGTGGGCGCCGCTTCCTCTTCTGCGGCTGCGGCTTCAAAAACGCCCGGACCCCCTGACGGGCAGACGGGCCGCCCGACGAACAGAACGCCGGTAAGTATAACGACGGTAAGTATTAACGCGAAAGACCTTTTCATTATGAAGCATTCCAATCCGTGTTTTTGCTCGCTGCGAAATTCCCGGACCGGTCAATCTTTCCCATTCAGGACGGCGGAATAACGCCGGATGGCGAGCGCGAAGGGATAGATGACATCCAGCTGATGAAAGAAGGAGCCGTCCGCCATGGGCCAGATGGTGATCCCCTCCGATTCCACAAGATTGTGCTTCGCGCTCCGCTCCATCACAAGCTTCGTTTCACCGGTGGCGGGATCAATGGAATAGATATGTTTCTTTGGCCAGGTATCATGGCAGGAGATATAGATCAGGCCGTTCCACATCTCCGCGCCCTGCGTATGCTCCACGATGCGGGAGATGGGGATATGCCGCACAAATTCCAGCGTATCGATGCGTAGGACGTTGATATGATCGCAATGATTGAAATACCCCGTATAGAGCAGACGGTTGTCCTTATCCGCCGCGCACCAGGGCAGATTGCCGTTGGGCTGAATCTCCGGCCCGAGGATCCGGTATTGCCCGGTAAATTCCAGCGTATCCGCGTCGAACACGCCGATACAGGGGTGCTCGCGTTGCTTGTCCTCTATGGCGACGTATATTTTATTCTCAAAATAGGTGCATCCGCCGTAGTGGTTAAAGCCCTGCCGCGCCAGCTCCGGCGGCAGATAGCGTTCCTTTTTCAGCACAACGCGGCCGGTCGCCATGTCGATTTTGGTAAGACCGTTGAATTTCAGCGGAACGACCGTGCCGGTGCAGTAATAGTACCGCCCGTCGGTGGTGATCCCCTGGGCGGAGGCATAAAAATCACTGCCGGTATAATACCGGCTGCCGATCAGCGCCGCGCCCTTTGTCAGCGGTTTTCCGCTGAAATCGATCCGTTTCACCCATGCGGCCTTGTCAGACATATTATCACCCCGTTATTGCATTCTCTTTGATTATTTTACCATAATCCGGCAGACGGATGCAACAGATTTTTCAAATCAACAGAAGGATTTGTCGTGGATACCGCCGGCAGCGCCAACCCCTATATCGCCCGCACGCTGGACCTGATCGACGTATGGTACGAATATTATCAGCAGGGCTGGAACGTGCCGAAGATCGCCTTCTACACCGCCTCCTATTCCGGAACGGTGATGAATAAAATCTACGACGAGCTCTACAACAACCCCGCGGTGAAGGAAAAATATCCCGAGATCGACGAGCTCTGGTTCAAGATGAACGGCAAGCCCATGATCGTCGGGATCAAGGACGACGAGGCGCTCCGCGACGACGTGAAGGATTACTTCCGCATCAAAGCGAAGCAGTGGCCCGACGACCGCGTGCGGGACGGCTTCCCCTGGATGGAGTTCAGCCGTCTGGGCAAGCTGACCTCCTACTATAAAAATTCCCCCTGGGACGAGAGCATCATGAACGTCTCCGTCGCCCAGCACTGCGATACCTGCTGCTTCAGCTCCTCCGCCTGGTACGGCTCCAACGACCATGGCCGCAGCTGGCACAACGGCGCGAAGGACACCTCCGAAAACGCGGTGCTGTATGGCTACAATTTTGACGAGCAATGGGATTTCGCCGAGAAGCTGGATCCGGATATCGTGTTTGTGACCGGCTTCAACGAGTGGGTGGCGCAGCGGCTCACGTTCCGGGAAAACGAGCCCTTCGGCTTCTGCGACAACTGCGACGAGGAATATTCCCGCGATTTTGAACCGTCTGCGGGCGTCCTCGGCGACAATTATTATATGCAGTTCGTCGACCGCGTCGCCGGGTTCAAGGGCAGCACGGCGGCCCTGCCCGCAGCGGAAGAAGTGACCATCGATATCGGCGGCGGCTTCGACCAGTGGGACGACGAAGCCATCACCGGCGTCTACCGGGACTATACGAACGATACCGTGGACCGCGACTGCCGCGGCTACGGCGACACTTACTATCAGGATACCTCCGGCCGGAACGATATCGCCAACGCGAAGGTCGCCCACGACGGTGAAAAGCTGTATTTCTACGTGGATACGGCCGCCGATCTCACGCCCTGCACGGACGACAACTGGATGCAGCTTTTCATCAACGTCTCCGGCGAACGGGAGGGCTATGAATTTATCGTCAACCGCACGTCCCCCGAAAACGGCAAGGCGACGGTGGAGCGGGTCACGGAGAACGGCTATGAAACCGTCGGGCAGGCGGAGATCCGCTTTGAGGGCGACCGGCTGATGCTCTCCGTGGAAAGATCGCTCCTGGGCGTTGAGGCCGAAGGCAGTTTCTGCTTCAAGTGGGCGGACAACTGCGATCCGGCGGATATCTATTCCTTCTACACCAGGGGCGACAGCGTGCCGTACGGACGTCTGAATTGGGTCTATTCCACCGCTGCGCCGCAGCCGGACGATCGGAGCTCCAAAGGCTGCTGAAAAAGAACGGCCCTCAAAGGCGCGCTGCAGCGATTACTCTGTGGCGCGCCGTTTATAACACTGAGACCAGAAAGGAGAGTCTGATCGTGAATTATCTTTCCAAAGCTGAATATGAAGAGGCAATTGCCGCAACGCGAGACGCGCGCATGAAATGGTGGCGCGACGCGAGGTTCGGGATGTTTGTCCATTTTGGATTATACGCGCTTCTTGGACGGCAGGAATGGGTGATGGCCAACGAAAATATCCCTCCGGAGGAATACGAGAAGCTGGCGGACCGCTTTCAGCCGAAGCCCGGCGCGCCCCGCGAATGGGCAAAGCTCGCCAAGGCCGCGGGTTGCAAATATATGGTGCTGACCACCCGCCACCACGAGGGCTTCTCCCTGTGGGATTCCAAGGTCAACCCGTTCAACAGCGTCAACTTCGGGCCGCACCGCGATATCGTGCGGGAGTTTGTGGACGCCTGCCGGGAATTTGACCTCGGCGTGGGGCTCTATTCTTCCGTAACCGATTGGCGTCACCCCGATTGCCGGGACTGCGCCACCGATCCGGACGCACGGCGGCGCTATAATGAGTATCTGACCGCGCTCAACGCCGAGCTGCTGACCAACTACGGCAAGATCGATATTCTCTGGTATGATATGGCGTGGCCGCTGGAAAGCTTTGAAGGCTGGGATTCGCTGCGCCGCAACCAGTATCTGCGCTCGCTGCAGCCGGGTATCATCATCAACAACCGTTCCCGGCTGGACGAGGATTTCGGCACGCCGGAGGGGGAGATCCGCCCCATGGACCGCGACTGGGAGGCCTGCATGACCTTCAACGACCTGAGCTGGGGCTATATCGACTCTGCCCAGGCGGCGCCTTACAGCTACAACGCGCAGCGCATTCTGAGAATGCTGTGGCGCGTGACGGGGAGCTGCGGCAATCTGCTGCTCAATATCGGTCCCGCGCCGGACGGCTCCGTTCCCGCTGAAGCGATCGAGCCGCTCACGAAGGTCGGCCGCTGGCTTTCCGCCAACGGCGACGCGGTGTACGGGCAGGTTGCCCCTGCAGTAGGAGAATTCAGCGTGCGCAGCACCACACGCAAGGACAACCGCGTCTTTGTGTGGAACTGGATCTGGCCGGACAACGGTGAATTCACCGTGGGCGGCTATTATACGAAGCTGCTTTCGGCGCGGCTGCTTGCCACCGGGAAGGAGCTTCCCTTTACGCAGGATGCGGCCCGCATCACGGTGAAGGGCCTGCCCGCCCGTTCGCCCGATCCCGTCTGCAATATCGGCGTCGTGGAGCTGATTTTTGAAGAGGAACCGAAGCAGGACCGGGGGAACCTGTTCCCGCAGCTTTGGGGCGGCGACAGGCGGCTGACGGTTTGATGAAAAGGAGATTTGATAAATGGCACATTCTTTTCAAAGCAAATGTGCGTTGTCCCTGGCGTTCCTTACCATGCTGACCGGCTTTTCCGCCTGCACGTCCAAACAACCGGAAATGCCTGTGTCAATCCCCGGCGTTGCATCGGTCAAGGAGGCTGATCTGTCGTTTTCCGCCGACCGTATCCATTTTCTGAACACCGATAATTCCGATGCGATCCTGCTGGAAAGCGACGGGCATTTCGCCATGGTGGACGCCGGCGAGGACACCGACAATCCGCGCGGCTTGCCCGGCTTGGATCTGCCCGGGTTTGAGGACCGCGTGCTTGCCTACCTCAAAGCCCACGCTGCCGACGCGGACGGTAAAGTGCATCTCGATTTCATTGTCGGTACTCATGCGCACTCCGACCATCTCGGCGGGTTTGACACGATCCTTGCGGATCCCGACGTTTCGGTCGGCCGGGCTTATCTGAAAGTGTACGACAGCAGCGTGATCAATGAAGAAGAGGTCCGTGAGTGGGACAACCAGGAGGTCTATGATCAGACGGTTGCCGCGCTGGAAGCCAAAAACGTGCCGATCATCAGTGAACCCGACAATACGCCGTTTATGCTCGGCAATTGCAGGATCACGCTGTTGAACACGGAAGACCCGGTACCGACCGGAAAGGTCGGCGAAAACGACCAGTCCCTCGGCGTGCTGATGGAAACGAACGGCACGCGTGTGTTTCTTGCCGGCGATATGGATGACCTTACCGGCGACGAAACGCGCCTGGCGCCGCAGATCGGCAAGGTGGATCTTTTGAAGGTCGGTCACCATGGCTGCGAAGGCTCAAGCACCCCGGCGTTTTTGCAAACGCTCATGCCGAAGATCTGCGTATTCACGACCGGCGAATACAATCACAACGTTCTTTCACGCGAACGGATTCAGGATATCTGTCATGCGAAAATGTATTTCACCGCACGTGACGGCGGCGTTCTGGCGCTTCTGGGCGAAAACGGCGACGTCCGCTGCTATGGACAGATTCATTAAAAAGTGCTTTATCGGCTGCGCCGGCGAGTATTTCGACGAGAGCAACCTGGGCACCTATTACGTGCCGATCTATTCCTCCGCCGATGAAAACAAAATGGTGAACAATATCTGGATGATCGATTCGGGCACCTACAACGATGAAAACGACCTCGGCGGCTACGGCTGCGTTACGAAAAAGCAGGTGGAATGGTATAAAACGACCTCCGAGCGGCTGGAGCGCAAAAACGGCCAAAAGATACCCTCGCTCATGTTCCAGCATATTGTGATCCCCGAGATCTGGGACGCGCTGGATGCGGGCGACGAGCAGACGGAGGGCAGTGTAGGGCACAACGGCAGATACTATTCGCTCCCTGCGGGCGCCAAGGGCACGCTGAGCGAATCGCCCTGTCCCCCCGAACTACTCGAACGGGCAGTTTGACGCCGTATTGAAGCGCGGCGACGTAATGGTGATGTTTTTCGGCCACGACCACGTGAATTCTTATGAATTCAACTACAAGGGCGTTGATATCGTGAACACCCCCGGCGTGGGTTTCCGCTCCTACAATAGCGAGGAAGAGGGCGTACGGCTCATCACACTGGACGAAAACAAGCCGGATACCTACGAAACAGAGCTTGTTACCTATTTCGACCTGTTCGACAGAAACGACCCCGTGACGCTGAATCTGTTCCTTTCCGATTCGAGCACGGTTCCCGATTCCGAGCATTTCGGGTATTTCATGAAATATATTTTCTCTGTGATCAAATCCGTGCTGTCCTTCTGATCCCCCGGCGGAAACGATCCGCGGGGATCATTTTTTTGCAGAATTTCTTTTGGAGGGTCATAAAACAGCATTGTTATCTATACACCTTACAGAATCGTATCAGCCGAAAATCATTTCAGCATTTACGATTTCTCTTGCCTCGGCGCTGATTCGGTTCATTTCGTGAACCCAGCGCATCTGGTCCTCCGCTTTCAGTCTTTCGTTCACGCCATCTCTCGATGCCCTTTCTTTTACGAGCCGGGTGAACATATCCTCCGCTTGTGCGTTATTAATGCGGCAATTAAATGGTTGAAAAAAGAAAGATTGTGCTGCCGCATTAATAAAACGATCATAACGCCGTTTTTTGCCGTTTTACGGCAAAAAA
>CADAMO010000118.1 GCA_902788995.1 Oscillospiraceae bacterium
AAGGAAGAAACCGCAAGACAGGCTGTCGCCTGTCGAGGATTTCTGACGCCGTATTGCGGCGTTTAGACAAGCAGAAATCTTCAAGTATTAATTGGTGGAACAGTAAAATAAGTAAACGTTTTTTTGAGGCGTCCGGCAGCCCCCTACGGGAAGGTCCGCCTGTCGGATGGTCCCACAGTCATTATTGCGGTACCCCGCAGCAATCCGCGACGAACCCTTTTTTTGCGTGATGCCCCGAAAAAAATCCTTGCAATCGGGCGGAAAAGCGTCGAAACATGACGACCATCGGCTTTTCCGATGCACAATGGGACGCATTTTGGCAAAGTTTATAAAAAGATCACAAAACAGCTTGATATTTTATTAAAAAATATGTGTTATTTTATTAACAGGAAACGGAGTTGCCTCCGTTTTTTATTACCAATTTCGGAAATGCCTCTTTGGTTGGTTTGCGCCGAATAAGAAAGGGTTATATATTATGATGAAGAAAAAGATATTTGCCGTCCTGATGGCCGCGTTGATGCTGGTTAGTCTTCTTCCGTCGTTTGCGCTTGCGGCACAGATCACGGATTCCGGCGACTGCGGGGAAGCCGTCTCATGGACGCTGGACGAAGACGGCCTGCTCACCATCAGCGGCACCGGCGAAATGGACAATTACTACAACGAACTGAGCTCTGTCGGCGCGCCCTGGGCGACGCCGGAGGGCAACGCGGACCGGGTGAAAGCGTTGGTCGTGGAAAACGGCGTCACCTCCGTCGGCAGCGAGGCTTTCCTCTCCTGCAAAAACCTTGAGAGCGTACAGCTGGCCGCCAGCGTCGTCTCCATCGGCTCGCGGGCGTTCAGCGGCTGTTCCGCGCTGGCAGACCTCAGCCTGGCGGCAGGCCTGAAGAGCATCGACGGCTACGCATTCTTCGGCTGCACCGCGCTGAACAGCGTGACGATCCCCGACACCGTGACGCAGATCGGCATGTCAGCCTTTCACGGCTGCGCCGGTCTTTCGGAAGTCGCCGTCAGCCGGGGGCTGAGCTTCATCAGCGACTCCCTGTTTTCCGGCTGCGCCGGTCTGCAAAGCATCGTGCTTCCCGAAGGGATCACGTCGATCCACCCCTACGCGTTCTACGGCTGTTTCCAGCTGATGGACGTGACCCTGCCGGAGAGCCTCGACGTGATCGGAACCAACGCCTTCGGCGGCTGCAACAAGCTGCACATCCTCTGCCATAATGACTCCGCCGCGGCGGCCTACGCGGAAGAAAACGGCGTCGCCTACGGTCTGCTGGCCGGCACCGACGCGGAAAACACGATCTCCGGCAGTTACAACAATCTGGACTGGAGCATCGACAGAAAGACCTGTACGCTGACGCTCACCGTTGACGGCGAAATGCCCTCGTTCCAAAGTCTGAATGCGGTTCCCTGGACGAAGGACGCCTATAAAAACTACGTGCACACGGCGGTTATCACTCCCGGCGCCACCACCGTCGGAAATCTGGCCTTTTTCGGCTGCGACGCTCTGACGCAGGTCACCATTCCCGCGGGCGTCACCCTGATCGGCGCTTCCGCCTTTTACGGCTGCGACGCTCTGCAGGAGATACACCTGCCCGACAGCGTGACGGGAATCGCGTCCTTCGCCTTCCACGGCTGCGCCTCGCTGACGGACGTTTCCTTCGGTTCCGCCGTGAACTTCATCGGCTCCCACGCCTTTTCCTCCTGCGCCTCGCTTCCCGCCGTCGTGATCCCCAGCGGCGTGACCGTCGTCAGCGACTCCGCTTTTGCGGACTGCGTGCGCCTGACCGGCGCGGTGATTCCGGGGACGGTGACGACCATCGGCGCGGACGCCTTCGCCCGCAGCGGTCTCACGGAAGTCACGCTGCCCTCCTCCGTCAAAACGGTTCAGAGCCGCGCGTTCAAGGATTGTGCGTCCCTGTTCTCCGTCACCTTTTACAGCACGAAGTGTACCTTCGGCAGCGACGTTATGCCGGCGACCACCGAGATCTGCGGCTACCGCAATTCCGATGCGGAGGCCTACGCCGCCGCCAACAACATGAAATTCGTTGAAGTCGGCGGTACGCACGTGCACGACTTCGTGGTCGTCAAATCCGTGCCCGCCACCTGCGACAGAACCGGTCTGAACACCCTTGCCTGCGGCTGCGGCGCGAAGAAGCTGGAGGTGCTGCCGAAAACGGATCTGCCCGTTCAGGGCGCCGCCGAACGGACGGTTATCACCTCCGCCACCTGTGTGGCCCCCGGCGAAGAGCGGATCACGGTCTCCTGCACGGTCTGCGGCAAGATCCTGCTGGACGACACCTATGAAATCCAGCCCACCGGAGCCCATACCCCCGGCGAACCGGTGGAAACCATCCTGCGGCCCCCCACTTGTGTGACAGAGGGGCAGAAAACCGTGACGATCACCTGCACGGTCTGCGGGCAGGATATGATGAACGAAAGCTATGTGATTCCCGCCACCGGCATTCACACCCCGGGCGAACAAGTGGAAACTGTGCTCTCTCCCGCCACCTGCGCCAAAACCGGCGTCAAGAGCATTTCCGCGACCTGCACCGTATGCGGCGCGACGGTATGGGAAACGCAGGTGGAAATCCCCACGCTTCCCCACAAGGACGACAACAGCGACCAGATCTGCGACGATTGCGGCTATGCCATCGGCCAGCGCTGCAGCTACTGCGGTCAGGTCCACGACGGTTCCGTCATCGGCCGTCTTACGCTTTTCATCCATAAGATCATCTATTTCTTCCAGCACTCCTTCGGGAAATAACCCCGGTTACGAAAAAAAAATGAAGCGTATAAAAACAATTCTTTTTACGCAAAAAAACCGGACGCCTCAACCGGCGTCCGTTTTTTGATGTGACATTTTGATAAGCGTGTGAACGGCCGTGATTCCCTGTCCATCAGGCAGTCGCACCGCCCCGCGGAAGGGCGGCGTCGAGGACGTACCGAAAGCCATTCGCCTGCAAGCGGGAACCCCGCGCCGTTTATGAATCGTAAAAATGCTGCCCGTCTTCCGTGATGAGACGTTCCGTCTTCGGATACTCAAAAATGGCGGGATTGGCGGCGTTTTCGGCGAGGTAATCCGCAAATTTCGCCGCGTACCACTTGGCCATGCCGAGATTGTGCATCAGGTAATGGCCGCAGTTTTCCGGCAGAACGCCGGGGACGGTCTTCGCGTCCTCCACGGAACGGAAGGCCCTCAGCAGCAGGTCGAAGATCTCCTGCGGGGAACGGCTGCCCTTCAGAATGAGATAAAACCCGGTCAGACACCCCATGGGGCCCCAGTAGATGACCTCATCCTTCCAGTCGGGGTCGTTGCGCAGAAACGTGGCGATAATGTGTTCCAGCGAGTGCATGGCCGCCACGTCGACGGCAGGCTCCCGGTTGGGACGGGTCAGCCTTACGTCGTAGGTAGTGACCGTGCCGCCTCCGACGGTATCTACCCGGCTGGTAAAGATGCCGGGGACGATCGCTCTATGGTCAACGGAAAAACTGGGTATCAGATCCATATCGTATCTCCTTTTACGGTAATTGATGAGATTGCCCTGCCGGGCGCGTTTGTGTCAATCAAAAGTATAAAACAAAAGCGATAAAAAGTCAACACCGGGCCAAAGAAGACGCCCGGCCGTCGTCGCCGCCATCAAAAAACACCGCGGACACAATATAGTCCGCGGCGACTTGGCAAAGGACTCATAAAAAAAGAACCCAACTGAAATTCTATCAAAATTTCAGTCGGGTTATGGCGCGCCGAAACCGGCTAAATCCGAACCGTTGATTGTGTTTTCAATTTCTTCAAAGGTGATCGTTTTTGAACCGTCCTTGTAATTGAATGTGATCACCATATGATCGTCGTAAAGGTAAATCGAATTGATAAAGCTGTCGATCAGTTTGCGGCGGTGTTCGAGTTTTTTGACGTCCATCTTCCTCAGACGGTGGAACCAAAACAAGATCTGATCTTTTGAAAGGATTGGTTGCGCTATTTCTTCTTTCGCGATCTGTACGGAGAGTTCACTTTTCAGTTGCTCTAATTCTTCAAGTCGTTGCTTGGTGGATTCGGTAATGATACCCTGTTGGATCGCGTTCAGAAAGTTGTTGATCGACCGCTCCGTTTCCGCATATTGTTGATGTAAGATCGGAAGTGTGGTATTGGTACCCTGACGGTCAAAAGCCATATCCGCAAGCCGTTCGATCAGTTCATCGTCAAGAATAATTCTTTGAATCTGGTCAATAACGATGTTTTCGATCCACACTTTTTTGACCGATTTTTTATCGCAGCCTTTTTTGCGTTTTGCGGTAACGCACTTGTAATACCGATGAACTTGCCCCGATCTGCCGGTACCGCTTTCACCGATTTTGAACTGACCGAAGAAGCAATGGCGCGGATGACGGCGCTGGAAAAAAACAAACGCTTTGCGGATTATTGATGGATGGAGAGGGTAAAACATGATTTTTGACAGAAACGAAAAGAAAGAAGTGATCGCGCTCCTCGGCGCAGGCAGCATGGGGACGGCTATCGTGCGCCGGATCGCGGCAGGCAGAAAGATTCTGCTCGGCGATATCAGCGAGACGAATCTTGAAAAGGTCTCCCATGATTTTCAATACAGCGGCTATGACGTGGAAACGATGAGGGTCAACGCCCTCGAAAAATCGTCCGTGGAAGCCTTCGCCGAAAAAGCGGCGTCTCTGGGCGACGTGAAATATTTTATTGATACCGCCGGGGCCTCCCCGCATCAGACGGATCCGGCGCATATCCTGCACCTCGATATGGTGGGCACAGGCTATGCCGTCGACGCCTTCGGCAAGGTCATGGCCCAAGGCGGCGCGGGGCTCATCATCTCCAGTCAGACCGGCTATATGTACCCGATCCCCTATGAAACCGAACAGGAGATTCTGAACACCCCGACCGAGAAGCTGATGGATCTTCCGTTTATCAAGGAAACCGCCATGCAGAATTCCGGTTGGGCGTATATGATCGCAAAGCGGATCAACCACCTGCAGGTGATGAAGGCGGCGGCGACCACGTGGAAAGCACGCCGCGCGAGGATCAATACTGTCAGTCCCGGCGTGATCGTCACGCCCCTTGCCTACGATGAATTTGCCGCCGCGGGAGAAGGATACCAGCAGATGGTGGACGCCTCCGCCGCCGAGCGCTGCGGCACGTCGGAAGAGATCGCCGAGGCCGGCGCGTTTCTGCTGGGGGAGCACGCGGGCTTCATCACCGGTACGGACCTGCTGATCGACGGCGGCGTGATCGCCGCGATCCGCACCGGGCAATACAAGCTGCACAGATAAGAAAATGAAAACGATCAGACGGAGTCGCCCCGCAATAGCGAGGACGGCTCCGTTTTTTTGAACAAAAAGCAACGCTTTTCCGAAAAAGGTTTCCTAAGTAACCGAATCAAAAAATCTGCCCATTGTTTCAGACTGAAATCATACATATAATCAAATCAGAAGATAAGAAACGGCAGTTTCGGAATGTAAGAAGGAGGCACAACATCATGGCTAAAACACTGATCGCCTATTTTTTTAAGAGGTCCCGCCGCCGTTTGGGAACAAGATGTCGGGGGTTCCAATCACTTCACTCCGACCAGAATTGCGGCAAAGTCCGCACAAAAGCCGCAGAAGCTCGTTCCTCTGCGGCTTTTTCTGTATGGAGGACTTAATGACAACATTTAATGGTATTGCTGTTGCTGATGAGATTAACACATACGATGGCTTCTTGTTGTTTTAACAATAGCAGTTGACTTTTTCGTCTTTCACAACAATAAACCTCCCGTTTTTTATGGCAGCTTCATTCTACCAAAAAGGCGGGAGGTTTGTCGAATGGGTGAGATTTTCAGCGAAAAATCGTGTATCTCTCTTATTTTCTGACTGCGCGGAAGATCTCAACAAGGATGTTGTAGAATTTCAACCCGCGCAGGAACATAATGAATCTTTGGACAAGGCTCGGCGTGTGCTCTTCCGCGTGGAAGGTCAGCGGCTCGGTTCCGTCGTCGATCACCAGCGCCTGTGTCAGACAAATTCCGCCTTCCCCTAAGATCTCCGCCCTGATGTAACGGAAATCCTCGCTGCCTTCGACAGCGTCAAGATCCAGAACGATGGGATCGGCTCCGACTTCGCTCTTCATGATGACTTTGCCGTCGGCGATCCACTGTATTTCATTGGCGTTTTCGACGGTGACGGAAACCTTGTGCCCGTCTACTTCAACGCTGTTGAACATCGGATAAGGGATACCCTTGCCTCTGACGTCAATATCCTCTTTGGGGCCGATCTCATAAACGTCATTTCCCGGAAGGCACTTCGACACGCAGAAGAAAGCGCCCGACTGCATGGTCTTTTTGACCTCTTCCTGTGTGTTCTCTTTCATCATAAATACACTGAAAGAGCTGTCGCAGTTGAGAAGAGAATGGGCGTCTGTATTGCTGAAGCCGATGACGGTTCTGCCGTAGGGCAGGCAGTACATCAGAAGCTGATCCCACAGGACTCTGTCATAGCGCGTTACGCTGTTGACCTCGTTGAGCGCTTCGATGCCGAGACAGCTCCTGTATTTCAGCAAAAGATCGCCGTAAAAGCTGACCGTTTCAGGGTCTGTGACCACCTCAGGATGTCTGGTGGAATCAAGCACGTCCCCGGGGTGATTGATATGAGAAAGCGCGCCGTTGTCTTCCACAAATCTTAAGGCGTTTTCAATGCCGACCTCATTTTCACCGACATAGCCAGAGGGGTCCGTCATATTCTTCCACGGATAATACCCGGCAAATCCGTTGCCGACGCCGGTGGGGAGAAAATATCCGTTCACATGGTTTTTTGAGAGCGTAAGATGGTTCAGCTCATTGGCGCCGGTGATGCAGGTCATACCGTAACCTCTGTTGTTGTAGGCGCCGGAAGTGATCGCCTCATACTCTTCATCGGAAAGAACAGTCAGCTTGTTGCCCAGAAAATACTGATACCAATACGGAGACACAAGCTCGGGTTCCTTGTTCCACTCAACGCCCGTAACAGCGTGATCGCTGTTGGCAAGGAAGTCATAACCGAGAGAATAATATTCCTTTACCATTGTCGGGAGATCCTCATCGGCGTCGCTCCAGGTGGTATGCGAATGAAGAACGCCTCTGTATGCGCCCCATGCGTTATCTCCGCTCCATACAACGTCCTCATACGGCGATACGATCGTATAGTCGGATGCTGCCGAGGCAGAAAACCCGCCGAACATCCCGAGCAGCATAACCATGCTGATCAGTACGCATAAAACCTTTTTCATGGCTCTTCGTTTTGCCGTTGATTCAAATCGCTTGTTTTCCATCATCTTGCCTCCGCAACATTTATTTTTATAAAGCAGTCCTCGCTTTCTTTCTGTATGGCAAACTGCAATACAGTATTACTATAGCAAAAAAAACATTGTTTTTCAACAAAAAAAACGGCATTTCCATTATGTTTAATTGAAAAGTTTTCGGCAGATTCGGGTGGAACCCAAAATCTGCCGAAGTTTTATCGGTTTTTATTCTTTGTCTGAATCGTTATCTTCGTCGTCTTCCCGGTCCATTTCGTCAAGGATCTGATAGCCGATGGCGGCTTCGACGGCGTCGGTCCGGCCGTCTCCGTTGAAATCAAACATACCGCCGAAGAAATCGTCGTTTCCCCAAATCATAGCAACACCTCCCGTTTTTTATTAATGCGGCAATTAAATGGTTGAAAAAAGAAAGATTGTGCTGCCGCATTAATAAAACGATCATAACGCCGTTTTTTGCCGTTTTACGGCAAACATCGCTTATCATTCAAATTATTTAATTGCCGAAGTAATAATCTTCAACTATCGCGTCGAAGGCGGATATTTCGTCCACCCACGACGGGTCATATTTTGCCCCCTTCATCTTTGTTCCGCAGCGGGGGCAGGCTGCGGCGGGCTTACCGGCGAGAAAACCGCAGGCAGAGCACTGATATTCGTCTTTCCCGAACAGATGCGTTTGCCGGATCCAATGCGCGGTGTTTTTCATGATTATGTCCCCCCCTCGATCCGGAGTTTCTATTCTCAAAGGCTGATTGCGCCCGTTTCTTACCCCGGCCAAGGCGTAAAGGAAAAGCGTGTTTTTGCTCACTAACGCGAAACGGCCGGTTTGTTCCTATTCTTTCCGGCAGTTTTCCGTGATACGGCCGAGTAATTCCCGGAGTTGGAACCTTCAGCATCCTTACAATAGCACAAAATCGACTTTGCGTCAACAGATGGCTGTACCAAGAACCGGTCTCTGTGGAAGCAGCCTGAAAAAAGTGATACAGGCTGGCCGCTTACCGAAAAAGCTTGACTTTTTTTCCGTTGAGGAGTATGATGCATACAGAATAAAACCTACTGTTTTTATAGGTGATTTAAAAGGAGGCAATGAAATATGCAGAAAAAACTGACCGGAAAAGCGATGCTCCTGTTTTGCCTCGGGGATTTCTCCCGGGCGATCTTCAACGGCCTGACCGCCACGTATCTCATGTATCTGTTTATCCCCGGGGAAAATTCCTCCCTGCCGCTGCTGCTTCCCTACGGCGCGCTGACCTTTGCGCTGATCCGCGGGATCGGCGTGATCTTCGACGCATTGATCGATCCGCTGATCGCATCCCGCAGCGATAACTGCCACAGCAAGCTCGGCGCGCGCATCCCCTTCCTCCGGTTCGCCTCCATTCCGATGGGCGTCTTTGCCCTGCTGATGGTGTTCATGCCGCTGCACACGCAATCGTGGGTCAACGCCGTGTGGCTGCTGGTGATGCTGCTGCTGTTCAACCTGACCTCTTCCCTGTTTCTGGTGCCGTATTACGCGCTGATGGCGGAGCTGGTGACGGACACAAAGCGCAGGGTGTTTTTCAGCACGATCAACACGCTGCTGTTTGTGATCGGCAGCGCCGTGATCTATATCACGCCCGTGATCAAAAACGCGCTGGTGGGAAAAGGGTATTCCGAACTCTTCGCGTGGCGCGCGGCGTTCCTCGTTTTCGGGATCCTCGGCGCGGCGGCAGCGTTTATCTCCTCCTTCAGTGTGAAAGAAGAAGACTATGTGAAACGGGAGCAGAGCTATATCCCGCTGGGGCAGTCTTTGCGCGCCACGTTCCAGTACCGGGATTTCACGGTACTGCTGGTGGGCTATATGCTCATGTGGATCGCCTTTTCGTTTTTCAATTCCACGTTGATGTATTACGTCACGATCCTGCTGGGGCTTTCTGACAACTACGCCGTCATCGTCATGGCGGCGGCCATGGGCGTGGGCGTGGCGACTTACCCGCTGGTGAATCTCCTTGCGGCGAAAATCGGCAAGAAAAACCTACTGCTGTTTGCCTGTACCGTTTACGTTATCATATATACGGGGATCTTCTTCTCCGCCTCCATTACGGCGGTCCTCGGCGCGAAGGCCACCGGGATCCTGATCGGCGTTCTGATCGGCTTCCCGATCTCCATTACGAACATCATTCCCGTCGCCGCCTTTGCGGATCTGGCGCAGTATGATACGGTCAAAACCGGCAAGAACAGGCAGGCGATGTTCGTCGCCTCACGAAACCTGCTGCAGCAGCTGAGCCAGGCGGTGGTGCTGTTTATCGTGCCCATCGCCATCACCGGTTCCGTCTCCGGCGGCACGGCCAATTACAGGGGCGTTCGTTCCACCGCGCTGATCGCGGCGGGGTTCATTGCGGCGGCGCTGATCTGCTACGCCTTCTACCGGGATAAAATGATCACCGGCGCCATCGACGCGTATAACGCCGAAAAGGCGGAAGAGGCGGCGGCTTCTTCCGGTCAGGATCAGGCGGACTTGGTTTAACAGGATGGGATAACGCATGCTCAATCAATTCTCAAGAACACAATTGCTGGTCGGTCCGGAAGGGATCCGGGCGCTTTCGCGTTCGCGGGTCGCCGTTTTCGGCATCGGCGGCGTGGGCGGTTACGCGGTGGAGGCACTGGTCAGAAGCGGCGTCGGCGCCATCGATCTGATCGACGACGACCGCGTGTGCCTTACCAATCTCAACCGCCAGCTGCACGCAACGCGCAAAACCGTCGGGCAGTACAAGGTCGACGTTGCCAAAGATCGGATCCTGGAGATCAATCCGGACTGCGTCGTCCAAACGCACAAAACGTTTTATATGCCGGAAACCGCCTCGCAGTTTGATTTCACCGCCTACGATTATGTGATCGACGCGATCGACACCGTGACCGGCAAGCTGGAGCTCATCACACAGGCGGCGTTGACCGGCACGCCCATCATCAGCAGTATGGGCGCCGGCAATAAAATGGACCCCACGGCGTTCCGGGTGGCGGATATCTATGAAACGTCTGTCTGCCCGCTGGCAAAAGTGATGCGGCGGGAATGCAGAAAACGCGGCATACGGTCGCTGAAAGTCGTCTATTCGGAAGAGCCGCCGATCAGGCCGTTGGAGGATATGTCCATCAGCTGCAGGCAGCATTGCATCTGCCCGCCGGGGACCGCCAGGAAATGCACCGAGCGCAGAGATATTCCCGGCTCCACCGCGTTCGTGCCGTCCGTCGTCGGACTGATCATTGCAGGCGAGGTCGTAAAAGATCTGGCGGCCCTTGGAACCCCGTCAGATAAACGGGAAAAACAGCGTCAGCCTGACAGAAAAATCTCAAATGCATATTGACACCGTGTCAACAATGACGTATAATACAACCGTTGACACGGTGTCAATCCATGTTTGCAAGGCTGCGGAAGCCAGCGGACATCATCAGGGGAACACCGGAGTTGAAAAAGGATGAGCATCACACCTTTAAGCCGGTGCTCTTTGAATTCCCGACCTACGAATACTTTGTGACCGGTGAGAAGATCGGCAACTGCGCCAGGATGAACTGATTTTGACGCAATCGGGATGAGGACGGCGACAGCGCGCGGACAGCCTCCGGAAACCCACTGCCGGACGGTACGTTATCCGGGTAAAAAAACGGACCGACAGCCTGAACCGAGCGTCATACGGGAGGACGGAACCATGAAGGGAAGAAAAAAGAACGTGATCAAAAAGGCGGTCGACGTGGGGATGACCGTTCTCCTTTTGTGCCTGATGGCCTATCAGACGACGGGGGAAACGCTGCATGAATGGTGCGGGATCGCGATGACGGCGCTGCTCGTCGTCCACCACGTTCTCAATTTCAGGTGGTACAAGTCGCTGTTCAGGGGAAAATATAACGCCTACCGCGCCGTCACGGTCGCCGTCAACATGCTGCTGATGGGATCCATCGCCCTGACGGCCCTCTGCGGCATGGCCATGAGCGCCCACGCCGTGCCGTTTCTGTACGACATGCTGCCCGTGTCCTTCGCGCGGCAGACGCACCTCGCCATGTCCTTCTGGTCGTTCCTCCTCATGGGCGTCCACCTGGGACTTCATATCCCGGCCATGACGGCGGGGCTGAAATGGAACGGAAAAATCAAAACCGCCGCCGGCGCGGCGTTTGCGGTAATTGCAGGCGTCGGCTTTTGGCTGTTTGTTACTGCTCCACCAATTCATACTTGAAGATTTCTGCTTGTCTAAACGCCGCAATACGGCGTCAGAAATCCTCGACAGGCGACAGCCTGTCTTGCGGTTTACGTTTATACGGCGCATAAATCATTCACGATTAAATTGGTGGAGCAGTAAAAACGGCATTCCGGACTATATCTTCTTCCGCGTTCCTTTCGCTTTCTTCGATTATGAAAAAAGCGCCGCGCCGGTTTTTGCGGAAAACCTCGCCGTTCTCATCGCCTTCGCGTTCCTCGGGGCGTGCGCCGCGCTTCTGACACGGCATGTCGGCAGCGCGGGGAGAGGATCCTCTATGCCTGCGCCCTTTTCATCCGCTGCCAGCTGATGAAACCGCTTTTTTGTTACCCCTGCCGCTCCTTCGCCGCGCCGATAAAGCCCTGAAACAACGGGTGCGGGCGGTTGGGGCGGCTTTTGAATTCCGGGTGATACTGTACGCCCACGTAGAAGGGGCGGTCGGTGAGCTCCACCGTTTCCACCAGCCTTCCGTCCGGCGACAGCCCGCTCAGGGTCAGCCCGGCGTTTTGTAATATTTCACGGTAATCATTGTTGAATTCATAGCGGTGGCGATGGCGCTCGGTGATCTCCGCCGCGCCGTAGCAGCGGGCCATGGTGGTCCCGGGGACAATCTCACAGGGGTATGCGCCAAGGCGCAGCGTGCCGCCCTTGTCGATATCGTCGCTCTGGCCGGGCATGAAGTCGATCACCTTATGCTTGCACTGCTCGTCGAACTCGCCGGAGTTGGCGTCCGGGATATCCGCGGCGTTACGGGCGAATTCGATCACGGCGATCTGCATGCCGAGGCAGATGCCGAAGTAGGGAACGCCCTGCTCACGGGCGTATTTCGCGGCGAGGATCATGCCCTCGATCCCCCGGCTGCCGAAGCCCCCGGGGACGATGATCCCGTGGAGACCGGCAAGCGCATCGTTTACGGTTTCCGCCGTCAGGGTTTCGGAGTCGATCCAGCGGATCTCCACGTGCACGCCGTGGGCATAGCCCGCATGACGCAGCGCCTCCGCCACGGAGAGATACGCGTCGTGCAGGCCCACGTATTTGCCCACCAGGCCGATGGCCACGGTCTCGGCGCGGGCTTCGATCCGCTCCACCATGGCCCTCCATTCCGTCAGCTCCGGCGGGGGCACGTCCAGCCCCAGCTCACGGCAGACCACGTCGGAAAAGTGGGATTCTTCCAGCATCAGCGGCGCTTCGTAGAGATTGGGCAGGGTGATATTCTCGATCACGCAGTCGGGCTTCACGTTGCAGAACAGGGCGATCTTCTGAAAGATGCTCTCCTCCAGCGGCTCGTCGCAGCGCAGCACGATGAGATTGGGATGCACCCCCATGCCCTGCAGCTCCTTGACGGAGTGCTGGGTGGGCTTGCTCTTATGCTCCTCCGAGCCGTGCAGGTAGGGCACCAGCGTCACGTGAATGAACAGGCTGTTTTCGCGCCCCACCTCCAGCGAGATCTGCCGGACCGCCTCGATAAAGGGCTGGCTTTCGATGTCGCCGATGGTGCCGCCGATCTCGGTGATCACCACGTCCGCGTTTGTCTTTTTCCCCACCCGGTAGACGAATTCCTTGATCTCATTGGTGATATGGGGGATCACCTGCACCGTGGAGCCGAGGTATTCGCCTCTGCGCTCCTTGTTCAGCACGTTCCAGTAGACCTTGCCGGTGGTGAGGTTGGAGTATTTGTTCAGGTCCTCGTCGATGAACCGCTCATAGTGGCCCAGGTCCAGGTCCGTCTCCGCGCCGTCCTCGGTCACGTAGACCTCGCCGTGCTGGTAGGGGCTCATGGTGCCGGGATCCACGTTGATGTAAGGGTCCAGCTTCTGCGCCGCCACCTTCAGCCCCCGGGCCTTCAGCAGCCGCCCCAATGACGCAGCCGTGATGCCCTTGCCAAGCCCCGACACAACGCCGCCGGTGACGAATATATATTTGGTCATATTTGTGTCCCTCCGTGATTGCAACAAGGTAACACGGCGCATTGCGCCGTATGACGCCTTCTCATTTGATGTTGTTTTGATTGTGCTGCGCTTTTGAGCAAAAGATCGTTGACATAATATACCTTCGTTGTACCGAACACACCGGACGGCGCAATGCGCCGTGCTACGTGATGCAGCCCGCACAATTCCGCATTCCGCATTCCGAAATCCGCATTATTCCCACTCCACCGTCGCCGGCGGCTTGGACGTGATATCGTAAACAACGCGCGTAATGCCGGGCACCTCGTTGGTGATGCGGTTGCTGACGCGCTCCAGCAGGTCGAAGGGAAGGCGCGTCCAGGCGGCGGTCATAAAATCGTCGGTGGAAACCGCCCGCAGCGCCAGCACCCAGCCGTAGGTGCGGGCGTCGCCCATCACCCCTACGCTTTTCGTGTCCGTCAGGGCGGCAAAGTATTGGTTCGCCTGTTGGGGCAGGTCGGCGTTTTCCAGTTCTTCCCGGAAGATGGCGTCCGCCTCCTGCAAGATCGAAACCTTTTCCTTCGTGATCTCGCCGATCACCCGCACGCCGAGGCCCGGTCCCGGGAAGGGCTGCCGCCAGACAAGGGCCTTGGGCAGCCCCAGCTTTTCGCCGATCTCGCGAACCTCGTCCTTAAAGAAGGTTCGCAGCGGTTCCGCGATCTCCGAAAAGCCCATCTGTTCCGGCAGGCCGCCCACGTTGTGGTGGCTTTTGATGACGGCGGCGTCGCCCTTGCCGCTTTCCACCACGTCCGGGTAGATGGTGCCCTGGGCCAGCACGTCGATCTTGCCCAGCTTTTTGGCCTCTTCCTCAAAGACCCGGATAAATTCTTTCCCGATGATTTTGCGTTTCTGCTCCGGCTCGGTGACGCCTTTGAGCTTTTCCAGAAACCGTTCCGCCGCGTTAACGCGGATCAGCCGGATCCCGAAATCCCTCGAAAACGTCTGTTCGACCAGGTCGCCCTCGCCCTTGCGCATCAGTCCGTGATCCACGAAGACGCAGACCAAATCGTCGCCGACGGCCCTGTGCAGCAGCGCCGCCGCCACGGCGGAATCCACCCCGCCGGACAGGGCCAACAACACCCGCTTGCCCGAAAGCTTTTGACGGTATTGCGCCACCGTCTCTTCGATCACGTCGTCCATCCGCCAGTCGGCTTTGCAGCCGCAGACGCCGAACAGGAAGTTCCGCAGCACGGTTTCGCCGTATTCGCTGTGGGTCACCTCCGGATGGAACTGCACGCCGAACAGCCGCCTGTTTTCATCGCAGAGGGCGGCGACCGGACAGTGTTCGGTGGAGGCGATCACTGAAAACCCGGAGGGGGGCTGTGTGACCGCGTCCGTGTGGCTCATCCACACCACGCTGTGTTCCGGTACGTCCCGGAACAGCACGTTCGGTTTCACCGTCAGCGCGGTTTTTCCGTATTCGCTGCCCTCTTTGGAGGGCGCCACCGTGCCGCCCGCGAGATAGGCCAATAACTGATGACCGTAGCAGATGCCGAGAATGGGCACGCCCAGCGCCAGCACGGCGGCGTCGATCCGCGGGGCGTTTTCCGCATAAACGCTGTTGGGACCGCCGGTGAAGACGATCCCGCGGTAACCGGCGGCCCTGATCTCCTCCGGCGTGATCCGGTCATAGGCCCTGATCTCGGCAAAAACGTGCTGCGAGCGGATACGCCGCGCGATGAGCTGATCATACTGTCCGCCGAAATCCAAAACGAGTATTTTATCCATAAAGTGCTCCTATAAATTGGGGGGTTGTCGAGGGGACGCGAACCCGTAGCGCGGATCATTGATCCGCCCCGCCGAAGGCGGTTCTTAACAAAAACAACTTTTTAAGATCAACGTAAAATCAACAACAAACGTTCCAAAAATCGGAATCGCGTTGCGGGCGGATCACTGATCCGCGCTACATTTTACGCCTGCGGCGCGCCTTCAAAGACCTCGCCAAATCCCTCTTTGTTTCACCGTCCGCTGGCGCCGTAATTGGAAAGCACCCTTGCCGACGGGTCGTTGACGTTGCAGCCTTCCCACGCCTTGTTCGGCATCCAAAAGTCCGCGATCATCTCCGCCTGTCCGGGGTAATATTTCTCGAAAATCTCCCGGTACAACAGGGATTCCTTCGTGAAGGGCTGGGCGTGGGCGTACTGTTTTCTTTTTTTCTCAAAGGCTTCGTCCGTGTATTGGGTTTCGGCGAAGGCCTTCAGGTCGTCCACCATGGAATGGCCCACCGCGTCCGAGAACGCCGCCTTTTCGCGCCACAAAATTTCATCCGGCAAATACCCCAGCCCTTCAAAGGCGTGGCGCAGCAGGTATTTGCCTTTGTTGTATTTATTCAGCTTCATTTCCGGGTCCAGCGCCATCACGTACCGGGCGAAATCCAGATCGCCGAAGGGAACGCGGGCTTCCAGCGAGTGGACGGAGATGCACCGGTCGGCCCGCAGCACGTCGTACATGTGCAGCTCCCGGACGCGCTTCTGGGCTTCCTTCTGGAATTCCTCCGCTGAGGGGGCGAAATCGGTGTATTTATACCCGAACAGCTCGTCGGAGATCTCGCCGGTCAGCAGCACCCGGATATCGGTGGTCTCGTGGATGGCCTTGCACACCAGGTACATGCCCATGCTGGCCCGGACGGTGGTGATATCCCAGGTGCCAAGCGCCTCGATCACCGTTTCAAGGGACGAAACAACCTCTTTCGGGGTCATGAACACTTCCGTGTGGTCGCTGCCGATGAAGTCGGCCACCTGCCGGGCGTATTTCAGGTCGATGGCGTCCTTTTCCATGCCGATGGCGAAGGTGCGGATGGGTTCTTTGCTCTCTTTGGCGGCGATGGCGCACACCAGCGAGGAATCGAGGCCGCCGGAGAGCAGAAAGCCCACCTTCGTGTCGGCCACCAGACGCTTTTTCACGCCCGCGATCAGCTTTTCGCGGATGTTGGCGCAGGCGGTTTCAAGGTCGTCTTGACAGACCTCCTCCACGGCGCCGATATCGTTGTAGCAGACGAATTGGCCGTCTTTGTAATAATGACCGGGCGGGAAGGGCATGATCTTCTCCGTCAGCCCCACCAGGTTCTTCGGCTCGCTGGCAAAGACGATTTTGCCGTTGCCGTCATAGCCGTAATACAGCGGACGGATGCCGAAGGGATCCCGGGCCGCCACAAACGAACCGGATTTGCCGTCGTAGAGCACAAGGGCAAATTCCGCGTCCAGTCTGACGAACATCTCCACGCCGTATTCCTTCCACAGCGGCAGCAGCACCTCGCAGTCGGAATCGCTCTCAAAGGCGTAACCCTTCCCTTTCAGCTCCTCCCGCAGCGGGAGAAAGTCGTAGATCTCGCCGTTGCACACCACGTAATCACCGTTCCGTTCAAAGGGCTGCATGCCCTCCGGGTGAAGCCCCATGATGGCCAGCCGGTGGAAGCCCAGCAAACCCTTGCCGGTATCGACGATCTTCGTATCGTCCGGCCCACGGGATTTCGTCCGCGCAAAGCCCTGCTGAAAGGCCGTGAAATCATATTCCTTATCGCAATAGCCAATAATAGAACACATGAGAATATCCTCTTTCCGTTTCGTATCGCCCGATCAGTCGTGTACGCGGGGACTTCCGACTGACGACTTCCCACTTCCCACTCGGCACGCGGCCAAAGCCGCGTGCTCACACGCCGAACAGCAGCTCCGCGTAGGTCGGGAAGGGCCATGCGCTTTTATCCGTCAGCGTTTCGGCCTCGTCGCAGTACGTCCGCAGCGCCTCCATGGCGGGCAGCACCGCGTCGCGGATGGCCGCCGACTCTGCGATCACGTCTCCTGTCGGCAGTGTCGCCGTCGCCTGCTCCAGCGCCGTCGTCTTTTCCGCAATGGCGTCCGTGAGAGCGGACAGCTTTTTGACCAGCGATTTTTCATACCGGCAAGCGATACCGGCGTCCAGCGCCATCTTGCGGGAGGCGTTCAGCGCCAGCGACGCGGTGAACTGTTCCACCGCGGGAAGGATCTGCGTGTGGGCCATTTCGATCATGGTGCGGGCCTCGATGGTCACGGATTTGCAGTAGTTTTCCAGCATGATCTCGCACCGGGAATGCAGCTCCGCCTCGGAGAAGACCCCGTGGGAGATCAGCATATCCGCGTTCTTCTTGTCCAGCAGGTGGGGCATACAGTCCGCCGTGGTACGGTAGTTGCAAAGTCCCCTCTTTTCCGCTTCTTTGATCCACGCGTCGTCGTAGCCGTTGCCGTTGAAGATGATGCGTTTGTGGTCCTTGATGGTCTTTTTGATCATGTCGTGCAGGGCGGTCTCAAAGTCCGCCGCCTGCTCCAGCCGGTCGGCATAGATTTTCAGGGATTCCGCCACCGCGCTGTTCAGCATGATGTTGGTGCAGGAGATGGAGTTGGAGGAGCCCAGCATACGGAACTCGAACTTGTTGCCTGTGAAGGCGAAGGGCGAGGTCCGGTTGCGGTCGGTGGTATCCCGGTTGAACTTGGGCAGCACGTCCACCCCCAGCCGCATCTGCGTTTTTTCGGTTCCCTGATAGGGCGTATCGTTCTCGATGGCCTCCAGCACCCCGTTCAGCTCGTCGCCGAGGAAGACGGATACCACCGCGGGCGGCGCTTCGTTGGCGCCCAGACGATGGTCGTTCCCGGCGGTGGCCACGGCGATGCGCAGCAGATCCTGATAGTCGTCCACCGCCTTGAGGACGGCGCACAGGAACAGCAGGAACTGGGCGTTTTCGTAGGGCGTTTCCCCGGGGGAAAGCAGGTTCTGTCCCTCGTCCGTAGAGATGGACCAGTTGTTGTGCTTGCCGCTGCCGTTGACCCCGGCGAAGGGCTTTTCCGCCAGCAGGCAGACCAGGCCGTGGCGCAGGGCCACCTTCTGCATGATCTCCATGGTCAGCTGGTTCTGGTCCGCCGCAAGGTTGGTGGTGGTGAAAATGGGGGCCAGCTCGTGCTGGGAGGGGGCCACCTCGTTGTGCTCGGTTTTGGCGAGAATGCCAAGCTTCCACAGCTCGTCGTTCAGCTCCTCCATAAACGCCGCGACTCTGGGCTTGATGACGCCGAAATAGTGGTCGTCCATCTCCTGTCCCTTGGGGGCGGGCGCGCCGAAGAGGGTGCGCCCCGTCAGGCGCAGGTCCGGCCGACGGTCGTACAGCGCCTTGTCCACCAGAAAGTATTCCTGTTCCGGCCCCACGTTGGTGCGGACCGCCCTGGCCCGGGTGTTGCCGAACAGCCGTAAAATCCGCAGGGCCTGCTTGTTCAGCGCCTCCATGGAGCGCAGCAGCGGCGTTTTCTTATCCAGCGCCTGCCCGCCGTAGGCGCAGAAGGCGGTGGGAATGCACAGGGTCTTTCCCTTGATGAAAGCGTAGCTGGTGGGGTCCCACGCCGTATAGCCCCGGGCCTCAAAGGTGGCCCGCAGGCCGCCGGAGGGGAAGGAGGAGGCGTCCGGCTCACCCTTGATGAGCTCCTTGCCGGAGAACTCCATGATGACGCCGCCGTCCGGGGCGGGGGAAATAAAGCTGTCGTGCTTTTCCGCCGTGATGCCGGTGAGGGGCTGGAACCAGTGGGTAAAATGGGTGGCGCCCTTTGCCACCGCCCAGTCCTTCATGGCGGCGGCCACGGCGTTGGCCACGCCGATATCCAGCTCCGTACCCTCGTCGATGGTCTTTTTCAGGGAGGCGTACACCTTCGCCGGAAGCGTCGCCTTCATGACCCTGTCGTCAAATACAAGACTGCCGAAGTAATCCTTTACCGTTGCCATTGTTGATCCGCTACCTTTCTTCTGTCTTTCGATTTGTTATACCATGTCAGATCCATACAATTTGAAAGCTTGTCAAGTTGACGTGAATCCCGTAGCGCGGCTCAGTGAGCCGCCCCGCCGCAGGCGGTGCAAGAGGTGAACAACTAATATAGTTCACAGTTCCTTTCATCGAACGTTTTTTTATCGGAATCGCATTGCGTCGCGGGTCGCCGGTGGCGACCTCTGCCGTAAGGCAGAAGCGATGCCTGAGCCGGCAGGCGAGATTGCGGATCACTGATCCGCGCTACATTTATACGCCTGCGGCGCGCCTTAACGCTGTGAGACGCCGTGCTACATTGTCCAACAGCGCCCCGCTTCCCGCTCAAACGATCCCCTGACTGATCATGGCGTCTACCACTTTTTCAAATCCGGCGATGTTCGCGCCGTCCACGTAGTTGCCGTCTTTGCCGTAGCGCTTGGCCGCGTCGTCGATATGGTGGTACAGGGCGATCATGATGTCCTTGAGCTGCGCGTCCACCTGCTCGAAGCTCCAGTGGAGCCGCTCGCTGTTCTGGCTCATTTCCAGCGCGCTTGTCGCCACGCCGCCGGCGTTGCTGGCCTTGCCCGGCAGGAACAGGACGCCGTTTTCCTGTAAATAGGCGGTGGCCTCCGCCGTGGTGGGCATGTTGGCGCCCTCCGCCACGGCGATCACGCCGTTTGCCACCAGCGCCTTCGCGTCCTCCAGCGTCAGCTCGTTCTGTGTGGCGCAGGGCAGGGCGATCTCACAGGGGACCGTCCACACGCCGCGGCCGTCGTGATAGGCGGCCTGGGGACGGTATTTCGGATACTCCGTCAGCCGCTGGCGGTTCTTTTCCTTGATCTCCTTCAGCGCCGCCACGTCGATGCCGTCGGGATCGTACACCCAGCCGGTGGAATCGGAACAGGTGACCACCTTCGCGCCGAGCTGCTGCGCCTTTTCGATGGCGTAGATGGCAACGTTCCCGGAGCCGGAGACCGTGACGGTCTTGCCCGCGATCTTCTGCCCGTGGTCCTTCAGCATTTCTTCCGTGATATAAAGGAGGCCGTAGCCCGTGGCCTCCGTCCGGGCCAGCGACCCGCCGAAGGAGAGGCCCTTGCCGGTCAGCACGCCGGTAAACAGGCCCCGCAGCTTTTTGTATTCGCCGAAGAGATAGCCGATCTCCCGCGCGCCGGTGCCGATATCCCCCGCCGGGATATCCGTATCCGAACCGATGTATTTGCACAGCTCGCTCATGAAGCTCTGGCAGAAGGACATGATCTCCCGGTCGGATTTGCCCTTGGGGTCAAAATCCGAGCCGCCCTTGCCGCCGCCGATAGGAAGCCCCGTCAGGCTGTTCTTGAAGATCTGCTCAAAACCGAGGAATTTGATGATACCGAGATTGACGGAGGGATGCAGCCGCAGACCGCCCTTGTAGGGGCCGATGGCGCTGGAAAACTGCACCCGGTAGCCGGTGCGGTAGCCGGTGTTGACGTGCACCTGACCCTTGTCGTCGATCCACGGCACCCGGAACTTGATCTGACGCTCGGGATTGACCAGCCGTTCCAGCAGCGCGTCCCGCCGGTAGGATTCTTCGTTGGCGTCCACCACGGGGCGAAGGGAGTTGAGCACCTCCCGGACGGCCTGATGGAACTCCGGCTCGTTGGGGTTTTCCTTTTCGATTCTTTCAATGACTTCATCCACGTACGACATACAAACATCCTCCTTCAATTTGTCAAAAGAAAAAGACGCCTTTCCCGCCGCGCGGAACCCGCGCGGTGAAAAAGACGCCTTTGCCTTTGAAATATACGGTTTTGTGAAGAAAAAAGAGAAAACGTCCCTGAACACCTGTTCAAAGACGCCATTGCCTTTTCTGCCTTTCATTATACGCCTGTCCGGGAAAAAGTCAACGGTTTTTTCGGCGCTTGTCAAATATTTGACGAAATTTCACAAAAAGCCGGCTTTTTGAAAATTGATTTTTGGAAACGCCCCCGGTTTTGTTTGCCCGATTTCAGACTTGACGGCGCAAAAAAACAGGCGTATAATGCAGTTAATGAGCAAAGGCGTTCATTTCCGTCCGGGAAACCGTGCGGAAGTGGGCGTTTTTTTCTTTTTATCGTCATATCAGAAAGAGGGTACCGCCGTTTCACCCGGCAGACAGAACGGGACCGGATTCCCTTCCGGGGGAGCCTATGCGGCAGCGGTTTGTGCGGCGGACCGGCGGAAAATTCACAATATCCCGCTTGCATACGGCGCCGTTTTCGCGTATGATAAGATTGAATTAACGTAGTTTGTTGCCGGAGTAATAAGGAGGAGCGCTATGAAATATTCCAAAGATGAGATCATGCAGTATCTGCTGGAGGAGGACGTGAAGTTCATCCGGCTGGCCTTCTGCGACGTGTTCGGCAAGCGGAAAAACATCTCCGTGATGCCGGAGGAGCTGCCCCGCGCCTTCCGGTACGGCATTGCGTTTGACGCGTCCTCCATCGCCGGGTTCGGGGATGAGACCCGCAGCGACCTGTTCCTTCATCCGGAGCCTGAAACCATCACCGCGCTTCCCTGGCGGCCCGAACACGGGCGGGTGGTGCGGATGATCTCCCATATCACCCATCCGGACGGCTCTCCCTTTGACGGGGACACCCGTTACCTGCTGCAGCGCGCCATTGCGAACGCGGCAAAGCGGGGACTTTCCTTCTCCTTCGGCGCGGAGCAGGAATTCTATCTGTTTCAGCTGGATGAAAACGGACGGCCCACGAAGATCCCCTGCGATCAGGCGGGGTATATGGATATCGCGCCGGAAGACCGGGGCGAAAACGTCCGCCGGGAGGTCTGTCTGACGCTGGAACAGATGGGGCTGCGCCCCGAAAGCTCCCACCACGAGATGGGCCCGGGGCAGAACGAGATCGACTTCCGTTACGCCGACGCCCTTACCGCCGCGGATCAGGCCATGATCTTTCAGACGGCGGTCAAAACCGTGGCGCACCGCAACGGCTACCACGCGGATTTCTCCGCAAAGCCCCTCGAAGGCGAGCCGGGCAACGGGTTCCATATCAACCTGTCGGCGCAGCCGCTGCCAAGCGACGCCGTCTTCGGCTCGATGATCGCTGGCATTCTCGCCCACGTGGAGGAGATGACCGTCTTTTTGAACCCCACGGAGAATTCCTACCTCCGGCTGGGTCAGCAGAAGGCGCCGGCCTACGTCTCCTGGTCCAGAGAGAACCGCTCCCAGCTGGTGCGCATTCCCGCCGCCGAGGGCGAATACCGCCGGCTGGAGCTGCGCTCTCCCGACCCCGCGGCCAATCCCTATCTGGCCTTTGCCCTGATGATATACGCCGCCCTTGACGGCATTGAAAAGGGGCTGCCGCTGCCCGAACCCGCCGATTTCAATCTGTTCAGCGCCAATCCGGACAAGCTGTCCGGGTTCCGCCGTCTGCCGGGCAGCCTGACCGAAGCGCGGAAGATCGCTTCCGAAAGCGACTTTATCCGCCGCCACCTGCCCGCATCCATCATCAACGCCTATTGCGGGAACTGAATCCGCCCTGGAAAACGAGAAAGGAGGGGAAGAACGTGACGCAGCCCGAACGGGTCTACAGCGTGCTGCTGGTTTCCGCCTCGGCGACCTTCAACGCGGCGATGGGTGAGCTGCTGCCCGCGGCGGTCTTTACGCCGGTCCATACGGTTTCGGACGTCAGCGCCGCGGGGCGCGCCTTTGCGGGCCGCGCCTACGATATCGTCATCGTCAATTCCCCTCTGCCGGATGATCCGGGCGTCCGTTTTGCCATTGACGCGGGGAACGGCGGCGAGACGGTTTCGCTGTTGCTGCTCCGGTCGGAGACCTATGAAGAGATCACCGCCCGGGTCACGCCCCACGGCGTTTTCACCCTGCAAAAGCCCTTTACCAAAGCGCTGGCGGAAACGGCGCTGTCGTGGCTGATCAGCGCCCGGGAGCGGCTGCGGAAGACGGAAAAGAAGACGCTGTCGCTGGAAGAGAAAATGGAGGAGATCCGCCTCGTCAACCGCGCAAAATGGCTGCTGATCGAACAGCGGGGAATGGACGAGCCCACCGCCCACCGCTACATTGAAAAGCAAGCCATGGACCGCTGCATTACCCGCCGCGCCGTGGCGGAAGAGATCCTCGGCGGATAACCCCGTTTTTGACCGCTTATCTGACCGCGATTGAAAAACCAGATAGCGTATTTGGAATCATTTACATCGTATTTGAACAGGCTAAACCCTTATCAATAGAGATGCAAACAAACGCTCCCGGAGGTTGGTCGCGAATTTGCGGCGTCTCTCGGGAGCGGTTTTTATGGCATTTCCGCAATCGTGTTTCGCAGGGTTCTTACGCCGGAAAAGCGTTTCCTGTCACACCGTGAGCAGGGCCAGACAGAGGTTCAGCAAAAGCCAGCCCAGCAGCGCCGGGACCCTGTGTTTTACCGGCGTTTTTTGCTTTACCAGCCCGTAGAGCAGCAGGCCGGTGAGATGGGCGGCGCAGAGGGCGGCCACGATACAGGTCACGGTGCTGACGGGCCAATCCGGCAGCCGCGGAACCGGCAGGGGCGCGGCATAGCGATAGGTCAGGAAGCTGAGGAAAAACACGCCTTGCGCCAGGACCAGCGCCAGCATGGCGGCGGTGCTCAGCAACGCCCGCCGCACCGGCCGGGGCGTTCCGCACGTTTTGAGCAGCGCAAAGGACGCCGCAAAGGTGAGAACGAGCAGCAGGGGCGTGAGCACGGCCAGCGGGACCACCTCGTTCATGGGCAGATAGGGCAGGCTTGCCAGCGCGTGCTGCCAGAACCAGATTGTGCAGCAGGCAAGGACCAGCAGAGCCGGAAACGCAAATTGTTTGACCGTTTTCATTTGACCGCCTCCTCTTTCTGCAGGCGCTGCAGGTTGACGCGCAGCCAGACGATGGGATCCCCGCTGCGGGCCACCCGCGTGATCGACAGGGGAGAAACGTCCGTATAGGTGTTGTTTCGCCATTCCACGTTCAGGCAATCCCGCAGGAAGACGGCCCTGGCCTGGGCCAGGTCGCGCCGGAAGGCGTCGCCGCGGGTGATGGTGTTGTTTTTGAAAACGAAGCCGTTGACGTTGTTCACCACCATCAGATTGCCGCAGAGATCGGTAAACTCGTTGTCTTCGATGCGGATATTGGTAAACGCGGTGGCGCGTTTGCTTTTTTCCAGCACCTTGGTCCCCACCTCGATCACCTCGGTGCCGATCACGGCGCACTCGATGAATTTGTTGTTCCGCACCACCACGTTATCCGCGCCGGTGCCCTCGTGCCATACGCCGTTGATATCCATCACGATCTTGATGGCGTTGTGGGTGGTTTTATAAAATACGTTGTTTTCCACAAGGCCGTTTGAGGTTTGCAGCAGCAGGCTTCTGGCCCGGTGCTCATGGAAATAGTTGTTGCGGATCACGTAATTGCCGCCGGTGTTATCCCCGTTGAACAGGAACCAGCCCTCCCCTACTCTGTCGGGCAGCGCCTCGCGGAAGGTGACCCGCCTGAGGCCGTCCTCCAGCCGTTCGCTGGTTTCCACCACGGCAGTAATATCCGTCAGGTTGAAGCGTTTATCGCGGAACCGCATGGTGTCGCCGGGGTCGGCGTTCATGGAACCGTCGGCTTCAAAAAGCACGGAATTCCCGTCCACCTGATGGATCCAGCCCACGCCGCTGTTGATGTTTACATCGTCGTCGCCCTGCCGGCTGAAATCGCAGTTTTCGATCAGGAAACAGCCGTCCGAGTCGCTGATATGCACCGCGTCCGCGTCCAGCGAGGTGACGCGCACGTCGGCGTATTCCGGGTCCGGCCCGATAAAGATGTTCCGCAGGGCAAAATGGGAGGTCCTCTCGCCCACGATGATCCCCATTCCCGTGCCGCCGTAGAGCTTCAGCCCGTCCAGCGTGATATCCCGGCAGGCTTCATAAATATCGATCAGGGAGCCGCCGTAAGCCGTGGAGCGCAGGATAAACGAGTTCCCGCCGAAATGCGACAGCGTGCCGTTGTGTACCACGCGAAGGGTATCATCCGCGATTTTCGTCACCTGATGAATGATATCGGGGTTCTGCCCCTCATAGGTTTCGATATAGGCGCCCTTTGCGCCATAGGTACCGGTTGCGGGATCGGCCTGGCTGATGGCGTAGAGCATATCCTCCCGGGCGTATTCCGGGCGGTCAAAAATGAAGTCCACCGTGTTTTTTTCGCCCTTGACGGTCTCGGCGCGGGCGATAGCGCCGAGGGGCTGTTTTTCCCAATCCCAGTCAAAGGTCAGGTCCCGCACCTCCACGCAGGCGCAGCGGCGCAGGGTAAAAAAGCTGCTGCCGTGATCGTACAAAAGCCGCGCGCCGTTGCCGTCAATGAGAACGTCCTTCAGATCATTCAGCTTCAGTTGCCCCGAAACGTAATACGTGACCGGCTCAAACAGCAGGCGCGTACCGGGATTTTCGGCGCAGAAAGCAAACGCGGCGTTCAGCGCGTCGGCGTTGTCTTCGTTGTCCGGGGAAGCGCCGAACCGCGAAACGGGAACGGTTTGCAGGGCCGCCTGACGCGGGTACTGAATATAGAACCGGCTGCCGCCGACGCCCTCCACCTCCAGCGCCTCGCGCAGGTCGTCGGCCTCCGGCGGCGCTTCCCGCAAAAGCGCGGGGGCCGCGGGCGCGGGAACGGGCCGCAGCGCCAGAAAAACGGCGACGCCCAGCAGCAATACCGCGATGCCTGACAGGATCATCACTTTTTTGAATCGCTTCATCCTCTCACCTCACCCTTTCCCTCTCATTATATTTTTTTTCGTTTGGTTTGTCAACAAAAACGCGTGTTTCTGTCCTTCTTCCTCCGAGACGAAGCTGCTCCGGAGGTTGTCGGCCGCATATCACCCTGTGCCGGAAAACGGCGTTCCCCTCGGCGGATTTCCGGCTGTTCCCCTTTGAACGGGGGCTGCGGAACGCCCTTCTGCCGGTGAAGGAGGCGCGGCTGCTGTCGTCGGATCTCTCCGGCGACCGACCGCGCTACACGGCGCTTTACACCGAAAACGCGAAGCGGTAAGGGAATATTTGAATGTCAGATGCAGTATGCTTCAGGTTTTTTTCGACAAATTGTGAGTTTGTCGCTCTGTTGAGCGACAAACAGTCGCAAGTCGTGAGTCGTAAGTCGTAAGAAAAAGTTGTTTTGTAAGAGTGGAAATACGTTGGTTTTCAACGTAATACAGGAACGCCCGAAGGGCTTCTTACGACTTACGACTTACGACTTGAGCTTTCAGCTCGCCAAATCCCCCTTTGCCTCTATCCCGCAATAATCCGTGATGAACCTAAAAAACCGCCCTCTGCGGCGATCATACATAAGCTGTATGATGTCATATCTGTCGTTTTCTGTCTGTCCTTTCTTTTCTGTGCTTTCTTTTCTGTGCTTTCTTTTCTGTGCTTTCAGGAAACAATCATATTTGATAAAACACAAACAGACCTTTTTTGTTCAATCTTTATAAAAAAAGGTCTGTTTTGTATGATTGTGAAAAAACCGTTAATTCCCAAAGTAAATTCCACAGTTGGATAGGTAGTGGAAAACACTTTGAGAAATAGCTGATTTTAGTTAGAGACAAGTACAGGAATCAACAAA